>CAUJET010000147.1 GCA_963169665.1 Actinomycetota bacterium | reverse complement strand
CTCGCCGGCGTGCGGGTCGTCCACCGAGATCACGAGCTCGCACTCGCCTGGCCCGAACACCGGGACGCACCGACGAACGCCGCCGTGCTGCGGCGGCGCGACCTCGACCTGGCGGTGCTCGACCACGCAGGGTCGCGCGGTGCGACCGTCCGTCACGGCCACGAGGCGATCGAGCCCGTCGTGGAGCGCGGATTCGTCCGCGGTGCACTCGTGCGCGGACCCGGCGGCGCGGTGCACACGATCCCGGCCCGCTACGTGATCGTCGCCGACGGCGCCAACAGCCCGTTCGGCCGCACCTTGGGCACCTTCCGCACCCGGCGCTGGCCGTTCGCCGCGGCGATCCGCTCGTACTGGCCGTCGCCACGGAGCCACGACGACCACCTGGAGATCGGCGTCGATCTCACCGATCGCTCGGGTCAGCTCCTCCCGGGGTACGGGTGGGTGGCGCCCGTCGGGGACGGCACCGTCAACATCGGCGTCGGACTGCTGAGCACGGCTCGGGACTTCAAGGGGACCAACGTCGCCCATCTGCTCGACGCCCACGTGGCCGCGTTGGCCGACCGATGGCGGATCGATCCTGCTGCGGCCACCGGGGTCGTGCGGGTGGGCCGGGTGCCGATGGGCGGCTCCGTGCAGCCGACCGCCGGTCCGACATTCCTCGTGGTCGGCGATGCCGCCGGCGTGGCGAGCCCGTTCACCGGAGCGGGGATCGACACGGCCCTCGAGACGGGACGGATGGCAGCCGAGGTGGTGCACGAGGCCCTGAGCGATGCAGGGCCCACGGCGTTGCAGCGATACCCGCGCCTCGTGGCCGAGACCTACGCCGAGCAGTACAAGCTCGCCCGTCTCTGGGGTCGCCTGCTCGGGCGTCCGACGGCGATGCGCCAGGTGACCGGCGCAGCGGTGCGTTCACACCTGGTCGGCGAGACGCTGCTGCGCATCATGTCGGGCGCCCTGCGCCGGGACGAGTTCGGCGCGCCGGAGACGGTCGCTCGGCTCGCATCCACGGTGCTGCAGGTGGCACCCGACGCCTGACGAGCGCGGGCGCCGCCCGGTCGTCAGCCGACCTCGGCCGGGTCGAGTGCGGCGATCAGCGCCGCCGGGTCGGCGACGTTCACCACGAGCTCGCGCAGTCGGACGGGGTACCCGATCGTGCGGGCGCGCTGCTCGGGCTCGAAGCGAATGCGCACCAGGCCGACGCCGGCGCCGTTGACGAGCCAGCGTCCACGCCATCCGTGCACGCCGCGCGAGATGGTGCGGCGCTCGTCGAGGTCCACCGCGGCGATCGTGACGCGTGGGAGGACGGCGCGGAACCAGGGGCCGTAGGTGACGACGATGCGGGCGTCGTCGACCTCGATGGCGGCTGAGCGGGCACCGAGGGCCGTGGCCAACCACCGGTACGGCCCGCGGTGGACGATGTCGAAGCGTCGGGTGGTCATGCGTTCATGCAACCACCGCATCGCCATCCCTCCATCCGCCTCGCTGATGAACGCAGTCATCCGTCCGGCGGATCTCCCCGGCGTCGTCAGGCAGCGGGCGCACTCGCGGCGGCCGACGGGACACGGGCGGCGATCGCAGCCATCGGGTCCGACAGCTCACGCCGCTCGATCACGTGGTCGACGAGCCCGTAGGCGACCGCCGCCTGGCCGCGCACGATGTAGTCGCGATCGAGGTCGGCCACCAGTCGCTCGCGCGGCCGTCCGGTCGCCTCGTGGAGGATGTCGACCATCCTCGTTCGCATCTCGACCACCTCGGCCACCTGGATCTCGAGGTCGGCCGACTGGCCTTGCGCACCACCGTGCGGCTGATGGATCAGCACGCGGGCGTTGGGCAGGGTGAAGCGCTTGCCGGGAGCACCAGCGGCGAGCAGGACCGCCGCGGCCGACGCCGCCTGGCCGACGCAGATCGTCGCGACGTCGGGCGCGACGTACCGCATCGTGTCGTGGATCGCGAACAACCCGGTCATGTCGCCGCCCGGGGAGTTGATGTACAGCTGGATGTCCTGACCTGGTGCCTCGGACTCGAGGTGGAGCAGCTGGGCCACGATCAGGTTGGCGACGTGGTCGTCGATCGCCTGGCCGAGGAACACGATGCGGTTGGCCAGCAGCCGCGAGTAGATGTCGAAGGCGCGCTCGCCGCGGGCGGTCGACTCGATGACGGTTGGGACGAGCACGGGTTCCTCCTGGGTCGGGTCGCATCGATGTTGTGCAACCGGTTGGTTGCACAACCATAGAAGCCCGCCCACGGATGTGCAACCCTGCGGTTGCGCTACGCTCGACGCATGGATCGCGCCTCCGTCACACGACACGTCGAACTCGACCTTTCCGAAGAGGAACTGTGGGCGCTCATCGCCGACGGTCGACGGTGGGCGGAGTGGCTCGTCGACGAGAGCGCCGTCGAGGTCGGTCCGGGCGCCGACGGCACCGTGGTCGACGACGGCGAACACCGCGATGTCCGTGTGCACACCGTGGAGCACGGCCGGCGAGTCGTGTTCGAGTGGTGGACCGACGACGAGCGATCGGAGGTGGCGATCGAGGTGGTGCCGGGCGACGACCGCACCGGACTGCGGATCACCGAGACCTTCGCGTGCGCCGGCGCCGCCTCGGCCCGGGCGTCGATCGCCTGGGACGTGCGCCTGCTCGTGTTGTGCCTCGGCACGGCCGCGCTCGCACGGACGTGAGCGGCCGCCGGACGGGTGAGTCGGACCCGGGCATGCTCGACCGCCTGTTCGGCGTGCTCGCCGATCCGACGCGTCGGCGGCTGATCGAGACGCTCGTGCAGGACGGCCCGCGCACCGCGACCGAACTCGCTGCCGACTTCACCATCTCCCGCCAGGCGATCGTCAAGCACCTGCAGGTGATGGCCGACGCCGGCATGGTGGCCGCCGAGCGCGAGGGCCGCGACGTCCGCTATCGAGCGACCACCGAGTGCCTCGCCGACGCGGTGGGCTGGCTGCTGACCACCGGCCCCAAGTGGGACCGACGTCTCGACCGTCTGAGCGCCGCCACCCGCCGCCGCAGCGATTGAGCGCGAATGCACGCATGTCGTGCTTGAGCGACCAAACGCACCCGATCCCGATTCGCGATTGAGCGCGAATGCACGCATGTCGTGCTTCAGCGACCAAACGCTGTGGGTACGCCGACGATGGCGGTGGTCAGACGTCGAGGCTGGCGAGCAGCGCCTCGGGCGCGGACCGCAGGGCGTCGGTCGCCCGGCTGCTCGGCAGCGGGTCGCACGCCGTGACGGCCTTGGCCGCCCACTCGCGCGCCGTGGTGAGCGCGCTGGCGACACCGCCGCGGGTGCGCACGATCTCGAGCGCCTTCTCGCGCTCGCTCGGCTCGAGCGGCCGGCCGAGGATGTCGAGCAGCGACGCGGCCGCGATGCCACCCGCCTGGAGGGTGCGCAGCACGGGCAGCGTGTAGACGCCCTCCACCATGTCGTGGCCGGCCGGCTTGCCGAGGGCCTCGTCGGTGGCCGTGATGTCGAGCAGGTCGTCGACGATCTGGAAGACCATGCCGAACGCCTCGCCGTACTCGGTGAGCGTGTCGATCGTCGGCCGGTCGAAGCCGGCGACGATCCCGCCGATGCGGGCCGACGTGGCGTACAGCGACGCCGTCTTGCCGGCGATCGACGCGAGGTACGACGCCTCGGGGCGAGCCGCGTTGTACGTGTGCCGCAGCTCCTCGATCTGGCCCTCGCACAAGCGGCCGATCGTGCGAGCCAACAACGCGGCCACCTCGGTGCCGAGCGAGGCCGCGATCTCCGACGCCCGAGAGAGCAGGAAGTCGCCGGCGAGGATGGCCTGCAGGTTGCCCCACTTGGCGTTCACCGTCTCGACGCCGCGACGCGTCGGCGCTTCGTCCATGACGTCGTCGTGGTACAGCGACCCCGTCTGCACGAGCTCGCAGGCGATGCCTCCCTGGACAGCGTCGTCGCTCGCCGGACCGTCCGCGATCTGTGCGGCCACGAGGGTCAGCACCGGGCGCAGGCGCTTGCCGCCGGCGACGATGAGATGGGAGGCGATGTCGTTGAGATACGCATCGGGCGTGCGCACCGATTCGACGAGCGCGGCCTCGATGCGTTCGACGTCACCAGGCATGCCCGGGAGCGTGAAGAACGGCAGCTGCGCCATGGGGGGCAAGGCTAGGTCAGCGGGGGTGTCCACCACGAACAGCGCTCCGGATATTCCCGGGGCAGGCGTCACAGGTGTCACCGCGAATGGGCTTGATGGCCCCCTGTCTCTGCCACGTTGCTCCCGGCGACCCCCGATACACTTCCGTCATGTTTGAACGCTTCACCGATCGGGCTCGTCGGGTGGTCGTGCTGGCACAAGAAGAAGCACGACTGCTGAACCACAGCTACATCGGCACCGAACACATCCTCCTCGGTCTGATCCACGAAGGTGAAGGCGTCGCTGCGAAGGCGCTCGAATCGCTCGGCATCTCGCTCGAGGCGGTCCGCAGCCAGGTGGAGGAGATCATCGGCCAGGGCGGCTCGTCGCCGTCGGGTCACATCCCCTTCACCCCCCGGGCGAAGAAGGTGCTCGAGCTCTCGCTCCGTGAGGCCCTCCAGCTCGGTCACAACTACATCGGCACCGAGCACATCCTGCTCGGCCTCATCCGTGAGGGCGAGGGCGTCGCCGCACAGGTGCTCGTCAAGCTGGGCGCCGACCTCAGCCGGGTGCGCCAGCAGGTGATCCAGTTGCTCTCCGGCTACCAGGGTGGCCAGGGCAAGGGCGAGCCACAGGCCGCCGCCTCGGGCACCGCGGCTCCCAAGGAGGAGCAGGGCGACAAGGGCAGCAGCCAGATCCTCGACCAGTTCGGTCGCAACCTCACCCAGCTCGCACGCGAGAAGAAGCTCGACCCGATGATCGGGCGCGAGCGCGAGCTCGAGCGCGTGATGCAGATCCTGAGCCGCCGCACCAAGAACAACCCGGTGCTCATCGGCGAGCCGGGTGTCGGCAAGACAGCGATCGTCGAGGGCCTCGCCCAGAAGATCGTGTCGAACGACATCCCCGACACGCTCCGCAACAAGCAGCTCTACACCCTCGACCTCGGCGCACTCGTCGCCGGCAGCCGTTACCGCGGCGACTTCGAGGAGCGCTTGAAGAAGGTGCTCAAGGAGATCAAGACCCGCGGCGACATCGTGCTGTTCATCGACGAGATCCACACCCTCGTGGGTGCGGGTGCCGCCGAGGGCGCCATCGACGCCGCGTCGATCCTGAAGCCGATGCTCGCCCGTGGCGAGCTGCAGACCATCGGCGCCACCACGCTCGACGAGTACCGCAAGCACCTCGAGAAAGACGCCGCCCTCGAGCGCCGCTTCCAGCCCGTGAAGGTGGAGGAGCCCACGCTCGGCCACACGATCGAGATCCTGAAGGGCGTGCGCGACAAGTACGAGGCGCACCACCGGGTCACGATCACCGACCAGGCGATCGTCGCCGCGGCCAACCTGTCCGACCGCTACATCAGCGATCGTCACCTCCCCGACAAGGCCATCGACCTCATCGACGAGGCCGGCGCCCGCCTGCGCATCAAGCGCATGGGCACCCCGCCGGATCTCAAGGAGATCGAGACCAAGCTCACCGACGTGCAGGAGGCCAAGAAGCGCGCCGTCGAGGAGCAGCGGTTCGAAGAGGCCGGCCGTCTCCGCGACCAGGAGAAGTCGCTGCTCGAGGAGAAGGCCACCAAGGAGGCCGAGGTCAAGGCGAGTGGCGTCGACCTGTTCGACGAGGTCGACGAGGAAGCCGTGGCCGAGGTGCTCAGCATCTGGACCGGCATCCCCGTGTACAAGCTCACCGAGGAGGAGACCGCCAAGCTCCTCAACATGGAAGCCGAGCTGCACAAGCGCATCATCGGTCAGGAAGACGCCATCAAGGCCGTCAGCCAGAGTGTGCGCCGTACCCGTGCGGGTCTGAAGGACCCGAAGCGCCCCAGCGGCTCGTTCATCTTCCTCGGCCCCACCGGCGTCGGCAAGACCGAGCTCGCGAAGACCCTCGCCGAGTTCCTCTTCGGCGACGAGAACTCCCTCATCGCGCTCGACATGAGCGAGTACATGGAGAAGCACACGGTGAGCCGCCTCGTCGGTTCGCCTCCCGGCTACGTCGGTTACGAAGAAGGCGGCCAGCTCACCGAGGCCGTGCGGCGCAAGCCGTTCAGCGTGGTCCTGTTCGACGAGATCGAAAAGGCCCACCCGGACGTGTTCAACACGCTCCTGCAGATCCTCGAGGAGGGTCGCCTCACCGACAGCCAGGGTCGCACCGTCGACTTCCGCAACACCGTGCTGATCATGACCTCGAACCTCGGTTCGAGCGACCTGCGCAAGGGCAACGTCGGCTTCACCAAGGGTGACTCGGCGATGACCTACGAGCGGATGAAGGACAAGGTGATGGACGCGCTGAAGAGCCACTTCCGTCCCGAGTTCCTCAACCGTGTCGACGAGCTGATCGTCTTCCACGAACTCGCCAAGGACGAGGTGATGCAGATGGTCGACATGATGACCAAGCGCCTCACCGGCCAGCTCGAGGCGCAGGGCCTCGGCATCGAGCTCACCCAGTCGGCCAAGGAACTGCTCGCCGACAAGGGCTACGACCCGCAGCTCGGCGCACGCCCGCTGCGTCGTGCGATCCAGCGCATGATCGAGGACGCCCTCAGCGAGAAGATCCTCTACAAGGAGTTCCACGCCGGCCAGATCATCGTGGTCGACACCGAGGACGACCCCGATCGTCCGGGCGAGCAGAAGATCACCTTCCGCGGCGTCGAGGGTTTCCAGCCCCCGGCTGCCGTCGAGCTGGCCGCCACCGGCGCTCCCGAGGTCGAACCGCCCGTCGCCGAGTGACCCTCGGTGCCGCACGGCCGGCGCCCAACCGACAGGTACGACGTTCGATGCGGGCGGTCCCCCGGGGCCGCCCGCATCGTCGCGTCCGGGACCGGTTCGCCAGTGATCCCACGGGGACGCGACCGTACGACGACGGGAGCTGACAGAATCGGCGCCGTGACCCGACCGATGCGCCCCTCTCGCCGGCTCGGGTCGCTGGCGCTGGCGTTGAGTGCGCTGGTGCTGACGGCGTGCCGGGTCGACGTCACCGTCGACGTGGACGTCAGCGAGAACGGCAGCGGCGAACTCTCCGTCGTCGTGGTGGCCGACGCTGACGTGGTGGCGGCTGCGCCGGGCCTGGCCGAGGATCTGCGCACCGACGACCTCGCCGCCGCCGGTTGGTCGACCGAGGGGGCCGAGCCCACGGCGTCGGGCGGGCTGTCGCTCACGATCGTGCACCCCTTCGACACGCCCGAGCAGGCGACCGCGCTGCTGTCGACGCTGAACGGCCCGTCCGGCCCGCTGCAGGCGATCTCGATCCAGCGGGTCGCGACGATCAGCGACATCACCTACACCGTCACCGGCACCGGTCGCCTCGACGGCGGACTCGACGCCTTCGCCGACCCCGACCTATTGGCGACCGTCGGCGGCACGCCCTACGCCGAGCAGATCGCTGCCTCCGGCGCGCCCGCGGTCGACACGGTGGGCGTGGTGCTGCGTGTGCACCTGCCCGGCGACGTCGGTGGCACGACGGGCCAGGTGACCGCTGCCGCTCCGGGCGCGACCGACGGGGACGACGCAGACGGGGGCGAGACCGACTCCGACGAGGCAGGGTCGGTCGTCGACTGGCCCATCGCCATGGACGGCTCCGACACCGTGATCGCAGCGACCTCGGTGAAGTCGCTCGAACGCGGCGGCGCCTGGCCGGTGCTGGCCACGGTGCTGTTCATCGCGCTCGTCGCCTGGGTCGCCGCCGCGCTGGTCGGGATCGTGCTCGTCGCACGCCGCCAACGCCGGCGGCACCGGTCGATGCGCCGTCTGGAGCAGGGGTTCGGCGGCGGGCGGGGCCGCGGCTCGCGCCGCGGCGGCGGACGCGGGCTGACCGACCACCCCTACGAGCGCGTGTACCAGGACGACCCGTCGCGTCCGCGCTGACCGGCCCTCGCGTCACACCTCGCGTCACTCCTCGCGTCACACCCCGTCAATAAGGTCCCCACCGTGGCAAAGCTCCGACTCGTCTATCGCTGCAGCGACTGCGGCTCCTCGTTCCCGAAGTGGGCGGGTCAGTGCATCACGTGCCAGGCCTGGAACACCCTCGTCGAGGACGTGGAGGGTCCCGAGCCCGTTGCACTCTCGCTGCTCGCCCCGTCGGCGGTCGCCGTCCCCATCTCCGACGTCCCGGGCGACCTGGGCGGGCCGCGGCCCACCGGCATCGGCGAACTCGACCGGGTGCTCGGCATCGGCCTCGTCCCCGGCTCGGTCACCCTGCTCGGCGGTGAGCCGGGCATCGGCAAGAGCACCCTGTTGCTGCAGCTGCTCGCCGCCTGGCCCGGGCGCAGCCTCTACGTCAGCGCCGAGGAGAGCGGCCCCCAGGTGCGCCTGCGCGCCGAGCGGCTCGGGGCCCTGCGGCCCGACCTGTGGCTGCTCGCCGAGACGATGATCCCGCACATCGTCACCGCGTTCGACGAGGTGCGTCCGAGCCTGGTCGTGATCGACAGCATCCAGACCGTCGCCGACCCCGAGCTCAGCTCGGCGCCGGGCAGCATCGTCCAGGTGCGCGGCTGCGCGGCGCGCCTCGTGCACGAGGCGAAGACACGCGGCGTGCCGGTGGTGCTCGTCGGCCACGTCACCAAGGAGGGCGGCCTCGCCGGACCGCGCACGCTCGAGCACGTGGTCGACGTGGTGCTCAGCTTCGAGGGCGACCGGCACCACTCGCTCCGGCTGCTCCGCGCGGTGAAGAACCGGTTCGGTCCCACCGACGAGCTCGGCCTGTTCGAGATGGTGGAGGAGGGCCTCGTCGGCGTGCCCGACGCGAGCCAGCTGTTCCTCGCCGATCGCCGCACCGGCGTGGCCGGATCCGCGGTGCTGCCGACGCTCGAGGGCCAGCGCCCGCTGCTCGTGGAGGTGCAGGCGCTCACCACCCAGCACCAGGCGGGCGGATCCCCACGGCGCAGCGCCCAGGGGCTCGACCCGGGTCGCCTCGCCCTGCTGCTCGCGGTGCTGGAGCGCCGAGCGCGGGTGCTCACCGCCAACTACGAGGTCTACGTGTCCGCCGTGGGCGGTGTGAAGCTCGGCGAGCCCGGGGCCGACCTCGCCCTGTGCCTCGCGCTCTGCAGCGCGATCGCGAACCACCCGTTGCCGCCCGACCTGGTCGTGTTCGGCGAGGTCGGTCTCGCGGGTGAGATCCGTCAGGTGTCGCACGCCAAGCGGCGGCTCATCGAGGCCTCGCGGCTCGGGTTCCGGCGGGCGATCGTGCCCGCCAACTCACCGGCGGGCATCGAGGGCATGCAACTGCTCCGCGTCGCCACCGTGGCCCAGGCCCTCGCAGCAGCCGGACTCGCTTCTCCGTAGACTCCGGTCCATGACGACCCTCGGCCCGGCCGCCGATGCACTGCACACCGCCCTGGCCACGGTCGCACCGGGGACGCCGCTCCGCGACGGGCTCGATCGCGTGGTGCGCGCCAAGATGGGCGCGCTGGTCGTCGTCGGCGACGGCCCCGACGTGCTCGCCATCTGCAGCGGCGGCTTCCTGCTCGACGCGCCGTACAGCCCGCAGCGCCTGAGCGAGCTGGCGAAGATGGACGGCGCGATCATCCTCAGCGCCGATGCCACCCGCATCGCTCGCGCCAACGTCCACCTGGTGCCCGATCCCACGGTGCCCACGAGCGAGACCGGCACCCGCCACCGCACCGCCGAGCGCGTCGCTCGATCGTTGCTCGTGCCCGTGGTGAGCGTCAGCGAGGAGATGAGCGTCATCAACGTCTACGCGGGCGGGGTGAAGCACCAGCTGCAGGACATCAGCCGCCTGCTCGACCGGGCGAACCAGGCGCTGCAGACGCTCGAGCGGTACAAGGCCCGACTCGACGACGCGCTCAGCGCGCTCACCGCGAACGAGCTCGAGGACGTCGTCACCGTGCGCGACGTCGCCGCCGTCGTCCAGCGTGGCGACATGGTCCACCGCATCGCCACCGAGCTCGAGACCATGATCGTCGAGCTCGGCGTCGACGCACGCCTCCTCCGCCTGCAGCTCGACGAGGTGTACGGCGAGATCGACGACGAGATCGAACTCGTGGCCGTCGACTACCCCACGATCACCGGCAACTACGCGGGCAGCGGCCTCGAAGGTGACGACCCGGCATCGCCCCGTGGTCTGCGGCTGCTCGCCCGCGTCGGCCGCGTCACCCCGACGCTCGCGATGGCCGTCGTCGACCGCTTCGGTGAACTGGCCCGGTTGCAGCGCGCCACCGTCGACGAGATCGCCTCGGTGCCCGGCGTCGACCACGACCTCGCCGAGACGATCAAGGACACCCTCGACCGGCTCACCGAGACCAGCATCCTCGACCAGTACTCCTGATCGTCGCGGCGCTCCCGTCGGGGCGTACGGTTCCGGCGACGGAGATCGACGAGGGACGCCGAGGGACGCGGAGGACGACGACGATGACGAACCCGCGCCGGGACGTGGCCTCGAGGATGGCCGATGCGGCGAACGCGCTGCTCGAGTCGCTCGACGCGAGCCAGTCCGACCTCGCTCGCTGGCCCTTCTCCGACCACGAGGAGCGCACGCGCTTCTTCTACACGCCCACCGACCACGGCGGGCTCCCGCTCACGTGGATGCGACCGCACCAGCACCGGCTGACGCACCGCCTCGTCGCCTCGGGGCTCTCCCGGGCCGCGTACACCACGCTCACGACGGTGATGGGGCTCGAGAACGTGCTCGACGCGTCGGAGGGGTGGACGTCGACGTTCGGGCGTGAACGCGGCCGCGATCCGGGCATGTACTTCGTGCGCATCTTCGGGGACCCGGCCGGCGACGATCCCTGGGGCTGGCGCTTCGGCGGCCACCACGCGTCGGTGAACCACGTGATCGTCGGCGGGGAGGTGGTCGGCACCACCCCGATCTTCCTCGGTGCCGACCCCGCGTCGACGCCCCTGCTCGGGCCGCATCTGCTGCGACCGCTCGGCGGCGCGGAGGATCTCGGTCGCGAGCTCGTCCGCTCGCTCGACGAGGCCCAGTTGCACGCTGCGTTGCTGGCCCCGGTCGCGCCGACCGATCTCGTGAGCGCGAACCGCCCGTCGTTCGGCCTCGGCGACGGCGACCTGCCGCTCCCGCTCGGCGCGGTGTGGCGGCAGCAGTTCGAGGGCGCGGAGCGGGCCAGGTTCGACGCGGTGCAGACGATGACCGAGACGAGCCTCGGGCTGACCGCCGAACACGTCGAGGCCGTGCGCCTGACGCGTGAACCCGTGGGCGTGAGCGCCGGTGCGCTGCGCGAGGATCAGCGCGAGATCCTGCGCGCACTGCTCGACGTGTACGTGCGTCGCGTGCCCGACGAACTCGCTGACCTGGAGACGGCGAAGTACGCCACCGACGAGGCGCTCGGCGCGCTCAGGTTCGCATGGGCCGGTGGGCTGGAGGCGGGCGAGGGCCACTACTACCGGGTGCAGGGTGCCGACCTGCTGGCCGAGTACGACAACACCCAGCGCAACACCAACCATGTGCACACCGTGTGGCGCAACCCCCACCTCGACTTCGGCATCGACGTCCTGCGCGCGCACTACGAGGCCGGCCACCTCGACCCCGGTCACGGCCACGACGCCCACCCGCACTGAGGGGCGGGGCGATCACCGGCTCAGACGGCGCGGTAGACGGCCTTGAGCGTGGGACGAGCGTCGCCGTCGGTGACCACCGCGCCGTCGCCGACGAGCTTGATCAGGTGGGCGAGCACACTGCGACCGGCCGGCTTGTGCAGCTCCTCGCGGACCCCGGCGTAGAGCACCTTCACCATCTCGGCGATGTCGGTCTGCCCGCTGCGCACGGCCGCCAGCACCTGCGCCTCGCGATCGAGTCGGTGGGCGAGGAACGCCTCGAGGAACGGGCGGGTGTCGGTGACCGGCGAGCCGTGGGTGGGCCAGAACGTGCGGTCGTCGCGGCCGAGCACCTTGCGCAACGAGTCGAAGTAGGCGCGCATGTCGCCGTCGGGCGGGCCGATCACGGTGGTGCTCCACCCCATGATGTGGTCGCCGGTGAACAACGCGGCCTGTTCCTCGAACGCGAAGCAGAGGTGGTTTGACGTGTGGCCGGGCGTGTGGACCGCGCGCAACGTGTAGCCCGGACCTGCTGCGGCAACCTCGCCGTCGACCACGCGCTGCACCGGGTCGAAGTCGTGGTCGGTCGACTCCTCGATCTTCACCTCGCCGTCGGCCGCATCACCGGCCGCATCGCCAGCCGAATCACCCGCAGGCTCGTCGCCCGTGATCGGATCGTCGGCATCCGGGTCGTCGAGCCGCGGGTGCGGACCGAAGCCGACGGTCGGTGCACCGGTCTCGGCCGCCAACCACGCGGCGAGCGGCGAGTGGTCGGCGTGGCAGTGGGTGACGAGGATCGCCGACACCCGTTGCCCGGCGAGCGCCGCCGTGAGCGCCACTCGGTGACCGTCGTGCAGGGGACCCGGATCGATCACCACCACATGGTCGCCCTCGCCCACGAGATAGGTGCCGGTGCCGTGGTAGGTGAACTTCGACGGGTTCTCGGCGATCACGCGCCGGACGAGCGGCGCCACCGGTACCACCTCGCCGTAGCGCGGCTCGTCGAGCGTGACGAACGGGATGGGTGCCGGTCCGCTCATCCGAGCAACGCCCGAACCTCGCCGACCACCTGGCCGTGACCCATGATGTGCTCGGCCACGGAGTCGGCCAACTCGGCGGTGGCCAGGCCGAGATGCGCGAGCGCCGCGAGCATCAGCGGCGGGCGTGCCCGATCGCCCCCATCGGCGACCTTCAGCGCGATCGCTCGGCCGTCGGGCAGGGCGCCGGCGAAGACGCCGTCTGCGCCGTCCTTGGCCATCAGCCCGGAGACGTGACGCATGAACGAGGTGACGTCGCGGCCCTCGCCGCCGACCATCTCGGGGTGCGCCACCATCGCCGCGTACACCGCGTCGCCCGCGTCGCCCGCGTCGCCGGTGGCGATCGCACGGAAGCTGCGCGCCAACCCGGTGAGGCTCATCACATGAGCCGGCGCTCCGCACCCGTCGATGCCGATCTGGGGCACCCGTTCGGCGGCGAGTTCCTCGATGGTGGCCGTGATGGCCTGCTGCAGCGGGTGGTGCAGGGCGAGGTAGCTCGGGTCGTGCGGCCACCCGTTCAACACGCACGTCGCGACCATGCCACTGTGCTTGCCGCTGCAGTTCATCTGCAACGGCGTCTTGCCACCGCCGCGACGCAACACCTCGTGCGCCGACGGCTCGTGGAGCGGGTAGGACGCCGTGTTGGCGAGCGCCGTCTCGTCGAGCCCGGCCGACGCCAGGATCCGCCGGGCAGCGTCGAGGTGCGCCGGCGTGCCGTCGTGGCTGGCGCACACGAGCGCGAGCAGATCGGGGGCCACGCGCAGACCCGCGCGCACCATCGCGACCGCCTGCATCGGCTTGTTGGAGCTGCGCGGGTAGATCGCCACGTCTGGATCGCCGAGCGACAGCTCGACGCGGCCATCGGTGTCGAGGACCACCAGTGCGCCGAAATGGACCGACTCGTCGAAGCCGCTCCGCCTCGTGATCGCCACGGGGACGTAGGCATCGGGCAGGCTCATCGTGGGTGCTCCGGATCCGAGGGATGTCGCCGCATCGGTGCTCGTCGTCGTTCCCCGCGGCGGCGGGGCACCTCGGTGAGGTGGGTGTCGACCACCTCGTAACGCGGTCCGGCGTTGCTCATCAGCGCCTGCACCATCGCGACCGCCGGCAGGGCGAGTATCGCGCCGACGGCACCGAGCACCGCGCCTCCGGCGATCGCCGACCCGAACGCGAGTGCCGGGTGCAGCTCCATCGTGCGCGCCGTGATGCGGGGGGCGAAGACGTAGTTCTCGACCTGTTGGTAGACGACGATCGCGATCGCGATCACCATCGCCTTCACGGGCGAGTCGATCAGGGTGACGAGCACCGGCAGCAACCCGGCGAGGTAGGTGCCGACCACCGGGAGGAACTGGCTGATCAGACCCACCCACAGCGCGAGCGCGAGCGGCGCCTGCGTGCCCACCGCCTGGAACACCACCCAGTGGAACACGGCGCTGAGGCCGGCGAGCAGCGCCCGCGAGTAGAGGTAGCCACCGGTCTTCTCGATGGCGAGCTCCCACGCCTCCAGCACCCGACGCTGTCGCGCCGGGCGCAATCGGCTGCAGATGACGCGCCGCAACCTCGGTCCGTCGGCGACGAGGTAGAAGGCGAACAGCATCACGGTCAAGGCCTCGAACAGCACGCCCAGCGCGCTCAACGACACGCGCACCGCCTCGTCACCCTGGTCGGTGATGAACTGCTGGATGCGCCCGTCCTCGTCCTGGATCTCGGCGATGACGTCGGCCGGGTCGATGTTGGTGTCGAAGGTGTCGTTGAGGAAGTCGACCGTGCGCGTCACGTACGTCTCGGAATTCCGCAGCAGGTCGGCGATCTGGCTCGCCACGAGCGTGCCGATCGCGACCACGAAGATCAGCAGGATCGTCACGACGCTGGCGAGGATCAGCCCGGTGGCCGAGCCGCGCCGCCATCCCCGTCGGGCGAGTCGGTTGACCCCTGGCTCCACCGCGAGCGACAAGAAGAGCGAGACCAGGAGGATCACCAGCAGGTCGCTCAGCTTGCCGAACAGCTCCCTGGCCACCAGTGCGAGGAGCGCACCCGACCAGAACACGGCGACGGCACGCCACACCCAACGGGGCATCCGCTCCGACGGGCCGTGCACGTCGCCGTCGTCGAGATCGCGGCTGTCGCGCTCGGATGGTGCAGACGGGTCGGACATCACGAGCGAGCGTAGTGAGCGACGGCGCTCGTGAGCGGCGAGGCGAGGTCGCCCCGGGCGCCCACGACCACCCGCTCCAGGCCGAGCCATCCGGCCATCGAGGCGAGCTCCGCAGCGAGCGCGTCGGCGACCTCGGCCGTCGGCACGCCCAGCTCGCCGAAGGCGCCCGGCACCAGCAGGGTCCCGGCAGCGCGGTCGGCCTTCAGATCGACGCGGGCCACCAGCCGGTCGCCGAGCAGGAACGGCAACACGTAGTAGCCGTACTGCCGCTTGGGCTGGGGGACGTAGATCTCGATGCGGTAGTGGAAGCCGAACAGGCGCAGCGCACGATCGCGGTGCCAGACCACCGGGTCGAACGGGCTGAGCAGCGCTCGCGCCGCCACCCGACGCGGCCGCGCCACCTCGGGATGCAGGAACGCCGGTTTGTCCCACCCCTCGACGCGTGCGGGCAACAGCCGACCTTCCTCCACCAGTTCGGCCAGCAGCGGCTTGCACGGCGCGTTCTTCTGCCGGTGGTAGTCGGTGAGGTCGTCCATCGTCCCCACCCCGTGGTGGCGTGCGGCGAGCACGAGCAGTTCCTTGCGCGCCTCGGTCTCCGAGGGCACCGGCCTGGCGAGGACGTGCGCAGGGATGACCCGCTCGGTGAGGTCGTAGATGCGAGCGAAGTCGCTCGGACGGCGTCGGGCCGAGATCTGCCCGCTCCAGAAGAGGTGCTCGAGCGCGACCTTGCCGTCGTCCCAGTCCCACCACGTGCCCTTCTTGCCGACGCGCTGCTCGAGGTCGCCGGCCGCCAAGGGACCGTCGTCGGCCACCCGCTGCAACACCTCCTCGATGTAACCGGGGCGCCGTTCACGCAGCTGGAAGTACCGGCCCCACTTGTGGTCGCGGGCCATGTGCCAGCGGTGCAGGTGGTAGTGCTCGGTGGGCACGTGGGTGGCCTCGTGCACCCAGTACTCGAACAGCTCGCCGTCGGCGGTCGCGTCGGGGATGAGCGAACGTGGGTGTGGGCCGAGCCGGGCGAACAGCGGCAGTTCCTGGCTGCGCACCAACACGTTCACCGAGTCGATCTGGATGATGCCGATGCGCTCGAGCACGCGGCGCAGGTGCCGGCGATCGACACGCCCGGTGGGGCGCGGATCGGTGAATCCCTGCGCCGCGAGCGAGATGCGGCGTGCCTGTGCGAGGGAGAGCTCGACGGTCATGGAACCAGCGGCCGTCGAGGTCGGACCGGTCGTTCGGCGGTCGGGTGGGCGGTCAGTCGGCGACGGTGATGGTGACCGAGTTGATCACCACGTCCTCGCGAGGACGGTCGCCGCGATCGGTGTCGACCCGCTGCATCGCGTCGAGGACCTCGAGGCCCTTCACGATCTGGCCGAAGTGGTTGTACTGCGGCGGCAGCTGCACGCCGCTCTGCCCGCTGATGAGGAAGAACTGGCTGCCGTTGGTGTTGGGGCCGGCGTTGGCCATCGCGACCGAACCGATCTGGTAGCGCTGCTTCACGGGCTCGTCGTCGAAGCGGTAGCCGGGGCCGCCGCGGCCGGTGCCGGTGGGATCGCCGCCCTGGCACATGAAGCCGTTGATGATGCGGTGGAAGATGACGCCGTCGTAGTAGTGCTGCGCGGCGAGGAAGACGAAGTTGTTCACGGTCTTCGGGGCGTTGATCGCGTCGAGGGCGATCACGATCGTGCCGAGCGTGGTCTCCATGGTGGCCGTGTAGCGCTTGGAGGTGTCGATCCCGAGCTCGGGCGCCTCCTTGAACTGCTGCTGCTTGGGCGCGGAACCATCGAGGGCGGGGAAGGGAGTGGCCATGGCGCCGAGGCTATCCGCGGGGTGTGGCGCGGCCTCGCCCACACGGCCGGTCGGCAGGCCGCTCGTCTCCGTCGGGCGGTTCAGCCGCGGCGGGCGTTGTAGTCGGCGATCAGCGCGTTGGCCAGCGTGGCGGCGTCCGTGAGCGCCGCCTGTGGTTCGGCGCCGTTCATGATCTGTGCCATCGCCGATGCCGCCGTGACCCGTACCTCGCGCAGCGGGCCGAGCACGGGGCCGTTCGAGGTGGGGACGTCCGGGGTCTGGGCGACCTGGTCGTAGGCGACCCGGAACCTCGGGTCGCCGGTGTAGACCGCACGCAGTGGATCGAGCTCGACGGCGCCGGCGTTGACCGGCACGTACCCCGTCGCGGCAGCCCACTCCGACTGGATCTCCGGGCTCACGAGGTAGCTGATGAACTCGAACGATGCTGCGGCCTCGGCATCGCCGCGGCCCTCGGTGATCCACAGCGAGGCGCCGCCGATCAGCGTGCCGGGTGCGCCGCTCGGGCTCGGCATCGGGCCGACACCGAGGTCCTCGACGCCGATCCCTGGGATGATCCCGCCTTCCACGAACTGCAGCACCGATCCGAGCGCGGCCGAGGTGGAGATGGTCATCGACGCGGGCGTCGACGCGTCGGCGAGCTTCAGGAAGGCGTCGGTGCCGCTCGGGTTCTCGCCGACGTAGACACCGCCGCCGGTCGTGAGGATGTCCTGCAGTCCCGTCAGGAGCTCGACGCCGGTGGGCCCGTCGAACAGCACCCGGGTGGAAGGCGCGCTGCGGCCGTTGGCGTTGTCGCTGTAGAACTCTCCCTCCTTCGCGAGCCACTGCTCGAGGAACCATCCGCCGCCCCCGTCGGGCGCGCTGTCGAACGCCACTCCGTAGGAGGCGGCACCCGTCGCCTGGATCGTCCGGCCGTACTCGCCGAGCTGCTCGAGGGTGAGCGGCGGCGCCTCGGGGTCGAGCCCGGCATCCCGGAAGACCTTCTTGTTGTAGTAGAGGACCGGGTTGCTGACGTTGAACGGCATCGCCCACTGGATGCTCTCGGTCGCATACGCATCGAGCGCGGTGGGCAGGATGCGCGACGCGTCGTAGCCGGCGTCCTCCATGCAGGCCTGCACCGGCACGTTGCTCTGCGTGTCGACCATCAGCTGCACGGTGTACTCGGGCATCTGCACGAGATCGGGACGGTTGTCGGTGTCGCTCTGGAGGTACTTGTCGATCGTCTGCTCGTACCCGCCCTGGAACTCGAGGCTCACCTCGACCCGGTCCTGCGACGCGTTGAACTGGTCGACGATCCGTTCGAGCTCGCGTCCGAGCTCGTTCGACATGCCGTGCCAGAACAGGATCTCCACGGGTCCGTCGGCGGCCGCCTCGTCGAGGGCGGCCATGTCGCACGGGGGCAGGGAGTCGATCGGCCGCGGCTCGGTGGTGGGCGGCGCCGTCGGCACCGTCGTCTGTCCGGGCACCGTGGTCTGCCCCGGCAGCGTGGTGACGGGCGCAGCGGTGGGCCTCGGCTCGTTGCCGGCCTCGAGGATGCTCTTGCCCGACCCGCACGCAGCGAGCAGCAGGCATCCGAGCACGGCTCCGGCGGCCGCCGGTCGGCGACGGCGGTTCATCCCTTCACCGCCCCGGCGGTGAGGCCTCGCACCAGCTGGCGTTGGAAGACGAGCAGGATCACGAAGATCGGCAGCGCCACGATGACCGTGCCGGCGATGACCAGATTGGGCTTGTCGATCTGTGCCTGGGCGAGTGCGCGCAGTCCGCTCTGGACCGTGTTCCAGTCGTCGTCGGTGCTGATCGTCGTGGGCCACAGGTACTGGTTCCAGGTGCTCAGGAAGCCGAACAGCGCGAGCGCACCGAGTGTCGGGCGGGCGAGCGGCACCGCCACCTCGCGGAGGAAGCCGAGGTGTCCGAGGCCGTCCATGCGGGCCGCCTCGCGCAGATCCTTCGGCAGGGTGAGGAACACCTGGCGTACGAGGAACGTGCCGAACGCGGTCGCGAGGAACGGCACCGCCAGACCCTGGTAGCTGTTGAGCCATCCGAGGTCCTGCACGGTGGAGCGGTTGACGACGACGGTCGCCTCGAACGGCACCAGCAAGGTGGCGAGGAACACGCCGAACACGAACGTGCGACCGGGGAACCGCAAGAACGCGAAGGCGTACGCGGACAGCACCGCGGTGACCACCTGGGCGACGGTGACGATGAGGGCGACGATCGTGGAGTTCACGAGCGCCCGGCCGAGGTTGCCGTCGCGCCACGCCTCGCGGAGCGTGTCGAACGTGACGTGCGTGGGCAGGAGCGGATCCTGCAGCACCTTGTTGCCCGGCTTCAGGGCGCCGACCAGCATCACCCAGATCGGGAACAGGACCACGATGGTGAGCACGATCAGCAGCGTGTAGCGACCGGCGAGGCGCCACCCGCGCGGCATGGTGCTAGTTGCCATAGTGCACCCGCCGTTCCACGCCCCGGATCTGCGCGAGCGACAGCACGAGCAGCACCGCGAACAACAGCACGGCCACCGCGGCCTGCAGTCCGCTGTTGTTCTTGATGATCGAGTTGTTGCCGTACACGAGGTACGTCAGCGAGGTCGTCGAGCCGTTGGGCCCGCCGCCGGTGAGGAGGTCGAACTCGCCGTAGCTCTGGAAGGCCCGGCTGGTGAGCACCACACCGGCGAACAACAGGGTGGGCCCGAGCATCGGCAGGGTCACGTTGGTGAACCGCATCCATCCGCTCGCCCCGTCGACGTAGGCGCTCTCGTACAGGTCGGCGGGGATGCTCTGCAGACCGGCGGTGACGACGATGAACGTGAACCCGAGGTTGGCCCAGATACTGCTGATCGCGACGGCCCACAGCGCGGTGTCCTCGTCCTGGAGCAGGCCCGGGTTCTTCGCGACCCCACCGATCCAGTCGGCGAGCACGCCGACGCTCGGGTTGAGGAGGAAGAACCACATGAGCGAGGCGACGGCGACGCTGGTGGCCACCGTCGACGAGAAGACCGTGCGGAAGAAGCCCATGCCGCGCAGCTGCTTGTCGGCGAGCACGGCGAGGCCGACACCGAGCGCGAGGCCGACGGGCACGGTGAGCACGGCGAACCGGAACGTGACGCCGAAGGCCTGCTGGAACTCCTCGCTCCGGAACACGTCGAGGTACTGGTCCCACCCGTTGCTGCGACAGTTCGCGCCGGTCGGGTCGCACCGCTGGTGCCCGAGCCAGAAGGCCCGCGCCAACGGGTACAGCACGAACGCGCCGAGCACGATCAACGATGGCGCCAGCATCGCCAGCGCGAGCGGCGCGTCACGCCAGCGTCGACGCGACGCCGCGTCGCGCGTCATCCGTCGACCCGCCGGGTGGTCTCGGGGTCGAACAGGTGCAGGTGCTGCTCGGGGAACGTGAGCCCCACGTCGTCGCCGACCGACGGGGCGGCCTCGATCGCGTCGAGCCGCACGACGACCGACGTGTCGCCCAGGCGGGCATGGACCAGCGTCTCGTGGCCGAGGTGCTCGACGAGGGTGACCGTGGTGCGCACCGTCGACGACGGATCGAGCTCGAGGTGTTCGGGTCGGATGCCCACGAGCACGTTGCGGTCGAGCACCACGCCCACCGGCAGCACGTTCATGGGCGGCGTGCCGATGAACTGGGCGACGAACACCGACGCCGGCCGGGCGTACACCTCCTGCGGCGTGCCGACCTGCTCGAGGCGGCCCCGGCTCATCACGGCCACGTGGGTGCCCATCGTCATCGCCTCGACCTGGTCGTGCGTGACGTAGACGAAGGTGCTGGCGAGCCGAGCGTGCAGCGCGACGAGTTCGGCGCGGGTTTCACCGCGCAGCTTGGCGTCGAGGTTCGACAGCGGCTCGTCCATGCAGAACACGGCGGGGCGGCGGACGATCGCCCGCGCGAGCGCGACCCGCTGGCGCTGGCCACCGCTCAACTGGCCCGGCTTGCGGTCGAGGAACTCGGTGAGCCCGAGGGTCGCCGCGGCACGGCGCGCCTCCTCGGCGCGCTCCATCTTCGCGACGCCTCGCACCTTCAGGGGGAACTCGATGTTCGCCTGCACCGTCTTGTGGGGGTACAGCGCATAGCTCTGGAACACCATCGCCACGTCGCGTTCCTTGGGTTCGACGTCGTTCACGCGCACGTCGCCGATGGCGACGTCACCGCTCGTCGGATCCTCGAGACCGGCGATCATGCGCAGGAGCGTGCTCTTGCCGCAGCCCGACGGTCCCAACAGGATCATGAAGTCGTGATCGGCGATGTCGAGGCTCACGCCGTCGACCGCCATCACCCCGTCGAAGGTCTTCGTGAGTGAGGTGAGTCGTACCGCGGCCACAGGCGCACAGTAGGACATCCGACCGACGCGCCCACAGGGTCGGTGGTCACGTTCATCGGCGGTTCATGCGGACGATCCGGTCCGGATCTGCGGGGGCTTCGGATCGCCGAGGGGACCGTGGCTAGCGTTCGCGCCATGACCAGCCCCCTCGCCAGGCTCCGCCTCGCGGCGCTCGGTGTGGGGCTCGTGATCGTCCTCGGCACGGTCGGCTACATGGCATTCGGGCTGTCGCTGCTCGACGCGTTGTACCAGACGGTCACCACGGTGACCACGGTGGGGTTCCGCGAGCTCGGCGAGTTCGGCGCAGGCGAGCAGGTGTTCACGATCTTCCTGATCGTGGTCGGCGTGGGGTTGGTGCTCTACACCTTCACGCTCGTGGTGCAGGTGGTGGTCGAGGGTCAGTTGCGCGAGATCGTGGGGAGGCGACGGATGGATCGCAAGATCGCCGACATGTCGGGGCACGTGGTGCTGTGCGGGTGGGGGCGGGTGGGACGAGCGGTTGCCGGCGACCTGGCCCAGGCGGGCAGACAGGTGGTGGTCGTCGACAGCGACGCGACCCGGGTGCAGGGCGTCACCTATCCGACGGTGGTGGGCGACGCGACGCTCGACGACACGCTGCGGGCGGCCGGCATCGACCGTGCCGCCACGCTCGTCGCCGCGCTCGCCGACGACGCGGCCAACCTGTTCGTCACCCTGTCGGGCCGCACACTGAACCCGGGTCTGTTCATCGTCGCCCGCGCCCGTCAGGAGGACAGCATCGGCAAGCTCGCCCGAGCCGGTGCCGACCGCGTCGTGAACCCGCAGGAGCTCGGTGCGGCACGCATGGCGAGCTACGTCGTGAGGCCCCACGTTGCGGAGTTCATCGACGTGGTGATGCACGAGCGCAGCATGGAGTTCCGCATGCAGGAGGTCGTGGTGCCACCGGGCTCGTCCCTCGCCGACCGCACGCTCCGCGATCTCGACCTGCGACAGCAGGCGGGCGTCCTCGTCCTCGCGGTCCGCGGTGCGGATGGGGCGTTCCGGTCGAACCCTGATCCCGACACGACGATCCACGCCGGCGACGTGGTGATCGCGGTGGGGACGGAGCCGGATCTCGGCCGGCTGGTCACCCTCGCGAGCGGTCGGTAGCCTCGGGACCCATGTCCGATCCGTTCGACGCCGCCCACCCCGCCCCCGCCGATCCCGGGGCGACCGTGGAGCCGGCCGACGACACCGTGGCCCAGACGGTGGTCGATGCGGTGGCCGATGCGGCGGCCGCACCCGAGCCTGCACCCGACACCGCGACCGAACCGCGGCTCGACCTCGACGGCATCGAGCGCGACCTCGCCGACGTGGAGCTCGCCCTCGCCCGCCTCGACAGCGGTGAGTACTGGACCGACGAGGTGACCGGCGCATCCCTCCCCGACGAGCACCTCGCCGAGCACCCGACCGCCCGACGGCTCGCCGATCGGTGACCCGCTCCTCGCGGACGACGGCTCGGGTCGACCGCCTCCGGCGGACCGCCCGGGTGTGGCGCCTCACGGCACGCAACGGCGTCCGCTTCGTCGTCCACCGGGTCCGGCGTCGGTTCACCGGTGCCGACGATCGAGCAGCGCTCGACGACGCGTTCTCGATGCGCACCGCGGACGACGTGGCCCGCGAGCTCGGCAACATGAAGGGCGCCCTCATGAAGGCGGGTCAGCTCATCAGCTTCGTGGTGGAGGCGCTGCCCGAACCGGCCCAACAGGCGCTGTCGCAGCTCTACAGCGATGCACCGCCGATGACCGCCGACCTCGCGGCCTCGGTCGTGCGGGCCGAGTTCGGCCGTGACCCCGAGCACCTGTTCCTCGATTGGCAGCGCGAACCCGTGGCCGCGGCGAGCATCGGGCAGGTGCACCGGGCCGTCACCCGCGACGGTCGAGACGTGGCGGTCAAGGTGCAGTACCCCGGCGTCGGACGGGCGATCGAGGCCGACCTGGCGAACGCCGATCTCCTGTACCGGCTCGTCAGCTCGTTCACGCTGAAAGGGCTCGACACACGGGCGCTCGTCGACGAGTTGCGGACGCGCATGCGCGACGAACTCGACTACCGCATCGAGGCGTCGAACATCGACGAGCTCCGAGCGGCGTTCGACGGCCATCCGTTCGTGTCCATCCCGGCGCTGGTGCCGGCGACGTCGGGGGGCACGGTCATCACGACCGAGTGGGTCGACGGCCTGTCGTGGAACGACTTCGTCGCGCAGGCGACGCCCGAGGCGAAGCGCCGGGCCGGCGAGAGCATCTGGCGCTTCGCCCAGCACGCGATCCTGCGCCTCGGGGTGTTCAACGGCGACCCGCACCCCGGGAACTACCGGTTCGGCCCCGACGGCGACGTCACGTTCCTCGACTTCGGCATGGTGAAGCGGTGGGCGCCGGGCGAATGGGAGCGGCTCGCGCCCTGCATGGACGCGATCATCGTCGATCGCGATCCGGCGGGGCTGGTGGCCGCGATGGAGGCGTCGGGCTTCCTCCGCGACGGCCACGGTCTCGACCCGCAGGCCGTCTACGACTACGTGAGCAGCCCGTACCGCCCGTACCTCACCGATCGGTTCACCTTCACCCGCGAGTTCATGCGCGACACGGTGCAGCGCATCGCCGACCTGAACGGGCCGCATGCCGCGGTCATCGAACAGATCGACATGCCCCCGTCGTTCGTGATGCTCGACCGTGTGGTGTGGGGGGTGAGCGCGCTGCTCGGCAAGCTCGAACTCGAAGCGCCGTGGCGGGCGATGCTGCTCGAGTACCGAGCCGACGGACCGCCGGCCACCGAGCTGGGCACGGCGGAGCTCGCCTGGCGACGGACTCGGTCCGGACGCTGACACACCGATGACCGGACGATGACCGCGCCGTGGTCGACTGCCCGGGTGTCGTGGGCCGTCATATCCATCGGACGGCCGGGGAACCCGTAGTAACGTTCGGTTTGTCGGGCCCGCACATGCGGGGGGAGAAGGTGGGCAGTGGGAGCAGTGGCGCAGCGGATGTGGAGGCCGTTGTCCGTCGAGTCGCTGCTGCCGTTGACCGACCGCGACAAGCGGCGGTACTTCGAGATGGCGACGATCGCCAGGTCGATCGCGATCGCTGTGCTCGGGACCGTGCTCCTCTGGTCCTTTCGTGAGTCGTCGCCCGTGGTGCTCGTCGCCGTGGCGCTCTGGATGTACCCGGGCATCGTCGTCACGTGGATCATCTATCGGCACTCCGGCGTGCTCGCCCCGCACGTCTGGGCTCGCGACATCCTCAGCATGACCGTGTTCGCGGCGCTGGTCCCCGACTACCTGGTCGTCGCGATGATGGTCTGTCTCGCGATCTTGTCGTTCAACTGCTACACGGCAGAACGTCGCACCACCATGCTCCTGTCGATCGGAGCCGGCGTCGGCATGACCGTCGCCGCAGTGGTGAACGTGTCGGACATGTCGGTCCTGGGCGTGATCGTCTTCCCGCTGGCGATCCTCGCGATCGTGCTGCCCGCCCAGTTCTCGGCCGACACCATGCACCGCTCGTTGGCCTTCAACGCGAGCATCGCCGACAACCTCGACATCGCGATGTTCGAGAGCGCCGGGGTGCCCGGCGAGCCGTCGAGCATGTTCCATCTCTACGCCGGCAAGCACCGTGACTTCGGTCCCAGCATCAGCGAGCAGGGCTGGCTCGACATCCTCCATCCCGGCGACCACGACGCCAGCGACCGCATCGACGCGGCGGTCGCCGCCGGACGCGACTACCGCGAGCGGTACCGCCAGCTCGCGACGACGGGCACCTATCGATGGGTCGAGGAGATCGGGCGCGTCGAACGCGACGGCGACCGGGTGCGGGTGTACGGCATGACGCGCGACATCAGCGCCGAGGTCGAGGCCGAGAGCCAACTGACCCGGCTCGACCTGATGGCCGACATGATCGACATCAGCATCACCATCCTCCGGCTCGTCGACCCGGACGATCCGACGTCACTCACGGTCGTGTGGGAGAACCAGAAGGCGCAACAGGTCGACCGGGGCAGTCATGTCGGTCAGCGGGTGATCGACTTCAACCGCTACACCTTCGACGTCGAACGTCACCGAGGTCTGGGCTTCCGGATGGCCGAGGTCGCCACCGGCGCCCCCACGATCCGCGTGGCCGACGCACACATCCGCCTCGAGGGCCAGGACCGGCTCTTCTCCCTCGTGTGCAGCCCGTTGCCCGACCTGCACTGCGCGGTCGTGATGCAGGACGTCACCGAACTCTGGTCGGCACGCAGCGAACTCGAACGGGTCGCGTTCGAGGACCCGCTCACCGGCCTGCCCAACCGGGCGCGATTCCGTCACGCGATCGCTGACGCCACCGTGGGCTCGATGCTGTTCGTGATGGACCTCGATCGGTTCACCGACGTGAACGAGGCGTTCGGCCACGGCTGCGGCGACGAGATGATCGTCGAGGTCGCCCGGCTGCTCGCCGACGCACCCGAGGGTGTCACCGTCGCGCGACTCGGAGGCGACGAGTTCGGCATCCTCACGCCGCCCGGTATCGGTGCCCGCGACGAGCTCGTGGCCCGCATCTTCCACGCGCTCACGCGGCCGGTCACGCTCCCGAACGGTCTCACGTTGCAGGCCTCGGCCAGCATGGGCATCACGACCAGGACCAAGGCCGATTCGTCGCCCGACGAGCTGCTCCGGCAGGCCGACGTCGCGCTCAACCACGCCAAGCGGTTCCGCAACGCTCACGAGGTCTACGACCCGCGCACCGATACCTCAGCACCGCACCGGATGATGCTGCTGGGCGAGCTGCGTCGCGCACTCGTGAGCGGCGAACTCGAGCTGCACCATCAGCCGGCGATCGACGCCGCCACCGGACGGATCAGCTCGGTCGAGGGCCTGCTCGTCTGGCGGCACCCGTCGCTCGGCCTGCTCGGTGCCCACGAGCTGACAGAGATGGTCGACCTCAGCAACCTCAACGCCGACATCGTGCTGTACTCGCTGCGCGAGGCCGTCGCTCACTACACGGCCTGGCAGCGTGCCGGCAAGGCCGTGCCGGTGTCGATCAACGTCAACGGGGCCACGATCCACGACGGCTCCCTCGTCGCGAAGATGATCGAACTCGTCCGCGCGGCCGAGCTGCCACGGCACGCGATCGGCATCGAGATCTCCGAGCGACAGCTGATGCTCGGCCGCGGCCTCAGTCAGGCGTCGCTGACCCAGCTCACCGAGGCCGGGATCTGGGTGACGATCGACCACTTCGGGTCGGGCAAGTCCACGATGGCATCACTGCGCCGTTCCGGCGCCAACGCGATCAAGCTCGACCGCGCCGCGATCGACGACCTTCGCCCGGTGAACGACGACCTCGTCTCGGCGATGGTCGCCGCGTGCAAGGGCTTCGGCGTGCTGCTCGCTGCCGAGGGAGCCGACGACACCGACACCTTCGAATGGCTCGTCTCGCTCGGTGTCGATCAGGTACAGGGCGCGGTGGTGAGCCCCGTGGTCACCGCCGAGCAACTGCAGGCGCTGCTGCTCACGCACGAGCCGCTCAGCGGCCGCCGCTGAGCGTTCGTCCCGACGTCGCGTGGACAGGCCCGGCCACCGATGAGCCATCGCTTGCCGGGTAAGGTGACGCCGGACACCCGACGACATGCCCTGCACGGGCGTTCGTCCACACCTGGGGGGGATTGTGGCTGATCCGTACAAGCCGAGAGCGCCGTTCGCGCCGTGGGACCGGCGCGAACTGCCCGGGCTGTTCGACGTGGAGGAGTCGGCACGCCGGATCGGCAATTACAAGTGGGCCGAGATGAAGCTGTTCGAGGCGCTGGGCGGGTGGGTCGCCACGGTGCCCGAACTCGACGTGAAGATGCGCCTCGGCACCCACTGCTACAAGCACGCATGGCACGCCGAGCTGTGGCACAAGCGCCTGCCCGAGCTGCGCGAGATGAACCCCGAGCGGCTCACCCAGCCGGCCAACGACGCCATGGTCCGCTTCATCGAGGCGATGACCGAGCCCGAGGCGCCCGAGCAGACGATCGAGAAGCTCGTCGGTGTGTATCGCGTCTTCATCCCGCACTTCATCGCCGCGTACACGTTCCACAAGAACAACACGAGTCAGATCACTGACGCCCCGACGATCCGGTCGCTGCAGTTCATCCTCCAGGACGAGTTCGACGACTGGCGCGACGGCGAGATGCTCATCCAGTCGCTGATCGAGACGCCGGAGGAGGTCGACCGTGCTGCCGCTCACCAGACGCGGTTGGAGAAGTTGATGATCGAAGCCGGCGGCATCGCCGGCCCGGGCAGCATCGGCGGCGCCGGTGCAGGAGGTGCGTCATGAGGAAGTTCTTCCCCGTCGAGGAGTTGGCCCGCGACAGTCGCTTCAACCAGGTGACGATGAAGGACCGCATGGCCGACCCGCGGAGCGCGCTGGTGAAGGACGAGCCGCGGCAGAAGTCGAATCGGCTCGTACCGAGCCGGCCCGACGCCAGCGCTGCCGCCCGCGGGCTGATGCACGGCATCTTCGTCGGAGAGATCCAGGCGCTCGAGGGCGCCGGCCGCACGTGCCACGACTTCCGCACCGCGGGCGACAGCGCGCGCCGAGCCCAGGACGACGCACACGGCGAGGACTCCTTCGCCGACGCCGTGCCGTTCGCGCTGAAGCTCGACATGGCGCGCCAGGCGTGGGACGAGGCGCGCCACGTGGAGATCAGCGTGAAGCTCAGCGACTGGATGGGCAGCGAGATCGGCGAGTTCGCCGAGAACACCGTGCTGTTCCAGGCCGCCTGCAGCACCGACCCGATCCTCCGACTCGCCGGCGTCAACCGTGCGCTCGAAGGTCTCGCCATCGACGTGTTCACCACGATGAAGGAGTTCGGCGATCTCGCCGGCGATCCCTACCTCGAGTTCTGCGAGGACTGGATGCTCGCCGACGAGGTGACCCACGTGAAGATGGGCAGCGACTGGCTGCGTCGGGTCACCGAACACGACCCCGACCGTCGGAAGAAGGCGCTCGAGTTCCAGAGCGTGGTCGACAAGCTGTTCAGCTACGGCGGCACGCGCTCCGACAGCCAGGAATCGCCCATCGGACTCGCACGCCGCTTCCGCGAGCTGGCCGGCTTCACTGACGACGAGGTGGAGGACATCGCCGAGGTGAGCCTCGCCGCGCTCGAGGAGCGCAAGGCGTCGGTGGCCCGCATGCAGGCGACGGCACGCGAGTTCGCGGCCTCGTGACCCTCGGCGTCCGGCTCCCGATCGGCACCGCATGACCGTCACCGTCACCCCGCAGACGTTCCAGTTCGTCCACTTCGACGCTGCCCTCATCCAACGCGTCGCGGAGAGCCTCACCGCCGCGCTCGGCCTCGACCGGCCGGTCGCGATCGAGGTCGACGAGACCACGCCGCTGGCCCGCATCTCGGTGGAGATCGGCGACACCGTCACCATTCGCGCCGAGAGCGGCGCGTTCGAGGACACCCGCCGGCCTCGGCACCAGAGCGAGGACGCCACCGCAGCCGCACTCGGACGAGTGCTGCTCCGCTCGCGCGACCGCCTGCTCGGCGGGTTCGGCGAAGCGCCGGCCGACGACGATCTGTCGCTCGCCCAGGTCGCCGCGTGGGAGACCTACTGCGTCGGACGGCTGGAACGGATCGGCCTGCCCGTCAACCGGCAGCGGTGGAAGTACAACTTCCGCAACCGCCACGGGTTCAGCGACGTCGCCGATCTCGCCTTCGACAGGCTCTGGACGAGCGACGGCCTCACCTGGGGCGAACTCGACGAGATCAGCCGCGCCGCAGCCGGATCGTGATGGTCCGACACGCCGTCGATCACCCCTGAGCGAGCGCGAGACCCCACCGCTCGGGGTGTTCGGTGGTCCGCCGCGAGGGCGGCCGCTCGACCCATCGGAGCGTGTTCGACGTGAGCAGGTCGTCGGCCGCGTCGACGACCTCGCTACCCCCGAGCGCGGCCAGCTGATCGGGCACGAGGACCCGCTCGACCGAGGCCGCGCCGAGCACGAGCGACTGTGCGGGCGACGAGCCGCTCGCACAGCGTGACGCATGCTCCTGGCCCAGCCTCGCGATGCGTGCGGCGCACAATTCGGCACCCACGGTCGACGTGATCGTCGCGTACTCGACGAACGGTCGGGCGTCCATGCGCTCGCCGTCGTAGCGCTCGACGCGTTGACCCTGTTGGAGGGCCGCGACGTACGCGCTCCGGGTGATCGACCACTGCTCGAGCACACCGAAGTCGAGGCCGAGCGGCACGTCGTCGGCGACCACGGCGAGGTAGAGGGCGCGCGAAGTGCGACCGTTGCCGTCGACGAACGGGTGGATCGACAGCATCGTGAACGTCAGCCACGCACCCCTCACGCACGACGGGACCGAGGAGCCGGACGCCACTTCGAGCGCCTCGTCCACGAGATCGCTGCACATCGTCGCCGGTGGGTGCATGTACGAGTTGGCTTCGGGCTTCCAGGCCGTCGGCGTCGCGCGGAGCATGCCCGGGTTCGTCTCCCGTCCACTCGGCGTCAGTCCCTCCAGCAATGCGTGGAACACGACGGGCGTGGAGCGGTCCAGTACCCGCTCGACCGCGCCCATGTCGCGCATCGCGATCCTGCTGTCGAGATGGCGATAGACGGCATCGGCGCCGAACATCCGCAGCTCCTGGGTACGGGTGAGGAAGGCCCTCGGCGGCGGGAAGAGTTGCTGCTCGGTCGGCGACGCCGTCACGGGCTGGACGTACGCCAACGACTCGATGAGCAACCGCCGCTGCAACAACAGGAACAGCCGGCGAACCTCGGGCCCGGCGGCGTCGTGCGCCTCGCGGAGCTCGAGGTGCGCGCGCCGATGTCTCACGACGAGTTCGTCGTCGAGTTCGGGGACGCGTGGGACGTTCACGCCGGCGCGGGACCGGTGACCACCATGGCGACGGCCTGTCCGAGCGCGCCCTGGACCGACTCCGGGGTCAGGTAGAAGCTGCCGTTGTCGAGCGGCACCACGGCGACACCTCGCTCGATCGCCCGACGCAGGATCGGCCCGGTATCGGTGGCTCCGTCATGCGTCGCCTCGCTGGAGAACACGAACTGGCTCAGGCGCGGTGCTCGTTCGGCGAGCACGCTGCCCTCACCGGTCGCGGCGGGCGAGAGCAGGGTGAGCACGACCCTGCCGAGGTCGATGACGGCGGACTCGCCCGCGACCAGCGCGGACGGGCCTCGGGCGAGCATCGGACAGCCGAAGACGTCGACGAAGAGCTCGACCGCACGGTCGAGATCGTCGACGATCAGCTCCACGCCGAGCAGACTCAGTTCGGGATCCATCGGGAGCTACTCTCGCACACAGGGCACGCACCGCCGCGTGCCGAGAGGAACCGGGAGACAGCCGCAATGACAGAGATCGCACCTCAGGAGACCACACGTCAGGAGTCCGTCGAGACACCGCCGGCGGCGAGCCGACGGGACCTGTTGGGCAAGGCGGCGATCGCAGCCGCCGTCACCACCGTCGCCGGCCTGAGCATGGCCAAGAGCGCTGCCGCCGGTGCTGGCAACGGCGTCAACATGACCCAGGGTGCAGCCAACACGGCTGCGACCGTGACCACGTCGCTCGCCGGAGGCTCGACGTTCCTCGTCACCGACGGCACCAGCACGGGCATCACGGGCACGGGCGCTCGCGAAGGCTCGATCTACGGCCGCACCACCCTGTTCCAGCACGTGGGCGTGCTCGGCTGGGCGAGCGGTACCGAAGGGTGGGGCGTCTACGGCAAGAGCTCGGGCACGAGCGGGCGCGGTGTGTACGGCCTCAACACCGCCACCGGTGGTGTCGGCGTGTACGGCGAGCACAACAACACCTCGACGAGCGGCAACGGCGTCATCGGCGTGTCGAACTTCGGTGTCGGCGTCGCCGGTTCGGGCACCACGTACGACTTCCACGCACAGGGCTCGGGCAAGCTGCTCATCGCCGGCACCGGCGTGTCCAACCCGCCCACCGGAGGCGTCGCTGGAACCATCGCGAAGGACAGCGCTGGCAACCTGTGGGTCTGCGTCGCCACCGGCGGCTGGCGCAAGCTGGCCGGTCCCTCGACCGCAGGTTCCCTGCAGTTGCTGGCTTCACCGAAGCGCGTCTACAGCTCGCGAGCCGCAGACGAGCCGGTCGCCGTCGGCCCGAAGACGCCGCTCTCCGGAGCCACCCGCACGATCGACTGCACACTCGGTTCGAGCGGCGTGCCCGCATCGGCCACCGGACTCGTGCTGAACGTCACCGCGATCTCGGCATCGGCGAACGGCTACTTGTCGGTCTCGCCCGGCGCAACGGGCTTCTCGGGCACGTCCACCATGAACTGGACGTCGAATGGCGCCGTCGTCGCGAACGGTGTCACCGTCGGCACGGGTGCCGGCGCGACGATCGACGTCACCATCGGCGGTGGTGGCACGGCCGACTTCATCGTCGACGTCATGGGCTTCTACGCCTGATCCAGCGCATCTGACGTCACCGGACGACACCGGACGACACCGGACGACAACGACGGGCATCGGGGCTGCGGCTCCGGTGCCCGTCTCGCGTTTTCGACACGCGAGACTCGCCTCCCATGAGCGAGATCTGCGTCCACGATGTCGAGGTGAACGGCGTGACCCTGCGGGTCCACGAGGCGGGCGATCCCGCCAACCCGACGGTGATCCTGAGCCACGGTTTTCCCGAGCTGGCGCACTCGTGGCGACACCAACTCCCAGCCCTCGCCGACGCCGGCTATCACGTGCTCGCACCCGACCAGCGCGGCTACGGCCACTCGTCGGCGCCGAGGGACGTCGACGCGTACGGCGTGCAGCACCTCACCGGCGACCTGATCGCACTGCTCGACCGCACCGGCAAGGAGCAGGCCGTGTTCGTCGGCCACGACTGGGGATCGCTGATCGTGTGGGAGACGGCCCGGCTGCATCCTGAGCGTGTGCGCTCGGTGGTCGGCGTGAGCGTACCGTTCGTGAGCTGGCCCGGCCCGCCCACCGAGCTGATGAAGATGGTCTACACCGACCGGTTCTTCTACATCCTGTACTTCCAGCAGGTGGGCCCGCCCGAGCGCGAACTCGAGGCCGATCCCCGCCACTCGATGGCGAGCTTCCTGTACAGCGCGTCCGGCGCGGCGATGGCGAACCGCGAGATGCCGACCGAGTTGCCGCCGATGGAGGGCACCGGCTTCCTCGACGTGATGGGCAAGGAGCCTCCGGCGCTGCCGTACACCGGACCCGAGGGTCCGTGGCTGTTGGAGGCCGACCTCGACGTGTACGCCGCGGAGTTCGCGAACTCCGGCTTTTTCGGGCCGGTGAGCTACTACCGCAACCTCGACGCCAACTACGCGGTGGTGAAGGACCTGGGTCCAGAGCGCCTGGCGATGCCCAGCTATTTCATCACCGGTGAGCTCGACGGCGTGAACCTGATGGACCCGACCGGTATCGAGCGGATGCAGACCATGCTCCCCGACTTCCGCGGGTACACGATCGTTCCCGGCGCCGGCCACTGGGTGCAGCAAGAGTCGCCCGCTGCATTCAACGCCGCACTGCTCGGGTACCTCGCCACGCTCTGACAGGGGGCGTCCGCAGACGCACGGGCACATGCAAATGCACATGCACATGCACATGCACATGCACATGCACACGATGCGGGGGCGGCGGGCGACCGCCGCCCTGCTTGCATCCGACCGAGTCGCACGCACGTTCAGCGGGATGAGCCAGGCTCCGGGTCGAACGTCCGACGCTGGATTCACCCTGGTCGAGATCCTCGTGGCCATCGTCCTCACGGGCATCCTGGCCACGGTGGCCGTCGTCGGGATCGGTCGACTCACGGGCGCGGGTTCGGCCGCTGCGTGCACGGCGTCGAGCGATGCCGCACGAGCGGGGACATCCGTCCACTTCGCCGCGACCGGCTCGCAGCCGACGTCGATGTCGCAGATGGTGAACGCCTCACCACCGGCGCTGTCGTTCGACGACGGGGTGGAACTCGACGCCACCGGCCTCGTCGCCGTCGGCTCGGGATGGACGCTCACGATGACACCCGGCGTCGGAGGAGCGGCTCCTTCGTTCGCCTGCACCGGAGCCGACGACACCGGTGGACTGGCCGCCGATCCGCCCGTCACCGCGGGACTGATCGCGTGGTACGACGCCTCCGACCCGTCGACGATCAGCACCTCCGGCACGCGCGTCACCCAGTGGGACGACAAGAGCGGCAACGGCAACCACGCTCGTGCGTCGATCGGAACGGTCACCGTCGCCAGTGGGGCTCGAAACGGTCACGACGTCATCCGCTTCGACGGTGCCTCGACGCTCCGTGCACCGCACAGCGCGTCGCTCGACCTCAGATCGAACACGCTGACGATCGCCGTCGTCTACCGATCGACGGTCGTCAACGGCAACTGGGCGTTCGTCAACAAGGAGAACACCTGGGAGGTGGGCGAGCGAGGTTCCGGCGGCGGGTTCACCGCAGCTGTCCGCGGCGGTTGCTGGACCTGGGTGGGCTCGGTGCCGGCCGCGAGCGCGACCTGGCACACGGCGACGTTCCGCTACACGCCGACCTGGCGGTTCGACGTCGACGGTGGCCCGATGGTCACCGCCGCGGCGCCGTGTTCGGGCGACATCATCCCCACGACCTCGGGCCTGACCCTCGGCGGCCGCGGCGACGGTCTGACCGCGACGCTGACCGGCGAGATCGCCGAGGTACTCATCTACGGCACGGCGCTGTCGGACGCGGAGACGCGTGCGTTGAGCGCCCACCTCGCCGCGAAGTGGGGCCTTCCCTGACCCGCACTCGACCCCTGGACGCGGAACGGGCCGCGGCGCCGAAACGCCGCGGCCCGTTCGCCGTTCCGGACCAGTAGCGGGTCAGCGCTGCTGGAGCTTGCTGAGCAGACGGAGCAGCTCGAGGTACAGCCACACCAGGGTGATGAGCAGACCGAACGCGGCATACCACTCCATGCCCTTCGGCAGCGCCTGCTTCGCGCCCTTCTCGATGAAGTCGAAGTCGAGCGCCAGGTTCAGTGCGGCGAGCGTGGCGGCGAACAGGCTGAAGCCGATGCCGAGCAGGCTCGCCGACTGGAAGATGCCGATCTCGACACCGAACAGGCTGAGCACGAACGACACCAGGTAGAACGCCATCAGACCGAGCGTCGCCATGATGATCGTGCGGCGGAACTTGTCGGTGACCTTGATGACGCCGGTGCGGTACAGCACCAGCATCATGAAGAACACGCCGAGCGTGGCGCCGACCGCCTGGATGACGACGCCGTCGTAGGCCTCGTTGTAGGCCTTCGAGATCGCCCCGAGAAAGAAGCCCTCGGCGATCGCGTACACCGGTGCGAGCACCTTCGACCACAGCGGCTTGAAGTGCACGACGATCGCACATACCAGGCCGACCAGGATGCCCCCGATGGCGAGCATCGGCAGTTGGACCCGGCCGCCGCCGAGATCGTCGGTCGCGATCCACCCGGCGGTGGCCGACGCGATCAAGAGCACCAGCAGCACACCGGTGGCGGTGATCGTGCCCTGCACGGTCATCACACGCGGTCGCCACGACGAGATGGGACCATCGTCGATGGGGGTGCGTGCGGGACCCAGCACCTGGGTGGAGGGTTCGGGGGCGGCCCAGCCGGCCTGGGAGGCGGCCGCGATCGCCTTGTCGTTGAGATACGGGTTGGACATGGCTCGCTCCTGGGGTCGAGAGCGGGACCCGTGAACACGGTTCCCACGGCCGAGGTTAGCGGTCATCCGGAGCGGCGTGCCGCGGCGGATGAGGGGAGGTCAGGCCAGGTCGTGGGCGCTCGGCCCGTCCCACAGGTCGATGTCGGGCGCGGCGGTGAGGATGCCGGCACACGCCTGGGCCATCTCCACCATCACCGCGCTGTCGAAGTGCGCCCGTTGCGTGGCAGCGGAGTCCCACTTCTGGATCAGCAGGTATCGACCGGGTCGGGTGACCGACGCGCACAGGTCGACGTTGCGGCAGCCCGGCTGCATCCGGGTGAGCACCACGTACTTCGACAGGATCGCGAGCATCGCACCGGGGTCGGCCGCGTCGAACCGCATCGTCACGATCGCGAGCTCGATCTCGGCTGCCGGAGCGTCTCCCGTGGCGTGGTCGTCGAGCGGCTCAGGGAGCGATGAGGGCTGGTGGGGACCGTCGGACACGACCGCCGAGCGTACTGTCGCCTGCGGTACCGTGCCGTCGATGTCGAACCTCCCCCCACCCCCGTTCGACGCCACCCCGTCCTCCGGGCCTGACCCCACGCCCGGTCGCTCGTCGGGTCCGTCCGCCGGCCCGCCCGAGCGGCCCGTGGTGTTCTCGTCCCCCCGTTCCGGCCGACGCGCTGCATCCGTGCGCCCGGGTGGAGCCGCCGGCGGTGGACGTCACCGTGGTGGGCGGCGAAACGTGTGGATCGCCGCCGCCGTGTCGCTCGTCCTGGTGCTCGCTGCCGGTGCGTTCGCGGCGTGGGCCACCTCCGACGACGGCGGCGACGACGCGGGCGACGCCGATGCCGCCGACACCGTCTCCGTCGCCCCGGTCGCAACGGACGGCGCGGCGGCACCGTCGAGCGCGCCCGCCTCTGCGGCCCCCGATCCCGCCACCACCGAGGTCGCCCCGCCGCCGTCGAACAGCGCTGCCACACCAGGGGTGGTGGAGGTGGGACAGGCCGTCCGCTTCACGCTGCCCGAGGGGTACACCCAGAGCGCGGTCGGCCCCGGGGTGGAGATCACCGACGGGACCCTGCGGTTCTACGCGCAGGTCGGCAACCGTCCGCCGGGCGAGGACCCGCTCGCGGTACTGCAGGAATACGTGAACGGCTTCGACGCGCTGTACGCGTCGGCCTCGTACTCCCAGGCGATCCCCGAGCCGCTCGACACGTCTGGCGCCGCCGCGGTCGACGGCTACATCGTCTACTACCGGGTGATGGCCGTCGACGGCACCGGGTACAAGGGCGTCATCGACGCGACCCGACGGGCCGACGGCCTCGTCTCGCTCACCGACCTCTACACCCCGCTCGCCGACGCTTCGGGGACGGTGCTGCCCCAGAGCGTCGCCGACGAGCTGTACGCGTCGTTCCTGCAGACCCCGTCGGTCGGTCCAGAGGCCGACCTCGGTGCGTTACCGGTCGCTCGCCTCACCTCGGTCCACCCGACGGCGCTGCTCGACGGCGTGGTCGCCGTCACCCCACCGGTCGGGTGGGTCGTCGAGGCGCCCGGCCCCGGTCGCGTCGTCACCTCGCATCCCCGGGGCGAGCGCTTCGTCGCCACCCGCCTCGCCGACACGAGCGATCCCCTCGCCGCACAGGACGCCGCGTTCGCCGACCTGCAGTCGTTGTGGCCGGGGGCGGCGATGAGTCCGTTCGTCGCCTCCCGCGAGACGGGCAGCGTGGTCTCCTACGACGCCGCGTTCACCGCGCCCAATGCCGACGGCACGGCGACCGAGGGGGTGGTGCGGGTCTGGGTCGACCTCGCCCGCTCCCAGGTCTTCGGCGCGATCGCGTCGGGGGTCGCCGGGGTCGCACCGGAGCCGGGTCACCGCGAGTTCCTCTTCAGCGCACTCGACATCGCGCTGACCCAGCCCCGCTGAGGCGGCCGGACGCGCTCGCAACACGGTCGTCACGGGGGCCGTCGGCCACGGGCGGCGCCCCGTTCACCCCCCACACGCTGGGGCAACGATTTCAGCGATACCCACCAACCGCGGATCATGATTCCTGATGCCGTCGTGGTTTCCCCTTGACTGGTGTGGTGGAGTGATGCCCGTCGGTATCGTTCACGTCTCACACGGCCGACCTGACCCGACCGAGCGACCGGAGGACTTCTGTGGCGAAAGATCGCGTCGAGCGCGATGAAGAGGACCTCGTCCGGCTGTACCTGTCCGACATCGGCCAGTACACGCTCCTCACCAAGGACGACGAGGTTCGCCTCGCCAAGCAGATCGAAGCCGGCAAGCAAGCGCTCGCCGAACTCGATGCCGCCGGCAAGGAACTGTCAGCCACCAAGAAGCGCGAGCTCCGTCGCCTCGCCCGTGAGGGTGAGGACGCCGAGCGAGCCTTCGTGCAGTCGAACCTCCGCCTCGTCGTGTCGATCGCGAAGAAGTACCAGGCCTCCGGCCTGCCGCTGCTCGACCTGATCCAGGAGGGCAACCTCGGCCTCATGCACGCCGTCGAGAAGTTCGACTGGCGCAAGGGCTTCAAGTTCTCCACCTACGCCACCTGGTGGATCCGTCAGGCCATCACGCGCGGCATCGCCAACACGGGCCGCACGATCCGCCTGCCAGTGCATGCCGGCGACACCCTCGCCCGGTTGCAGAAGGCGCGCAGCCGACTCGAGCTGAAGTACGGCCGTCCCGCCACCCTCGCCGAGCTCTCGAAGGAAGTCGAGATGCCCGAGGACAAGGTGACCGAGGCGCTGCGCTTCGCGGCCGAGCCCCTGTCGCTCAGCGAGCCGCTGCGCGAGGACGGCGACGCCGAACTCGGCGACGTCGTCGAGGACCGCTCCGCGGAGAGCCCGTTCGAGGTGGCCGCCACCGCGCTGCTCCCCGAGGAGATCGCCCGCCTGCTGGCCCCCCTCGACGAGCGCGAGCGCGAGATCCTGAAGCTGCGTTTCGGCCTCGACCGCGGTGAGCCGCGCACCTTGGAAGAGGTGGGCGAGCACTTCAACCTCACCCGTGAGCGCATCCGTCAGATCGAGGCGCGCGCGATGAGCAAGCTGCGTCACCCGAGCTCCGACACCGGCGCTCGCGACCTCCTCGCCGTCTGAGTACACCTCTCGCTCCCAACGCATCGACCGTGCCGTCCTGGCGCGTCCGGCGTCGCTGGTTGCCCCACGCCGAGGGCCGTGGCGTCCGCGCTCGGTTCGACGCGCTTCGTCGTCGACGAGCCGCCGAGCGGCGCCGCGACGACACCGCCGACGACCGCACCCGCTGGTACGACTTCGTCGACCCGGGCGGTTGCATCGACCCGTTCGACGGGGTGGTCGCGCTGGTGCTCGTGCTCGGCGTCGTGCTCGCCGTGGTGCTGTTCGTGTTCGGCGGGCCGGTGCTGCTGATCGGCATCGACCTCGTCTGGTTCGTGGTGGTGTTCGTGGCCGGCACGCTCGGTCGGTTCGTGTTCGGCCGGCCGTGGTCGGTCGAGGCCGTCGACGGCGCCGGTGAGCGCCGGGTGTGGAAGGTCAAGGGTTTCGGCGACGCCGGACGTCTCCGCGACCGGCTGCAGGTGGAGTTCGACGCCGGCCTCGACCCGCACCCCGACCGCGTCGGCTGACCGCCCGCCGTCGGCCGCCGACACCGTTCGCTCAAGCACTCCCGCTTCCGGGCCGATGACTCCTTCGTGGTGTTCGACGGTCGCGCTCCGGGTACAGGGGGCTGGTGATGGAGCTGCTCCCCAACTCCATGTCCTTCCGCGTCATCGCGACGCTCGACGTCGACGACGACGGCGACATCCCGCCCGAGTTCACCGGCAGGGTTCGTCGCACCTTCCCGAGCGAGCAGAAGTACGTCGCCTGGTACACCGCCGGTCATCTCGACGACCCGACGAGGGGGTATCCGGCCTACCGGGTGCACCGCGCCGACGGTCAGGTGAAGTACGAGATGCACTACACGGCGGGCGTGCTGCAAGACCCCGATGCGCGCACGCCGGCCGTGCGCGGGTACTACGCCGGCGGCGGCATCCACTACGAGGAGCGCTACCGCGGTGGACGTCGCCACGACGGTCCGCGAGGTGAAGCCGCGGTGCGCAAATGGCGAGCCGACGGCACCCTGCGCCACGAACTGCACTACCACGACGGACAGCGCGCCACGTGAGGACGCCCACCGTCCGCCGACGCGGTGCGGGTGCACACACCGTCGTTGCCGTGATGGCCGTCGGCCTTTCGCTGCTCGCCGCCGTGATCCTCGCACCACAGACGGCCACACCGGCTGCCGCCGCGCCCGCGGCGGGCGCGACGTCGGCGTTCCAGCCGCTCGAACCGTGTCGCTTGCTCGACACGAGATCCTCCGGCACCCTCATCGGCGACCATGCCGCCGTCGTCGTGCCCACGGTCGGCCGCTGCAACATCCCGGCCGACACCACTGCCCTCGCGCTGACGGTCACCGTCACCCAGCCGCTGGCCGCGGGCTTCGCCACCATCTGGCCGGGCGACGTCGCTCGGCCGTCCACCTCCACCGTCAACTACGCGGCGGCCGAGACGCGGGCGAACGGGGCGATCATCGCAACCGGCGCCGACGGCACGGTCGCCGTCAGCTCGAGTGCGTCGGCCCATGTGGTCGTCGACGTCACCGGGGCCTTCGTCGCGACCACCGGTGCGACCGCCGGCCGGTTCGTCGCGACCACGCCGACTCGCTTGCTCGACACCCGCGACGGAACCGGACGACTCGCCGTCGGCGGCGCTGTCACGATCCCGCTGCCCGCAGGCGTGCCAGCCGACGCGACCGCTGTCGCCGTCACCATCGCGACGAGCGACTCGGTGGGCGCCGGCTTCTTCACCGCCTACCCGACCGGCATCGAGCGACCGCTGTCCAGCTCGCTCAACACCGACGGCCGCGGTCAGGTCCGCGCCACGGGGCAGCTCGTCCCGGTGAGCCAGGGCGGCTTCACCGTCTTCAGCCAGGCGGGTGACCACCTCATCGTCGACATGACGGGTTGGTTCACCGGACCCTCGGCGCCGTGGTCCGACGCCGGGTTGTTCGTGCCGACGACCCCCACGCGCCTGATGGACACACGTACCCGGACCACGGTGTTCCCGAACGGCACGATCGAACTCGACCCCAGCACCATCACCGGCGGGCCGGTGGCCGCGATCGCCGCGAACTGGACCCTCACCCGCACCTGGCGCGGCGGGTTCCTGACGGTGCACCCGGCCCGCACGGACCGACCGGTCGCGGCGACGGTGAACGCCGACCGACGCAACCAGGACGTCGCCCAGTTCGGCATCAGCGCCACCTCGCCGACGGGCCTCGCCGCCTATTCGAGCGGCGGCTCCCACCTCGTGGTCGACGTCACCGGATGGTTCACCGGCGCACCGCTCGCCACCACCACGGCCACTCAGCCAGAGAACACCCCGGTCGCCGACACCGCCAGGCGCGTGTTGCTCATGGGCGACTCCACCCTCGCAGGCGTCCGCTGGTACACGAAATCGCAGCACGCACTCAGCGGGTCGACGTTCCTGCTCGACGCGGAGTCGTGCCGCCGCCTCGTCGGCACGTCGTGCCGCGGGCGCGAAGGGCGCCGCCCCCCGAACGCGGTCGACGCGATCGGCAGCCACGACCCGTTCGACGTGCTCGTGGTGATGACCGGCTACAACGACTGGTACGCCGACTTCCCCACTGCGTTCGACCGGACGGTCGCTGCCGCTCGGGCGAAGGGCGCGTCGACGATCGTGTGGCTCACCTACCGGGAACGATCCACCTACACGAACCCCACGGGCGGCACGTCGCAGGCCGAGGGCTTCGCGATCCAGAACCAGGTGATCCGCGACAAGATCGCGTCGGGCGCCTTCCCAGACGTCGTCCTGCTCGACTGGAATGCCTACACGGCGAACCGCACCGACTGGTTCACCGCCGACGGTGTGCACTTCACGATCCGCGGCGCCTACGGCGCTGCTGACTACATCGCCCGGGCGGTGGCGTCGTTGCACGGTGAGCCGTGCCCCGCGCCGTGGACCGTCGGTGGTGTCGTCGAGGTGCCGTGTTCGTCGCCCGACCTCCACGCCGATGTCGTCGATCCGCTCGCCGTCCACGCGGGCAACCCGAACGACATCCACTGCTACGAGGTGGGAGCCGACCGCCACGTCGAGTGCCGGGTGGACCCGAAGCTCGTCCACTGATCCGTCACCGGGTGAGCTCGTCCGTGTGGCCGCCGGCCGCGCGGCCTACCGTGGCCCGATGGTCGGAGTGTTCGTGTCGGATGTCGTGTGGGACGCGGTCGGAGACCGCCTGACGGCGGCCGTGCCGGACCTCGACCGTGTCCGTTTCGTGCCGGGCGTGCATGTGAGCGACGACGACATGGCTCGTGTGCACGTCGCGTTCTTGTCGATGGACATGTGGCCCCACTCGACGCCGTCGTACATGAAGGTGTGTCTCGAGGCGCCGAACCTGCGCTGGTTGCACTCGGGCAGCGCAGGCGTCGATCACCCCGTGTTCCGCATGCTCATCGATCGCGGCACGCGGCTCACCAATTCGTCGGGGGCCTCGGGACGATCGATCGCCCACCACGTGGTGATGAGCCTCCTCGCGCTTCGGCGGGATCTGCCCGGCTTCCTCCGCGACCAGGCCGCCGGCCAGTGGTGCACACGCGACGTCGGCGACCTCGAGGGCACGACGGTCGGCGTGCTCGGCATGGGCCCGATCGGAGCCGAGTCGGCCCGGCTCGCCGTCGAGCTCGGCATACACGTCGTCGGGATGCGACGCACGGTCGCCGGCGACGAGCCCTGTGAGACCTGGACGCTCGACCGGCTGCACGAGCTGCTGCCGCAACTCGATGCCGTGGTGTTGGCCCTGCCGCTCGCTGCGGAGACCAGGCATCTCATCGGCGCCCACGAGCTCGCGCTCCTCCCGTCCGGCGCGCACCTGGTGAACGTCGGCCGGGGCGAGCTGATCGACGAGGCCGCGCTGATCGATGCGCTGCGCAGCGGACACATCGGCGCGGCCGCGCTCGACGTCACCGAGGTGGAGCCGCTGCCGGTCGACAGCCCGCTGTGGGCGCTGCCGAACGTGATCGTCACGCCCCACTCGTCGGGCAGCACCGCGTCGACGCTGCGCCGCGCCACCGAGTTCTTCGTCGAGGAGTTCGAACGCTTCGTTCGCGGCGAGCCGTTCAGCCGCGAAGTGCTCTGACCGAGTCGACCGGCACGAAACCCCGACGAGGTCGACCCGGTTCTGGGATACGATCTCAACGGGCCACGACGGCCCGGATGTGCTCCTCGCGAGGCGGTGCCGGATGGACGAACACCCACTCGGACCCACGCAGCGGATCGGCCCGGCGAACGCCGCGGTCGTCCGAGCCGTGGCACGACACATGCTCCCGTCCGACCGCGTCCACTCGCCGGCCGAGGTCGACGTCGCCGCCGCAGTCCTGATGCCGGCGATCGTGTCTGGGGAGACGACGATCTCGCTGCACATGGCGAACAGCCGATCGCCCGAGCCGCCGTGCGACACGGTGGAGGTGCGCCACGCCGGGCGGGTCGTGGCCAGCTTCCCCTGGGCGGAACTCGACCTCGACACCGACGAGCGTCTCGTGGCCCCCGACGGCGCGAGCGGCCTCTTCTCCCCGCCCGGCTGACCCGACTCGCGCACCCACGACCCTGACCGGTCGGACGTCGCGTGCGCTCTGGGGCGCCGGGCGCTCCACAGCGCACAGCACCGGGTGCAGCGCGCACGACATGGCGATGAGCACGTGGCGGAGGTGGACGGGCCTCCGCCCACGAATGCATCACCCCAGCTCAGCCTGTTCACACCCTCCGGCCAGGGGCCGCCGAGAGCTACCGTGAGAGTCAAATACCTCGTGGCCGCCCCTCCACGGCGCTCCGACGCCGCTCAGACGAGATGATCTGCGCGCTGAGCACTTCTTGCAGAACGCGTCCCAAGCGGGCACTTGGCGCTGCTTGTCCCTGCGTGGGAGCCTTTCGTTGGATGACGCGGACATGAGCGGCGGCGGTTGCGGCGCGTTGAGTCCTGTGCAGCCATTTTGACGCATGCGCGAAGGCCGTAGACAACGTGATCGCTGCCGAGGCGTTCGCGGGCTGAGCGGGCGGAGAGTGCTGTGCCACCGGCTTCAGCTGGTGCACTGGGCCTCGACGGCCCGTACTCCGAGAGTGTTGGTTGTTCCCTGAGCGCCATCACCGGGTGCCGCGAGCCCAAGTACATCTAGGAAAGTCTTGGGCTGTGTCGTCGGAACGAGGCGATGTGGACATGTGAGGTACGACAGTGCAGATTTCGAAGGGACCCCCATGTCAACGACTGACGAACACCAGGACAGCATCGACCTCGTTCTCGCCCGATGTGCGCCGCATCTCACGCCGCTTTGCGACGACGAACGAGCCGAGGTTGCGGCGCTGGTCGCCAAGGCCGGGTTCTCTGCCCGCACGGGCAAGGGTCGGTCGGCGTGGCGTCGTCGAGCCGGGGTCCTCCTCGTCGGCAGCGCTGTCTTGACCGCAGGTGGTGTGGTAGCGGCAGCCGCCTCTCCGTTCGACTGGGTGCCCTGGGAAGACCAAGCGGATCGAACCGAGTCATTTGCGACTCAGAACGGCGAATCGTGTGCCGAGATCTGGCGCCTCGTGAACGACGAGGCGCTGAAAGCCTCGAACCCGGAGGCTCGCGAACAACTCGCTGCGCTCCTCGCAACGTTCGAGCCGTCACCTGAGGCGATCGATGCCGAGATCGAGAAGCTACGTCAAACGATGGTTGTCATCGACCCGTCGGGGGAGCAATCGACGGCAGCTGAACTCTTCTCTGCCGAGGACCTCGAGCGAATGGCTCGGCGCACGGTCATCGGTACAGCTGTCTCGAATCTCGCTGCTCAACTGGGAGTGGTCGACGGCCGGGCAGACATCGAAGCCGAAGATGATTGCCAGAAGTAGCGGAGAGGTTGCGGGCGAATCTGTCGACATCTTCCAACTCGTCGCTCCCGATCTGCTCAGCTACTTCGAGCGACGCTGCGGGCACGATGCAGCTGACCTGCTCGCCGAAACGTTTGTGGTCGCCTGGAGACGCCGCAGCGTGGTGCCAGCCGATCGTGACGAAGCGCGTCGCTGGCTGTTCGGTGTCGCCCACGGCGTCCTCGCGAACGCCCGCAGAAGTGGTGTGCGGCGGGGGCGATTGGCGGATCGGCTTCGCAGCCTCCGCCAAGTTCATGCCGAACCTCAGATCGACGACGCTCTCGATGTTCGCCGTGCGCTCGAGAGCCTGCCGATCGAGCTTGTCGATGTCGTCACGTTGATCCACTGGGAAGGGTTCACCTCATCGGAGGTAGCTGACATCCTCGGCATCGCACCAACGACTGTGCGGTCTCGTCATGCAGACGCCAAACAACGACTGCTGACCATTCTCGACGCCAGGGGCGACGGGCTCGATGGTGAATCCGGACCGTCGACCGCAGCCGCTGAGCTACTTCGCTGACCCTGCCCGTCTGCGGACTATCGACGCCCGCCGACCCTCATCGTCTATCAAGCGGGTGGGCGCCGAACGCCCTTCGAGCAGGACCGTCGCCGGCCATCCATCTGCGACATGGGTACCTGTCCGGGCGCGCCAGATCTGCCTGGGGTACCGGCCGCGCAGTGGGGAGCGCAGAACGACGGCAATGCCGCCCGGCGGCTGTCTCGCTCGCCGAGAGCACGCTGGAAGCCGAGCGATGGTGACGGGCTGGCCGCATGAGGCCGATCGCATTCATCGGCCGCGGCGCGTGTGCTCGGCGCCGCGTTCGTGGTCCTCCTCGTGCCCTCAGCCGACCCGGCCGAGTCTCTTCGCGTGTTGCGCGAACGATGCGACCGAGACAAGGGCACCGACTGGATTCGGGACGGCCACGACTACCTCGAGGAGTGGATCGGCTCCCGGCAGAACAACTCGCTGGCCGACCTAGTGGTGTTCGGGGACGGGCGATCTGCGAGCGACATCGCATGCCAGATCGCCTCGGCCGTGACCGTCGATCCCGTCTGACGAAGCGGCTGATGGACTGCCGTTACGGAACGCGACGGAACGTGCACCGCCACGGTGATCTTCTGTGTATGGAACACACCCTCGAGCAAGGGACGCACGTGTGAAGGTGCAACGTGCCGAGTCACGCGGTCAGGTTCGGCGCCGAACAACGAATCAGCGAGCGCGGGTCGTTGACGGGTGCGGTCAGTCGCCGGCAGGGAGGTCGCCGATGATCGCGGCGAGGTCGCGCTGCAGGGCTGGGATGTCCCGAGCCACGACGGCGCCGATGATGTCCTGATCGACGTGGTGGTAGGCGTGAGCGAGGACGACCCGCACGCCAGCCAGCTCCCGCCACGGAATCTCGGGATGCGCAGCCTTGAGCTCGTCGGAAACGTGCGAGGCGGCTTCGCCGAGCACCTCGATCCAGCGCTGAGCGGCCGCCTGCACCACGGGATCGTGTTCCAGGGCGTGCGCGTCGGACGCGTGAGTCAGCAGCAGCTCGCACATCTCGCTCATGTCGAGCAGGCGGTCGCGATCGCCCCTCACAGGTCGACGGCGTCGGCCAGGACTCGGTGGCCGACCCGCGACCTCAGGCCAGACTCCGTGACGACGTCGACGTCGTGGCCAAGCAGGTCCCGCAGGTCCATCAGCAGGCCGCCGAGGTCGAGCAGGCTCCGACCTTCCTCGAGATCGACGAGGAAGTCGATGTCGCTCGTGTCCGTGGCCTCGCCACGTGCGACCGAGCCGAACACGCGCACCCTCGAGGCGCCACGAGCACGCGCGACATCGAGGATCTCGCTCCTGCGACTCCGCAGCTCCGTCAGCATCGGCACGGCCACGTCGTCAGGATAGATCGCTGCCGACGAGCACGGACAGGACGATGCTCCGCGGATCGCCTGGCAGCAACGACACGAACCGGTACCAGTCGGGAACAAATCATCAGGGTGTGAACATCCGTGTGAGGTCCGGTGTGAACAACCGTGTGAACATCGGTGTGCCGAACCTGGGTCTTCACACGTCTCGAAACGAACCCCGATGGACCCGTTGAGACGACCCGACGCCGACCGATTCGCGAGAAGCGAGTCAGACTGCGCCGGGGTCGAGGAGCTCGAAGGCCTTGCGGCTCACCATCGTCGGGCGGTCGCCCTCGTGTTGCACGTAGCCACGAGTGGTGGCCACGTCGGAGTGACCGACGAACCGGGCGACGTCGGCGAGGTCGAACGAACCCGAGGCGTAGAGGTTCGTGACCACCGAGCGCCGGCCAGTGTGCGTGGCGAGCTGGCTCGGATCGAAGCCCGCTCGCCGAGCGGCGGCGCGGATCGCTCGATCGACGTTCTGCCGCAGCATCGGCTTGCCCTCCGGCGTCGTGAACACGAGATCGAAGAACTCACCCTCGTACTCCGCCTGCGGCCACCCACCCGCACGCTCCCAATCGAGCGCCTGCAGCTCGCGCCGGCGGGTGAGGAGCTGCACCACGCTCGGACCGAGCAGCTGCCAGCCGGCGGTCCCGCGGGTCTTCGTCGGCCCGAGCACCATCCCCTCGCCGTCGGCGTACGTGGACCCGCGCCGCAGGTGCACCGTGCCGGCCTCGAGGTCGAGGTCCTGCCACGCGAGACCGAGCGCTTCACTCACCCGCCAGCCGTGCAGGTAGCAGAACGCCACCACCGCCACGAACCGCTCGTCGCATGCGTCGAGCAGCTTCACCACCTCCACGGGCGTCAGCGTCGGCCGCGTCACCTTCGGCACACGCGGGCGCCGCACCTTCTTCGCCACGTTGGCCTCCGCAAGCCCGAGGCTCACCGCCTCGTCGAGCACTTGCACCAGCAGCGTCCGCACGTTCGTGGCACGGGACGCGGCGCCTCGATCGACCAGTCGGGAGATGAACACGGCCACCTGCTCGGTACGGAGCTGGCGGACAGGTGTCGATCCGAGTTCGGCGGCGATCAGGCGCCACTGCTTCTTGTAGGTGGCCAGCGTGGTGATCCGCACCCGGTGACGGGCGACGTTCTCGAGCCACCACGCACCGAGCTCGGTGAGCGTGGTGGTCACCGAGAAGCCCTCGGCGAGCGGGCCACAGCGAGCCGCTTCCTCGGCGGCGGCGAGGTGTCGGTTGCGCGAGGCGACCGCCGCCGCTCGCGTCTTGCCCGTCGGCCGGCCGACCTTGCCATCGGGCTTGCGCCACGGCGCCACCCAGACCCCGCGTGAGCGGTCGAAGTACGGCTCCGCCTCCCCGTTCGGCGCGCGGCCGACCACCGTGTAGGAGCCGCTGACGGCATCGAGGACGCGCTTCCCGCGAGGCGCACGTGGCATGGCCGGACCTCCGTGTTCGGACCCGAAGGCTAGCTCTCTGAGAGTTACCTTGAGAGCAACGTTCGGCGAACGTCCACGAACGTCGGCGAACGTCAGCGAACGTCGCACCAGCTCAGAGCCGATTTCGGCGTCTCGACCGAACCCACCGGTGAGCACGTGGCGGAGGTGGACGGGAATCGAACCCGCCGGACGAGGATCGCTCGTCCCAGCCGCTTTGAAGGCGGTGGAGCCCACCAGGTGCCCGGACACCTCCCCGCACCACGTGTGCCGGCACGCTACCTCCACGTTGTGACGACCGGTCCCCACGGATAGGTTCCGGCGCGCCTCCCCCGGTGATCACGTCGAATCTCTGGGGGCGCACATGTACACGCTCTGTTGGTCCGCCAAGGGCGGCTCGGGCACCACCGTGGTGGCCGCTGCACTGGCGCTGTCGTCGGCCCGTTCGCGGCCCACCGTGCTCGTCGATCTCGGCGACGACCTCCCCGCCGCCCTCGGTGTCTCCGCACCAACCGGCCCCGGCGTCGGCGAGTGGCTGGCCGCACCTCATGCGGCGCCTGCCACGCTCGTCGAGCTCGCCGTCGAGGTGTCGCCGGGCCTGTTCCTCGTGCCCGCAGGCGGGCTCGCTGCCCACGGCACGATCGACGACGTCCAGGCCGAACGGCTCGCCCACGCGTGCGATCGAGCCGCACTGTCCACCATCGTCGACGCCGGTCCGCACGGGCGACATCAGGTGCTCCACGCCTGCGCCGCACGCTCGCTCATCGTGGTCAGGCCGTGCTACCTCGGGCTCCGCCGCGCCGTCCAGGTGCCCGGCCTCGCGACGGCGGCCGTGGTCGTCCACGAACCCGGGAGATCGCTCGGCGTCGACGACGTCGGCCGTGCCCTCGGCGTCCCGGTGCTCGCCGAGATCGCGTGGGACCCGGGCATCGCCCGCGCCGTCGATGCGGGACTGCTCGCCCATCGTCTGCCGTCGGCCTTGCGCAGCGCGGCCGGTCGCCTCGACGCCCACCCCGGCGGCCGCCCGGCAGCCGCGGCATGAGCCGGCGCGTCTTCGGACTCGGCGGCTTGGACCGCTGGATCCACGACGACGGGGTCGACGAGGTGCTCGTCAACGGCGGGCGGGAGGTGTGGATCGAACGGCGCGACTCCCGCGGCGTCCAGTACGTGGGACGCCTCGATCCAGGGGTCGTCGACGTGGTGATCGAACGCGTGCTCTCGCCGCTCGGCCGTCGGCTCGATCGGGCCTCCCCCGTCGTCGACGCCCGGTTGCCCGACGGCACCCGCGTCTGCGCGGTGCTGCCACCCGTGGCGACCGATGGTCCGTGCCTCGCCTTCCGGAAGTTCACCCGCTGCGACCTCACCCTCGACGACTTCGGCGCCGCGCATGTCGTCGCCGTGGTCGACGACCTCGTGGCGGCTCGCTGCAACGTGCTGGTGAGCGGCGCGACCTCGTCGGGGAAGACCTCGCTGCTGAACGCGATGGGCTCGCGGCTGCCGGCGCTCGATCGCGTCATCACCCTCGAGGACACGGCCGAGCTACGGCTCCGCTCGCCACACGTGCTCCGACTCGAGACCCGTCCCTCCGATGCCGAAGGGCTGGCAGCGATCGACATGGCCACGCTGGTGCGCACCGCGCTCCGCCTCCGCCCGGATCGTCTCGTCGTCGGCGAGATCCGCGGCGACGAGGCGATCGATCTCGTGCAGGCGATGAACACCGGGCACGATGGATCGCTGGCCACGCTGCACGCGAACTCGGCCGTCGACGCGCTCGCTCGCCTCGCTTCGCTCGTGATCCGCGCCGCGCCGGGTTGGCCGCTCGCCGATGTCGAGCGACAGGTCGCCCGTTCGATCGACGCGGTCGTGCACGTCGCCCGCACGGACCGGGGCGGCCGGACCGTCCGGGAGATCGTGGAGGTCGTCGAGGTCGACGCTGACACCACGGCAGTCAACCGGCTCGTCGATCGCGACACCGTCCACCGGCCACTGGTCCGGCGACGGATCGAGCCCGACTCGTGACGGCGGCCGTCGCAGTCGCGGCACTGCCGGTCGTCACGGTCTTCGCGGCGTCGGCCGCACTCGTTGCGACGGTGCTTGTCCACGCCACCGCTCGAGCCGTCCGGCGTCGTTCGATCGCGGACGGTTCCCTGCGATCCGGGCGCGGCGACCACCACTCGCAGCTGGATCTCCTCGACGTCGTCGAACGCCTGTCGACCGATGTCCGGTCGGGCCGCAGTCCGCGCGACGCGCTCGTCGACGCTCTCGCCGATCAACCGCGCCTGCTTCCCGAGATCCACCTTGCGCTCGTCCGGCGCGCACCGCTCGCGGATGCCCTCGCTGCGCACGAACCCGGGACGGACGAGCGCGACGTCGTCGTCCATGCCCTCCGGCTCGGCGCGCAGCACCCGCACGTCCTACCCGACGTCCTCGACCGCGCCGCCGCCGTCGTGCGCGAGCGACGCACCTGGCGACACGAGCGCATCGTCCAGGCCGCCCAGGCTCGCACCAGCGCGAGGGTGCTCACGTTCCTGCCGCTCGCGTTCGCCGTGTGGGGTGTGGCGACGAGCGCGTCCGTGCGTGCTGCCTACGCCGGCTCGCCGGTCACCGTCGTCGTCGCCGCGGTCGGCGTGGGCCTGAACACGGTCGGCTGGTGGTGGATGCGTCGAGTGGTGGGCGGGGCATCGTGATCGCGACCGATCCCGCGACGGCCGTCGTCGCAGTGGCGGCGGCTGCCGTGGTCGTCGCCGTCTGCAAGCCATCCCCGTCCTCCCGATCGGTCGAGTCGCTCGTCGCCAGGAACGGCGGACCGCGCCGAACACATATCCCTGCGCGGGTGCGAGCGTTCCCCGCGTCACGGCGGCGGCGAGCACATCGGCTCGACCGGGCGATGCCCGACCTGCTCGATCTGTTGGTGCTCACGTTGCAGGCGGGCCTCCCACCGCCCGCTGCGTTCGCCGCGATGGCCCCGTACGCACCCGACGTCCTGGCGCCGGCGCTCGCCGCCGTCGTCGAGCGGCACGCCCGCGGCGAACGGTTCGTGCACGCGCTCGACGCGCTGGTCGAACACCTCGGCACGCGAGCGCTCTCGCTCGTCGCCGCGATCGTGACGGCCGATCGATCCGGCCTGCCGCTCGCCCCCACCATCGACCGCATCGCCGACGACGCGCGTGCCCATCGGCGTCGGGCGGCCGAGATCGAGGCACGACGCCTCCCCGTCCGACTCGCCGTGCCGCTCGTGTGCTGCACCCTGCCGTCGTTCGTCTGCATCGCCATCGGCCCCGTCCTCGTCGGCGCCCTCTCGTCGCTCCGCTCGGTCTGAGCACCGCGACCACTTCACGACCACCTCGCAACACCGCTGCACCCCCCGTGGGTGCACGACCCTCCGGAGGATCCATGAACCAGTTCCTGCTGCGCCACTGGGTGCGCGCCACCACCGCACTCGTCGAACTCGACCGAACCACCGACCACCATGCCAGCCACGCCACCGACCTCGACGACCGGGCCGCGATCGAGCAGGCCGATCGGCGCCGCGACCTCGGGCAGGCCACCACCGAATACGCCCTCGTGATGCTCGGCGCCGCGGCGGTCGCCCTCCTCGTCGTCACCTGGGCGACGGCCGGCGGCGGGGCCGGCCGCATCGGGCGGTTGTTCGATCGGGTGATCGATGCCGTGCTCGGCCGCATCTGAGCCGCGGCGACCGAAACGGCCGGCGCGGTTCGATCGCGGGCAGGCCACGATCGAGTTGGCGCTCTGTCTCCCCGTCGTGATGCTCGTGCTCCTCGGCGTGGTGCAGGTGGCCGTCGTCGTGCGCGACGAACTGCTCGTGCAGCACGCCGCCCGCGAGGCCGCCCGCGCGGCGAGCGTGGCCGGTGACGCCCGTCGGTCCGCTTCCACGGCAGCGGGCCGGGTGCTGGACGGCGCCCGGCTCGTCGGCGTGGCGGTCGAGGCCACGGTGACCGCCGACGTCGTGCGGGTGCAGGTGTCGGCGCTCACCCGCACCGACGTCCCGCTGATCGGCGGGCTGCTCGGCGACGTGGCCCATCGGGCGTCGGCGGTCATGACCCTCGAGCCGCCATGACGGCACGCGCAGGTATCGTCGCCCGGTGGACCTGACGTGGCGCACCCTGCAGCTGGGCGATCTGCCCACGCTCGTGCTCGAGGGTGAGCTCGATCTCAGCTCGGTCCCGACGCTGCACAACGCGATCACCCGCTTCCTGTCCACCGAACGCGGCCGCACGGTCGCCGTCGACCTCGACGGGCTCGCCATCGTCGACGACGCCGGGCTCGGCATGCTGCTCGGTTCCGCCGGTCGGGCCCGCGAGGGCGGCGGCGACCTGGTGCTGGTCTGCACGAATCCTCGGTTGCTCGAACGGCTCGAGGCCTCCGGATTGGCACGTTCGATCGAGGTGCGCGACCGTCTGGGGTCGTGACCGACACCTCGAAGCACACCCTCTGGGTGCTCGGCGACCAACTCGATCCTCTCCAGTCGGCCCTCGCATCGGCGACACCCGCCACCCACCGCATCCTCCTGGTCGAGAGCACCGCCAAGCTCGCCCAGCACCGGTGGCACGTGCAGCGGGCACACCTGGTGATCACCGCGATGCGGCGCTTCGCCGACGAGCGCCGAGCCGACGGCTACGAGGTCGACCACCGTGTCGCCCCGTCGCTCTCGGCGGGCCTCGCCGCACATCGAGCCGAGTTCCACCCGGGCGAGGTCGTCGCGATGGAGCCGGCGAGCAGGGACGGCTGGGAGCTGCTCGAACGGCTCGGCGTGCGGCTCGTGCGCACCAACCAGTTCCTGTGCCATCCCGACGAGTTCGCCGGCTGGGCAGCCGGGCGCCGTCAGCTGAAGATGGAGGACTTCTACCGGTGGCAGCGACGACGCCTCGGTGTGCTGATGGACGGCGACGAGCCGCTGACCGGGCGCTGGAACTACGACGCCGAGAACCGCGAGCGACCCCCGAAGGACGGACGCAACCACTGGCCCGTCCCGCTCGTCACCCCCCTCGACGACGTCGACCGACGAGTGCTCGCCGACCTCGCGGACCGATCGGTGGCCACGTGGGGTGCGCCGCCCGACGGCACCTGGGCGACCTCGCGGGTCGAGGCGCTGCGCCGCCTCGACCACTTCGTCGAACACCTCCTTCCCCGGTTCGGGCCGCACGAGGACGCAATGCTCACCGCGAGCTGGCATCTCGCCCACGGGCTGCTCGCCCAGTACCTCAACCTCGGGCTGCTGCGCCCTGGTGAGGTCGTGGCTGCGGCCGAGGCGGCGCACCGTGCGGGGCACGTGCCGATCGCGAGCGCCGAGGGCTTCATCCGCCAGGTCGTGGGCTGGCGGGAGTACGTGTGGGGCATCTACTGGCTCTGGGGCCGCGAGTACGCCGAGTCGAACGTGCTCGAGGCGCACCGGCCCGTCCCGCCGGCGTTCACCGGTGCAGCGCCCACCGAGATGCGCTGCCTCTCGACCACGCTGCAGACGCTCCACGATCACGGCTGGGTGCACCACATCCAACGGCTGATGATCCTCGGCAACCTCGCTCTCATGGCCGGCATCGATCCGCAGGCGATGACTCGCTGGATGTGGGCGGGCTTCGTCGACGGCGCCGAATGGGTGATGGTGCCCAACGTCGTGGGCATGGCGCTGCACGCCGACGGGGGGCGTATGGCCACCAAGCCCTACGCGGCCGGCGGGGCCTACATCGACAAGATGAGCGACTCGTGCCGAGGTTGCCGGTTCGATCGCACCAAGCGCACCGGACCCGACGCCTGTCCGTACACGACGCTCTACTGGGACTTCCTTGCTCGGCACGAGGAGCGCTTCGTGCGCAACGCCCGCGTGGCCCAACAGGTGCGGGCCGCACAGCGCCTGTCGGATCTGCCCGCGGTACGCGAGCGCGCCGTCGAGGTGCTGCGCCGGCTCGACGCCGGCATGCTCTGACCGACGCCCACGGGCGGCAGCCGGTTCAGCGCGACAGCAGCGGCACCACGTCGGTGACGAAGCGCCGGACCTGGGCGTCCTGCTCCCGCCCCGTGGCCGTCCGTGGCACCAGCACCACACTCGTCGCACCTGCGCCGATCAACGCATCGACGGCTCGAGCGCAGTCGGCCGGGTCGCCGGCGACCGCGTACCGATCGACCCGATCCTCGGCCGCGACGTGCTCGACCGTGCCGAGCAGCGCGAGCCGACTGTCGACCTCGCCGGGCGCGAACTCGTCGACCGACGTCGCGACGATCGAGCGCGCAACCTCGCGGTCGTCGTCGACCGCGAACAGCACGTACACCACGCACGTCGCCGGTCGTCCCATGCGCTCCATCGCGGCGCGGACGTAGGCCGGGCTCGATCCCTCCGGCAGCAGCAGACCGTCGGCGACCCGTGCGGTGACGTCGATCCCCTTCGGTCCGGTGACGCCAACCACGATCGGCGGCCGCGTGGCCGGCGGGAACACGAGCTCGACGTCGGTGAGCCGCACGTGCCGTCCGGCAGTGGTGAGCCGCTCACCGTCGAGCAGCCGACGCACGGCGTCGATCGTCTCCTCGAGCGCGGCGAGCTGCGACGTCGGCAGCGCGCCGATCTGCTCCATCCACGAGCGCAGCCCGTGGCCCACGCCGGCCACGAACCGGTCGGGGAACATGCGAGCGACGCCCGCCATCTCCATCGCGGTCACCGCGGCGTTGCGGGCCACGCCCGGCACGATGCCCATCCCGACCGTGATCCGCTCGGTCGCCGCGAGCGAGGCGGCGATGGCGGTGAGCCCGCCCGCCCAGAAGCAGTCCTCCACGATCCACAGCTCGTCGAGGCCGAGGCCGTCCATCTCGCGCGCACACCCGAGCAGTTCCTCGGGCGGTCGCTCGCGACGGAACATCGCACCCAGGCCGACGCTCGGGTGCAGCCGGCTCATGCGCGGAAGTCGGGGTCGTGCTTGCGCAGCTCGCGCCGGGCGATGGTCATCTTGTGCACCTCGTCGGGGCCGTCGGCGAAGCGCAGCGCGCGCTGCCAGCTCCACATGCGGGCGAGCGGGAAGTCGTCGGAGATGCCGCCCGCACCGTGCACCTGGATCGCACGGTCGATGATCTTCATCGCGGTGTTGGGGCCGGCGACCTTGATCGCGCTGATCTCGACCGCAGCGGCCTTGTTGCCGACGGTGTCCATCATCCACGCGGTCTTGAGCGTGAGCAGGCGCACCATCTCGAGCTCGATGCGCGACTCGGCGATCCAGTCCATCACGTTCGCCCGCTCGGCCACCCGCTTGCCGAACGTGGTGCGAGTGAGCGCCCGCTGGCACATCAGTTCGAGGGCGCGCTCGGCAGCACCGATGGAGCGCATGCAGTGGTGGATGCGGCCGGGCCCGAGGCGTGCCTGGCTGATCGCGAAGCCGTCGCCCTCGCCGGCGATCATGTTCGCCGCGGGTACGCGCACGTCGGTGAACTCGAGCTCGACGTGGCCCTCCTGGTCCTGGTAACCGAACACCGGGAGCGGGCGAACGACGCGCAGACCCGGCGTGTCCATCGGGACGAGGATCTGGCTCTGGCGTCGGTGCGGCGCCGCCTCGGGATCGGTCTTGCCCATCACGATGAAGATCTGGCAGTTCGGGTGCATGGCGCCCGAGATCCACCACTTGCGCCCGTTCAACACGTAGTGGTCGCCATCACGCTCGATCCGCATCGAGATGTTGGTGGCGTCGGACGACGCGACATCGGGTTCGGTCATCGCGAACGACGAGCGGATGCGGCCCTCCAGCAACGGGCGCAGCCACATGTCCTGCTGCTCGGGCGTGCCGAAGCGGGTGAGCACCTCCATGTTGCCGGTGTCGGGAGCGGAGCAGTTGCAGGCCTCGCTCGCGATGGTGCTGCGGCCCATGATCTCGGCGAGCGGTGCGTACTCGGCGTTCGACAGCCCGGGCCCCCACTCGGGATCAGGATGGAACAGGTTCCACAGACCACGGCGCTTCGCCTCGGCCTTCATCTCCTCCATGATCGGCGGCTGGGCGTTGGGATTGCCCGCCTCGACGAGCTGGTGCTCGTAGAGGGCCTCGTTCGGGTACACCCACTCGTCCATGAAGGCGAGCAGCAGCTCGCGGTACTCCTCGGTGCGGGGGGTGAAGGCGAAGTCCATGTCGAGAAGCTAGGTCGACGGCACGTGGGTCGGCCCGATCGACTCGGGATCAGCCCTCGGCGCCCGACCGGCGCGGCCGCTGCTTGCGCATCCCTCGCTTGTCCTGCGCCTTCTCCCAGGCCCGCTGCTCCTCCTCGAGCGCGTGCTCCTCGGCGACGAGCCGCTTCATCGCGTCGAGGCGACGGGGGTCGAGGGTGCCGCCAGCGATCGCGGCGGTGACCGCGCAGCCGGGTTCGTCCTCGTGCTTGCAGTCGCGGAACCGACAGCGCTCCGACAGGTCGAAGACGTCGGCGAAGGCCCGCTCGATGCCGGTGCCGCTGCTCCACAGGCTGACGGCGCGCACCCCAGGGGTGTCGATCAACCAGCCGTGCTCGCCGCCGGGGAGGCGCACCAGCTCGCACGCCGTGGTGGTGTGGCGCCCGCGGCCGTCGTTCTCGCGCACCTCGCTCGTGCGCAGCAGGTCGCCGCCGCCCACGAGGGCGTTGATGAGCGTGCTCTTGCCGACGCCGCTCGCCCCGAGCAGCGCCATCGTCTGTCCGGGTGGCACGAGGTCGCGCAGGCGATCGACGCCGGTGCCGCTGATGCCGCTGGCGCGCATCACCGGCACGCCGCTGGCGACGGCCTCGAGCGAGGCGATCGTGGCCGCCGGGTCGTCGACGAGGTCGTCCTTGGTGACCACCACGACCGGGCGAGCGCCGCTGTCGAACGCGAGGATCAGCTCGCGCTCCAACCGGCGCTGGTTGGGCGGCGTGGTGAGCGAGTGCACGAGCACGACCGTGTCGATGTTCGCGGCGATCGTGTGCGCCACCGCACGGTTGCCCTCGAACGAGGCGCGCCGGGTGAACGCGCTGAATCGTTCGATGACCGTCTCCACCCGCTCGCCGTCGTCGCTGATGATCACCCAGTCGCCGACCGCGACGTCCGCGCCGATGTTGCGCACTCGCACCGTCGGCTCGTCGACGTCGTACATGACGGTGCTCCACCCGCGGTCGAGCCGGCTGGCGCGGCCCGGCCGCCCCGATGCACCGAGCTGCTGCCACGACCGCTCGAGCGATGAGTTCCACCCGAGCCGGACGTCGCCACCGTCATGCGACGATTCAGGCGACGATTCAGGCGACGGGTCACGAGACAGTTCACGCGCTCGAAACGGCGGTTCCAGGGGCTCCACGATGGCTCGAACGGTAGTGTTTCCACGCCGATACCGGGCCGTTCGCGGCCCGTGACGGACGAATCCTCAGAGTCCCGGTCCCGCCGGTCCCTCGAAACCCCCCGACCCGTCGGATCCCCCCGATCCCCACGACAGGAAGCGACCCCGCTCATGCTCGCTCGTCTCGCGCGATGGAGTTTCCGCCGCCGCAAGGTGATGGTCTTCGCCATCTGGCTCCCGCTCCTGATCGGCCTGAGCGCCGTGAGCGGCGCCGTGGGCACCAACTTCAGCACCTCGTTCGACCTGCCCGAGAGCGAGTCGAAAGAGGTGATCGACGTCCTCGAATCCGTCGGCAGCGACGAAGACGCCGGTGACATCGCCCAGATCGTCTTCACGGCCGAGCAGGGCACCGACGACCCCGCGGTCGTCGCGGCGATGACCCAGCTGTTCGAGCAGGTCGAGCAGCTCGAGGGTGTGAAGATCACCAGCCCGTATTCGCCCGAGGGCGCACAGTTCAACAGCCCGACGGCGCCGATCTCGTTCGCCCAGATCGCCTACACCATGCGTGACCAGGCCGAGTGGATCGCGCTCGCCGACGAGATCCAGGCATTCGCCGACGACATCCGGGTGCCGGACCTCACCATCGAGTACGGCGGTCAGTTGTTCGCCGTGTTCGAGTTCCCCGAGAGCGAGCTCCTCGGCATCCTGGCCGCGATCATCATCCTCCTCGTCGCGTTCGGTTCGGTGCTCGCGATGGGCCTGCCGATCGGCACCGCCCTGTTCGGCCTCGGCGTCGGCATCGGCATCGTGGGCCTCGGCTCCAACGTCGTGAGCATGCCCGAGTTCTCCTCGCAGATGACCGCGATGATCGGCCTGGGCGTCGGGATCGACTACGCGCTGTTCATCGTCACCCGGTACCGCGAGAACCTCCGCGACGGCATGGATCCCGAGGAGGCGACCGTCGAGTCGGCCGACACCGCCGGGCGCGCCGTCGTGTTCGCCGGCATCACCGTGATGATCTCGCTCCTCGGCCTGTTCGTCATCGGCATCGAGTTCGTCCGGGGCCTCGCGATCGCCGGTGCCACCGGTGTGCTGATGATGATGTTCGCTGCGATCACCCTGTTGCCCGCCCTGCTCGGGTTCGTCCAGCGGCGCATCGACGTCACCACCCGGGCCGCGGCCATCTCCGTCGTCGTGTTCGTCGGGCTCATGCTCGTCGGCATCTTCACCGGTCTCGAGCTCGGCCTCGCGGCACTCGTGGCGATCGGCCTGTCGGTCGTGCTGATGCTGGTGAGCTTCGTCGGTCCCGGCAAGGCGCTGCGCACGCCGCTGCCGCACCGTCACGAGAAGCCGCTCGAGGAGCAGTTCTGGTACCGGTGGAGCCGCAGCATCCAGCGCCGTCCCTGGCCCTACTTCGCCGGGGGCGCGCTCGTGCTGATCGTGCTCGCGCTCCCCCTGCTGTCGATCCGCATGGGCTTCGGCGACACGGGCAACCTGCCCGAGGAGCAGACGGCCCGCCGCGCCTACGACCTCCTCGGCGAGGGCTTCGGCGAGGGCAGCAGCGGGCCGCTGGTGCTGGTCTCGACCGACCCGGCAGCGACAGCCGAGACCGTGCAGGGCGTCGACGCCGTGCTCGCCGCCGAGTCGGGTCTCGCCTTCGCGTCACCCGGCACGCAGATCGCCGAGGGCACGTGGATCTGGCAGGCGTACCCCGTCAGCAGCCCGCAGGACGTGGAGACCACCGAGCTCGTCGAACGACTCCGGGGCGAGTCGCTGCCCTCCACCGGGCTCGACGTCAACGTCGGCGGCTTCACGGCCGGCAGCATCGACTTCTCCGCATACCTGGGCAAGCGGCTGCCCATCCTCATCGGCGCCGTGCTGGTGCTGTCGTTCCTGCTGCTGATGGCCGTGTTCCGCAGCCTGCTCGTGCCGCTCAAGGCGGTGATCATGAACCTGCTGTCGGTGGGCGCCGCATACGGCGTGATCGTCGCGATCTTCCAGTGGGGTTGGGGCAAGGACCTGTTCGGCATCGGCAAGGAAGGTCCCGTCGAGGCATGGGCACCGATGATGCTGTTCGCGATCGTGTTCGGCCTGTCGATGGACTACGAGGTGTTCCTGCTGTCGCGTATGAAGGAGCAGTACGACCGCACCGGCGACAACGGGCTCGCCGTGGCGGACGGCCTGGCCGCCACGGCCCGAGTGATCACGGCGGCAGCGCTGATCATGGTGTGCGTGTTCGGTGCGTTCGTGCTCGGCAACGACCGCCAGTTGAAGCTGTTCGGTCTCGGCATGGCCGTCGCCGTGTTCGTCGACGCCACGGTCGTGCGGATGATCCTCGTGCCCGCCACGATGGAGCTGCTCGGCAACAAGAACTGGTGGATCCCGAAGTGGATCGACCGGATCCTGCCGAAGATCGACGTGGAAGGTCATGCGCATCCCCACGGAAACGCCGAAGCGTCCGACGGCACCCCCGGCACCCCCGGCGTCGACGACTTCGACGACCGTCAGCCCGAACTGGTCTGACACCAGGCCGTCGACCCCCACCCACGACCGACCTCGACGAGGGGCCCGAGCCGGTGCTCGGGCCCCTCGTCGCGTCTCCGGGCTTCGTTCACCGTCTGTTCATCCATCGGACACCCTCCGCCTGGGCGTCTGTCATCTCGGACGCCCCTCGACTGCTACGGTCACGCCCGTCTCAACCAACCGTGAACAGGGAGGGAACCACACCCAATGAGCCCCAAGACCAGAACGACTCGCAAGGCATTCGCGGTCATCGCAGCCACCGGCATCCTGCTGGCAGCCTGCGGTGACGACGAAGAGGAGAGCACGTCCACCGAGGCACCGGCCGCCACCGAGGCACCCGCTGCCACCGAGGCACCCGCTGCCACCGAAGCACCCGCTGCAACGGAAGCACCTGCAGCAACCGAGGCCCCGGCCGAGGGCGACGACCCGCTCGCCGCGCTGTACCAGGAATGCCTCGACAACGGCGCCAAGGTCAACCTGATCGCACTGCCCGACGAGTGGGCCAACTACAAGGGCATCCTCGCCTCCTTCGGTGAGAAGTACCCGGGTGTCGAGTACCCCGTCGCCAGCCCCGACGCCTCCTCGGCCGAGGAGATGGAAGCCGTCCAGACCCTCGCCGGCCAGGACGACATGCCCGACAACGTCGACGTCGGTCCCGCCATCGCCATCGAGATGGTCGCAAAGGGTCTCTTCGAGCCCTACAAGCCGACGACCATCGACGAGGTGCCCGCGAACCTGCAGGGTCCGGACAACAACTGGACCGCTGCCTACTACGGCATCATGGCCATCCTCACCAACACGACCATCGTCGAGGAGGCCCCGACGACCTTCGCCGATCTGAAGGATCCGAAGTACAAGGGCCTCGTCGCTCTGAACGGCGACCCGCGTGAATCCGGCTCGGCGTTCGCCGGCGTCATGGCTGCGAGCATCGCCAACGGCGGCTCGGCCGACGACATCCTGCCCGGCATCCAGTTCTTCGCCGACCTGAAGGCCTCCGGCAACCTCGGTGGCACCGACGTGACCAAGGAGACCGTGCTCTCCGGCGAGACGCCGATCGCGATCGACTGGAGCTACAACCTGCCCGGTCTGCTGGCCGATCTCGACGCTGCCGGCCTGACGGTGGAGGTCAACTACCCCAGTGACGGCGTGTACGGCGGCTTCTACGGTCAGGGCGTCGTGAAGGACAGCCCGCACCAGGCCTGCTCGAAGCTGTGGGCCGAGCACATCCTCAGTGACGAAGGCGCACTCGGTTACCTCGAGGGCGGTGCCATCCCGGCCCGCTACGAGGCGCTCTCCGCGGCAGGCCTCATCACCGAGGACATGAAGGCCAACCTGCCGCCGGCCGAGCTCATCAGCCAGGTCAGCTTCCTCACCCCGGACCAGATCGCTGCCGCCAAGGAAGTCCTTGCCGCTCAGTGGGGTCCGATGGTCGCCGACGCCTGATCACCGGATGATCCCGATCACCGCTGATCATCAGCCGTCTGCATGACCGATCTCGTCATCACCGACGTCGTTGCCGACGGGGGGCGCACCGCAGGTGCGCCCCCCAAGGCGCGGCGGGACCTCGCCTGGTTGGGCCTGTTGCCCTTCTTCGCGTTCCTGGTCCTCTTCCTCTTCATCCCGGCCATCAGCGTGTTCCGCAATGCGACGAACACCGAGGCAGGGTCGTTCTCCTTCTCCGCGATGAAGGAGGCGTTCACCGGCCAGAACCTCGAAGCGTTCAAGTTCTCGGTCAAGTTCTCCGCCGGCGCCGCCGCCATCGGCGTGCTGTTCGGCACGCTCCTCGCCTACGCCGCGGCCACCGCCACGCGTCCGCGCTGGTTGCGCAACCTCGTCACCGCCTTCTCCGGCGTGGCCGCCAACATGGGCGGCCTCCCGCTCGCCTTCGCCTTCCTGAGCCTCCTCGGCCGCCAGGGTGTGGGCACCAAGATCCTCAACTGGGCCGGCTGGGACCTCTATGCCGGCGACTTCGATCTCGGCAACGTGGCCGGTCTGATCGTCGTCTACTCGTACTTCAACATCCCGCTGATGCTGCTGATCACCCTGCCGGCGATCGACGGCCTCAAGCAGTCGTGGCGCGAGGCCTGCTCGAACCTCGGTGGCACGAGCGTCACCTATTGGCGTCGCGTGGGCCTGCCGGTGCTGGCGCCGTCGTTGCTCGGTGGCTTCCTCCTGCTGTTCGCCAACTCCTTCGCCGCCTACGCGACCGCGCGCGTGCTCACCGACAACTCCAAGATCGTGCCGCTGCGCATCGCGTTCTTCCTCGGCGGCGACGTGAGCATCGGCGAGGACGCCGTCGGCTTCTCGCTCGCCGCGTGGATGATCATCATCATGGTGGTCTGCATGTCGCTGTACTGGATGGCCCGCAAGCGCGCGGAACGGTGGCAGAGCTGATGGATCCCACGTTCCAGAACCCCGTGGCCCCGTTGCCGCTCGACCCCGAGGTCGGTCTCCGACCGACGGCGCCGACGGGCCTCGCACCCGCCGGTGTCGGCCGTCCCCGCCGCCGCTTCGCTCGAGTGGTCCCCAACCTCGTCATCATCGTGAGCGCTGTCTTCTTCCTCGCCCCGCTGCTCACCCTGGCCCGCTTCTCGCTGCAGAACGTGCCGACGATCCTGCTCGGGTGGAACACGCTGTTCGACAAGTGGTCGCTCAGTGGGCTCACCAAGGCCTTCGACGACCCGAATTTCTGGCCAGCGCTCAAGCTCAGCCTGCAGCTCGCCGTCGGCACGGTGCTGCTCACCCTCGGTCTGCTGCTCCCCACCGCGATCTGGACGCACCTCCGTGTGCCGAAGGCGCGTTCGGTCATCGAGTTCATGACGGTGCTGCCGTACATGATCCCGGCAATCGCACTGGTGGCCGGCATCAAGATCATCCAGCCGCACGCCCGCTGGTTCCTGAACTCCGACTTCTCGCTGATCCCGTTCTACGTGATCCTCGCCCTGCCGTTCACGTACCGGTCGCTCGACGCCGGCCTGAAGGCGATCGACCTGCGCACCCTCGTCGACGCGTCGCGCAGCCTCGGAGCCGGCTGGGGATCGACGGTGTTCCGCGTGGTCATCCCCAACCTGCGCACGGCGATCATCTCGGCGTCGTTCCTCACTGCGGCGGTCGTGATCGGTGAGTTCACCATCGCCGACACCCTGCTCAAGGAGACGCTGCCCCGGTTCCAGGCGACCTTCACCGGCCGCGAGCCACAGGGCGGCTACGGGCTCAACCTGCTGGCGCTGATCGTCACGATCGGACTGTTCGTCACCCTCAGTGTGCTCACCAAGAAGCGCGACCCGAAGCGCAAGTCGTTCGCCCGCCTCGCCGCCAATGCGGCCATGACGCCAGGAAACCCGGGATCGTGACCAACCTCAGCTATGTCTCCGTCCGCAAGACCTTCGGTCCCACCGTCGCACTCGAGGGCCTCGACCTCGACGTCAAGCCGGGCGAGCTGATCTCGCTGCTCGGCCCGTCGGGTTGCGGCAAGACCACGGCCCTGCGCATCGCCGCCGGGTTCGAGTTCGCCGACTCGGGTGCCGTGCTCGTCAGCAACGCCGACATCACCCGCACCCCCGCCCACAAGCGCAACATGGGCATGGTCTTCCAGAGCTACTCGTTGTTCCCCAACCTCACGGTGGCGAACAACGTCGACTTCGGCCTCCGGACACGCAAGATGGGCTCGGCCGAGCGCCACAAGCGCGTGGCCGAGATGCTCGAGCTCGTCCAGCTCACTCATCTCGCCGACCGCTATCCCCACCAGATCTCCGGCGGCCAGGCACAGCGCGTCGCCCTCGCCCGAGCCCTCGCCGTCCAGCCGTCGGTGCTGCTCCTCGACGAGCCGCTCAGCGCCCTCGACGCGAAGGTGCGCACCACGTTGCGCGACGAGATCCGCCGCATCCAGACCGAGCTCGGCATCACCACCTTGTTCGTCACCCACGACCAGGAGGAGGCGCTCGCCATCTCCGATCGCATCGGCGTCATGTCGAACGGTCGCCTCGAACAGCTCGGCACTCCGCGCGACGTGTACCGCCACCCGTCGAGCGCGTTCGTCGCCCGCTTCGTCGGCTCGATGAACGAACTGCCCGCCACCGTGGTCGGCAACCACGCCGTGAACGTTGGCGGCCATCCCGTCGTGGTCGGCCAGACCACCCAGGACGACGGCACCTCGGTGCGGCTGCTGGTGCGCCCCGAGGACATGAAGGTCGTCGACGACGGTGGTCTCCACGGCACCGTCACCACCTGCACCTTCCAGGGCTCGAGCACCATCCTCGGCGTCCGCCTCGACGTGGTCGACGTGCTCACGTCGGTGCACGTGGCCGGCATCGCCGACCTCAACCCCGGCGAGCGCGTGCAGGTCGAGATCGACGGCTCGCGCGCCGTCTGCGAGTCGATGTCTTGACGGCCAGGGGCGTCACCGCACGTTCCTGATCCGCACCGTCCGCGCCCGGGCCATGAACAGGGGTGGCTTGACAACCACCTCCGACATGCCGTAGCGATACCTCCCAATGGCCAAGCCCCTCGTCATCGTCGAATCGCCCGCGAAGGCGAAGACCATCTCCAAGTTCCTTGGAGCGACCTTCGACGTGCGCGCCTCGGTGGGCCATGTCGCGGACCTCCCGAGCAAGGGCCTGAACATCGACGTCGACAACGGGTTCACGCCGACGTACGAGCTCACCGACCGCGGCAAGCAGGTGGTGAAGGACCTCAAGGCGGCGCTCAAGGACGCCAGCGAGCTGTACCTCGCGACGGACGAGGACCGTGAGGGCGAAGCGATCAGCTGGCACCTGCTCGAGTACCTGAAGCCGAAGGTGCCCGTGAAGCGGATGGTGTTCCACGAGATCACCAAGAGCGCGATCGACCAGGCGGTCAACAATCCCCGCGGGCTCGACTACGGCCTCGTCGACGCTGCCGAGACCCGCCGACTGCTCGACCGCCTCTACGGCTACGAGGTGTCGCCGGTGCTGTGGCGTCGCGTGAACCGCGGCCTGTCCGCCGGCCGGGTGCAGAGCCCGTCGGTTCGCCTCATCGTCGAGCGCGAGCGCGAACGCATTGCGTTCGTGACCGCCGGCTATTGGGACATCGAACTGCAGACCGCCACGTCGCCGTCGTTCACCGCCACCCTCATCGCCGTCGACGGCACCAAGGTCGCAACCGGCAAGGACTTCACGTCGGACGGGCAGCCGAAGAAGAGCGTGGTGGTCGTCGAGGAGACGCTGGCGCGTTCGTTGGCCGACGCGCTGGCATCTGCGCCGTTCTCGGTGCGCTCGGTCGAGGAGAAGCCGTACCGCAGCACTCCGAAAGCGCCGTTCATGACCTCCACGCTCCAACAGGAGGGTGGACGCAAGCTCCGGCTCAGCGCGTCGCAGGTGATGCGCCTCGCCCAGGGCCTGTACGAGCGCGGCTACATCACCTACATGCGTACCGACAACGTCGTCCTCAGCGACGAGGCGCTCGCCGCCGTTCGCGACGAGGTCAGCCGCAGCTACGGCAGCCAGTTCCTCTCGAACGGGCCGCGCCAGTACTCGAGCAAGATCAAGAACGCGCAGGAGGCCCACGAGGCCATCCGTCCCACCACTCCCCTGCGTTCGCCCGACTCGCTGACGAACGAACTCAACGGCCAGGAACTGCTGCTGTACCGGATGATCTGGCAGCGCACCCTCGCCTCGCAGATGGCCGACGCCAGCGGCACCACCGTCAGCGTGCGCCTCGGCGCCGTCGCCTCGGTGGCGGGCAGGAACACCGATGCCGAGTTCGCCGCGAGCGGCACCACGATCACGTTCCCCGGGTACCGCCAGGTGTACGTCGAGTCCGCCGACGACGACGCCACCGACGGCGCGGCCGACGAGCGCGAGGCGCTACTGCCCCCGCTCGCCACCGGCGCCCCGGTCGCCGTCGATCACCTCACACCCAACGGACACACCACCTCGCCCCCGGCGCGCTACACCGAGGCGTCGCTGGTGAAGAAGCTCGAGGAGCTCGGCATCGGTCGCCCCTCCACCTGGGCGTCGATCATCCAGACCGTGCAGGACCGCGGCTACGTGTGGAAGAAGGGCCAAGCGCTGGTCCCCACCTGGACAGCCTTCGCCGTCGTCGGGCTGCTCGAGAAGCACTTCGACGATCTCGTCGACTACGCCTTCACCGCACGGGTCGAGGAGGACCTCGACTCGATCGCCCGCAACGAGCGCGGCAAGGTCGACTGGTTGCAGGACTTCTACTTCGGCGATGCCGAGGAACAGCTCCCGGGCCTCAAGCGGCTCGTCGCCGAGAACCTCGACCACATCGACGCGGCCGAGATCAACACGTTCCCGATCGGCCTCGACCCCGACGGCAACGAGATCGTGGTGAAGCCCGGCAAGTACGGCCCCTACGTGAAGCGCGGTGACGACACCGCCAGCGTGCCCGACGACCTCACCCCCGACGAGCTCACCGTCGCCAAGGCGCTCGAGCTGCTCGCGCTGCCGAAGAGCGACGAGCCGATCGGCGAGCTCGAAGGGCTTCCGGTGTTCGCGAAGAACGGGCGCTACGGCCCGTACGTGCAGTGGGGCACCCCGGACAACCTGCCGCCCGGACTCGAGAAGCCGAAGATGGCGAGCCTGTTCAAGACGATGACGCTCGAGCGGGTCAGCGTCACCGACGCAGCCGACCTGTTGAAGCTGCCGCGCACGCTCGGCACCGATCCGTCCGATGGCATGGCGATCGTCGCCAACAACGGCCGTTACGGGCCGTACGTGCAGAAGGACAAGGACTTCCGCAACATCACGAGCGAGGAGCAGCTGCTCACGATCACGCTCGAGGAGGCGCTGGAGATCTTCTCCCAGCCCAAGGTCTTCCGACGTGGCGGCGGCGCGAACATGGCCGCGAAGGGACCGCTGCGCGAGTTCGGCGTCGATCCGATCAGCAGCAAGCCGGTCGTCGCGAAGGACGGCAAGTTCGGTGTGTACGTCACCGACGGCGAGACCAACGCGTCGCTGAGCAAGGGCGACCGTCTCGAGACCATGCTGCCCGAGCGCGCCTACGAGCTCCTCGCGATTCGTCGAGAGGCGATCATCGAAAAGGGCGGCCCGGCGGCCAAGAAGGCACAGGCCACGAAGAAGGCCGCAGCGAAGAAGGCCGCACCGGCCAAGAAAACGGCTGCGAAGAAGGCGCCGGCCAAGAAGGCCGCTGCCGCCAAGAAGGCCTGAGCAACCAGGCCTGCTGCGGGGCGGCCGTCAGATGCTCGCCCGGTAGGCCCGCCAGCCGCCAAACGACGTGATGTCGGTCGCGCCGTCGAGCGCACCGGGTTCGCACAGGAACCCCGAGGTGGCGGTGCCGTCGGCCAACTGAACCGTGCCGATGCACAGCGGTGCGGGGATCGAGGCGACGAACGTGCCGAAGCCGTCCGGTGGCAGCGCCCACACGTCGAGTTCGATCGCGCTGCCGTCGCCCGCACCGACCCGCACGAGGCCGGGCTTGGGCGGCACGGTGTTCGGCAGTGCGTACAGCCGGTAGGTGTCGGCCGACGCCGTCGTACCCAACCACACGGCACGACGCTCGGTGAGCTGGTGCTCGAGCGGCTGGCCACGCAGGTGCGCGCCGGCCACGGCGATCGTGATCCAGCCGCGCGGCGCAGCCGCATCCGCAGCCGCACCCGGACGCAGCAGTGCGGCCGTCCGCACGAGCATCTCGTCGCTCCATGCCGGTCCGTGCAGGCTCACGCTCACCGGAGGGAGTCCCGGCGTCTCGGTGCCGGGCACCGGCATCGCGAGCGCGCACAGGTCGGCCAGGTTCGAGAAGGTGGTGAAACACCCGAGTCGGGCGTTGGCCTCGAGCGGCTCGGCGGCCACCTCCGCCAGTGTCGCCTCGCGAGCGATGGTCGGTGTCACGAGCACGTCGACGACGTCGAACATCGCGTCGATCTCGGCACGGAGTGCCGCGAGCCGATACCCGGCCCGCTGTGCATCGACCGCCGTCCACCGCGACGACGCCTCGATGATCGACCGCACGACCGGATCGAGTCCGACACCGCCGTCTCGCGCCACCGTCGCCGACAGGAACTCGCCGACGGCCGCGAACCGTTCGGCCACCCAGGGTCCGCCGTACAGCAGCGACCCGACCTCCAGCAATGCCCCGAGGTCGACCTCGTGCAGGGTCACCCCTGCGTCCGCCAGCGCTTTGCAGGCCTCCTGGTAGCCCGCGACGACGTGCGCGGCCACATCGAGCTCGTGGAGGGTGCTCAGGGCGAGCACGCCGGCGCTCCGGGCGACCCCACGAGACGTCGGCGGCACCGCGCGCGACATCGGGTCGTCGGGGTCGTGCCCGCCCGCGGCGCAGGCGACCCGCCAGGCGAGGTCGACCTCGGGCGCGAAGACCGACACGCAGTCGATCGAACGGACGGCGGGCACCACCCCGCTCGTGCTCAGCCATCCCCGCGTCGGCTTGAGCCCGACGATCCCGCACATGGCGGCGGGCACACGGCCCGAACCGGCCGTGTCGGTGCCGAGCGAGAACGCCGCCAACGTGCGGGCGACCGACACCGCCGACCCGCTGCTCGACCCGCCCGGTACGAGCGCCGGATCGAACGGGTTCCGGGCGGTGCCGAAGGGGCTGCGGACGCCGACGAGCCCGGTGGCGAACTGGTCGAGGTTGGTCTTCGCGACGGGCAGCGCGCCCGCAGCGATCAGCCGACGGACGACGAACGACGACGAGCCGGCGGTCGTCCCGAACGACGGGCATCCCGCCGTGGTGACGGTGCCCTCGACGTCGATGTTGTCCTTGACGGTGAAGGTGGTGCCGCGGAGCGGCACCGACGACGGATCGGCTGCGTCGATGCGCGCCGCCAGTTCGACGAGGCCGGGCACGGGCACACGGGAGACGACGACCGCCGGGTCGTCGCAACGGTCGAGCGCGTCGAGCGACGCCTCGAGCGCCTCGCGGGCGCTCACGATTCGGGGGTCGACAACGCGCTGAGCAACGCGGACGAGTGTGCCACGGCGCCGAACACGCCGCCCTGCATGGTCACCATCTTGAGCGCGGCGAGGTAGTTGCCGTGATCGGTGGCGCCGGTGCAGTCCTCGAGCAGGAGGCACTCGAAGCCGCGGTCGTTCGCCTCGCGCATCGTGGTGTGCACGCACACGTCGGTCGTGATGCCCGTGAGGATCAGATGGGTGATCCCCTTGTTGCGCAGCACGAGCTCGAGGTCGGTCGCGTAGAAGCTCCCCTTGCCCGGCTTGTCGATGACGCGCTCGCCGGGCAGCGGGTACACCTCGGGCACGATGTCCCACCCCTGCTCGCCGCGCACGAGGATCCGCCCGCACGGGCCGGGATCGCCGATGCCGGCGCCGATCTGCTTCGACCGCCACAGCTTGTTCGGGGGCAGGTCACTGAGATCGGGCTCGTGGCCCTCACGCGTGTGGATGATCGTCATCCCCACACGGCGCGCCGCGGCCAGCACCGCCTGGGTGGGCTCGAGCCCGGCGCGCGTGAGGTTCAGGTCGTAGCCCATCGCGTCGACGTACCCGCCGGGACCGCAGAAGTCGGTCTGCCAGTCGATCAGGATCAGTGCGGTGCGCGCCGGATCGATCGCGCCGTCGTAGGGCCACTGGTAGGGGTCGGCGGCGACCGTGGGATAGGTGGTGCCGGTGCTGGCGGTCATGGCTGCTCCTCGGTGGGATCGGAGGGGATGAAGGGGATGAAGGGGAGGTACGTGACGAGCACGTCGGAGGTGCGGCCCACCGCGCCGAAGATGCCGCCGGACATCTCGATGCTGGAGACCGATGCGGCGCGGAGTGACGGATCGCCGCACGCACAGGCGTCGGCGATCACGAGGCACTCGTAGCCGCGGTCGTTGGCGCGGCGCAGCGTGCTGTGCACGGTGGTCTCGAAACCGAGACCCGCCACGAGGAGATGAGTGCGGCCGGCACGACGCAGGGCGGCGTCGAGGCGGCTGCCATAGAAGCCGTCGTGACCGGCGGCGACGACCACGAGGTCGTCGCCGGCCGAGACGGGGGTCGAGGGCGTGTCGGGCGACGGACGGCCGCCGTGTCCGCCACCGGTGTCGACGAGGTCGTGGTGCACGATCACGACGAGCACGCCGGACGGGGCGAGACCGGCACGCAGGGCAGCGATGTTGGCCTCCACCGATGCGTCGTGCGGGGTGACCGCAGCGGTCGCAGCGTCGGCGCCGGTGATCACGAGCGCGGTGATCGTCGGGTCGATCCGGCCGTCGAAGGGCCAGGCGTAGGGGGTGGTGGCGGCGACGACGGTCATGTGGTCCTCTCCTGGCGAGCGTCGGGCGCCGGATCGGAAGCCGGATCCAGGGCGCTGCGGATGATCGATGCGAACGCCGCCGGGCGTTCCCAGTGGCACAGGTGTCCGGCGCCGGCGACGGCGCGGACGGTGACGCCCGCGAGGCGCTCGAGCACGACGGCCGCTGCGTGCCGGGCCGGCGGGCTCGCGGCACCGGTGGTCACCACGATCGGCACGGCGCACGCGGCGAGCTGTTCTGCGGACGGCGCGAACGCGAGGAACAGGGGCACCTCGGCTTGGACGGCGTCGACGTGCCGTTCGGTGAACGCCCGTGCCTCGGCCGGGAGCCGCGACCAGGTGTCGGCGCCGACGAGGCGTTCGACGAACGCGAGGGCAGCGGCCGGTTCGGGTGACGCCGCGAGTGCAGCAGCGCTCGTCGACACGAAGGCGTGCAGTTCGGCGGCGAGCGGTCCGACGAGCGGCTCGTGGGCGACCACACCGACGACGCCGGGCATGGCCGACAGGGCCGCCGCGAGGGCGAGGGTGGCGCCCCCGCTCACGCCCACGAGGAGCGTGGGAGCGGCGCGATCGACGATGGCGGCGACGTCGGCGAGCAGGTCGTCGAAGGTCTCGGCCGGCAGGGAGCGTCCGTCGTACCCACGGCGGACTGCGACGTTCACGACCGTCGACGATGAGCCGGTCGGCTCGTCCGCCAGCTCGTCGAGCAGCCCGTCGACCAACTCGTCGAAGAGCCCGGGCGCGAGGCCCACGCCGTGCAGCAGGGTGATCGACACGGCGGGCTGGTCGTGATCGGCGGGGTCGGCGTGATCGGTTCGGGTGGGCATGGTGAGCACGGTCGTTCGAGTCGTTCCGGGGGCGTAGATGTCTGGTGTTGGCGAGGTGCAGGAGTGCGGAGTGCTGTGACCACGCGTGGTGGATCGGACCGGTCCGCCCGAAGCCGACCCGATCCACCACGGGAGTGGTCAGGGCAAGGTCAGCCGAGGCTGCCCTCGACGCCGGCCACGAACCAGGGCTCGCTGAAGAAGCCGTCGAGCGCTGTGTAGTCGGGCGACACGCCGTCCTCGATACGGACGGTGCCGTCCCGGTCGGCGAGCGGGCCGGTGAAGACCGAGAAGTCGCCCACCCCGTCGCCGTCGGCGTCGGCGAAGAACGCGTCGTAGGCGGCGGTGATCGCCGTCTGCGTCTCGGCCGACACGGCCGGGCCGAACACCGACGGCTTGAACGCCACGAACGGCGCAGCCACGTCGCGGTAACCGAAGCGGTAGTCGCCGTTGTAGGGGCTCGACACGAACTCACCGGCGACCGCCGTCTCGACGATGTCGGTGTAGAGGTCGGTCCAGGCCCACTCGGAACCGGTCAGCCAGCCCTCGGGGGCGAGGCTCGACGCGTCGTAGTGGTAGCCCACCGAGTACACGCCGGCGGCCTCGGCGGCCTCGATGACGGTCTTGGTGCAGTCCTGGTGCTGGGTGAGGACGTCGGCACCCTGATCGAGCAGCGTCTGCGCGGCCTGGGCCTGCTTGGCGGGATCGCACCAGTTGGCCGTGGCGACGGCGATCACCGTGGCGTCGGGGTTCACGGACTGCGCACCGAGGGCGAAGGCGTTGATGTTCTCCAACGTCTGCGGGATCGGGAAGGCGTACACGTAGCCGAGCGTGCCGGTCTCGCTGACGCTGCCGGCGGCGATGCCGGCGAGGTACACGGGCTCGAACACCGACGAGAAGTAGGTGCCGAGGTTGTCGAGCGGCGCCTCGAGCGACGACTCGAACTGGCCCTGGTGCACCACGCAGACGTCGGGGTGCGCCGCAGCGATCTCGACGGCCGGCTGGAAGTGGCCGTAGCTGGTGGCGAAGATCACCGTCGCGCCCTGGGAGATCATGTCCTCCATCACCGGCACGGCGTCTTCGACGGTCTCGGGCACGTTCTCGGCGTTGATCACCTCGACACCGGCGGCCTCGCCCATCGCCTGCGCCGCCTCGTACGCGGCCTGGTTGTAGCCGAAGTCGTCCTTGGAGCCGACGTAGATGACGCCGACCTTGGTGACACCGACACCGCACGCGGTGCTGTCCCCGGCGGGTGCTGCGGTGGTGTCGCCGCCCGCGGCCTCGGTGGCATCGGGAGCGGTGGTGGCGTCCGAGCCGGCTGCTTCGGTCGCGGTGGTCTCCTCCTCGGCGTCGTCGCCACACGCGGCAGCGAACAGCGAGAGTGCGGCGAGGGGCACGAGCGCCGTCCGCAGACGGGCTCGCGACGATCGGCTTCGAGTGGACGTCAGAGATGGCGTCGTCATGGGTGGTGTCCTTCTGGGATGGGGTGCCGAGGGGGCACGGTGTTCACGGGTTGCCTTCGGGGGAAACGTGGGCAGGTAGGGGACATCGGGGCGCCGTGAACCAGCGGATCGGGGAGATCCGGTGAACGGCGGGAGAGGGGTGGCGGCGTCAGGCCGTGGCGTCACGCAGCGGCATCGAAGACGCTCGCCAACGATTCGGGGGCGGCGTGTGTTCGTCGTCGGCTCATGAGCGCGAGCACGGCGAGGACGACGACGTAGGGGATGGCATCGAGGAGGAAGATCGAGACGTCGGTGCCACGGGCCTGGAGCTCGAGCTCGAACGCCACCGCGCCGGAGAAGAGGTACGCACCGAGCACGATCAGCAACGGGTTCCAGGCGGCGAAGATCACGAGCGCCACGGCGATGAAGCCGCGGCCGGCGACCATGTTCTCCGACCAGGTGCGGGCGAACGCCGTCGACAGCTGTGCACCACCGAGGCCCGCCAGACCGCCACCGATCGCGACCGCCAACCAGCGCACCGGCCGATGGTCGATGCCCATCGACGACAGCACGATCGGACGCTCACCCGCCGCCCGGATCTTGAGGCCGGTCGCCGAACGGAAGAGGAACCACCACGCGAGCGGCGCGATGGTGAACGACAGGTAGGTGAGCGGATCGTGGTCGAACAGCACCGAGCCGAGCAGCGGGATGTCCGAGAGACCGGGGATCGCCCACGGCGTGAACGGCTCGACGCCCTGCGACACGTAGTCCTGGCCGAACAGCGACGTGGCGCCGATGCCGAGGAACGTGATCGCGAGCCCCGTCGCGACCTGGTTGGCGCCACGCCACAGCACGAGCGCCGCGTGCAGCAGGGCGAGGATCGCACCGGCTGCGATGCCGGCGATCGCACCGAGCCACGGGCTGCCGGTCTCGATGCCGACCGCGTAGGCGGTCAAGGCACCGCACAGCATCGAACCTTCGGTGCCGAGGTTGGTGACGCCCGAGCGTTCGGCGATCGTCTCGCCGACGCCGGCGAAGACGATCGACGTGCCGCCGCGGACGGCTCCGGTGAGGACTGCTTCGATCATCGTGACGCCGCCGATCGGCGTGCGCCACCCCAGCCGAGGACGGCGAGGAGCATCAGCGCCATGAGGATGTTGACCGAGGCGGCCGAGAGGCCCTCACGGATCTTGAGGCCGTTGCCGCCGACGGCGACGGCGGCCAGCACGAACGACGAGAGGATCGCCTTGAGCGGGTGCTGGCGCACCATCCAGGCGGCGAGGATGCCGGTGAAGCCGTAGCCGACCATGATCCCGGGCCGCAGCTGACCTTCGACGCCGCTCGACTGGAGCATGCCGCCGAGCCCGGCGAGCGCTCCGCCCGCCAACAGCGCCGACGTGGCGAGCGCTCCGGTGCGGAAGCCGGCCCGACGTGCGGCCTCGACGTTGCCGCCGAGCACCCCGAGCTTGAAGCCCCACGCCGTGCGGTTGATCACCAGCCACACCACGACCGCCGCGACCAGCGCGACGATCACGCCCACGTGCACACGGCCCCAGATGATCGGCAGCCGCTCGGCGTCGGTGAGCGAGCGGGTGCGGGGGAAGCCCGTCGACGTGGGGTCCTTCCACCGGCCGAACACGAGCCAGCCGAGCAGCAGCGTGGCGAGGTAATTGAGCAGCAGGGTGGAGATGATCTCGTTGGTGCCGGTCCACTCACGCAACGCCGCGGCGAGCGCCGCCCAGGCGGCGCCACCGAGCATCGCAGCGATGGCCATCACGACGAGGGTGATCGCCCGGGGCGCGTGCTGATCGAGCACCTCGGCGGCGGCGAACGCGGTGACCGCGCCGATCACCAGCTGGCCCTCACCGCCGATGTTGAACAGGCCGGCTCGGGCCGGCACGACGACGGCCAGCGCAGCGAGCAGATAGGGCGAGGTACGTACGACCACGTCGCCGAACGCCCCGCTGTCGCGAGTGATCGAGTCCCACATCGCCCGGTAGCCGCTGATGGGATCGGCGCCCTTGGCGACGAGCAGCGCGGCGAACACGACGAGCGCAGCCACGACCGAGCCGAGGGTGCGCACCGACGGACGTTCGGCGATGCGACGCAACACGGTCATGCCACGGCTCCGAGCATCAACTGGCCGAGCCGCTGGCGGTCGGTGTCCACGGGGTGCACCGAGGCGACGCAGTGGCCGTGGTGGAGCACGACGATCCGGTCGCACACGGCGAGCAGCTCATCGAGGTCCTCGCTGATCATCAGCACGCCGGCGCCGGCCTCGCACCGCTTGCGGACGAGGTCGAGCCCGGAGCGCACGGTCGCGATGTCGAGGCCGCGGCTCGGGTAGGCGAGCACGAGCAGCGAGGCGTCGGATGCGAGTGCCCGTGTGTAGAAGACCCGCTGGATGTTGCCGCCCGACAGGGTGGCGACCTGGCGATCGAGCGGCGCGACCTTCAGGGCGTCGCGTTCGGGGAGCCCCGTCGCCCAGTCCTCCGCCGACCTCCAGTCGATGCCGAGACCGCGTCGCGGCAGACCCCGGTTCAACGCCATCGTCTGCAGCACCGTCAGGTTCGGCACCACCTCGTCGGCGATCGGGTCCTCGGGCATCCCGGCCGCGCCCGCGTCGATGGCGCTGCGCGGATGATTGCTGCGGATGCGATGGCCGTTCACGAAGATCTCGCCGTCGAGGTACGGCCGCAGCCCGAGCACGGCTTCGTACAGCTCGCGCTGGCCGCTGCCGGCCACACCGGCGACGCCGACCCATTCGCCCTGATCGACGTCGAGTTCGAGTTCGCGCAGCGTGAGTCCGCCGCGGTCGTCGACGATCGAGACGTTGCGCATGCGCAGCGCCTGCTCGCCCTTGCGCACCGCGCCGGGTGCACCCGCGAGCGGCTGCACCGACCGGCCCACCATCGCCGCCACGAGCCCGTCGTCGTCGATGTCGGTGGGCGGGATCCCGTCGAGGATGAGCTTGCCGCCGCGCAGCACCGTCAGACGGTCCGACGCGCCGCGTGCCTCACGGAGCTTGTGTGTGATCAGCACGACGGCGAGGCCTCGAGCACGCAGCTGGCCGACGGTCTCGAACAGCGCGTCGACCTCCTGCGGTGCCAGCGCACTGGTCGGCTCGTCGAGGATGACCACGCGTGCGCCGGCCATGAGGACCCGGAGGATCTCGACCTGCTGCCGCTGCGCGAGGGCGAGTTCGCGGACCAGCGCACGGGGATCGACGTTCACCCCGAAGCGCTCGGCCGCCTCGGCGACCTGCCGCTCGGAGGAGCGGCGCCGGTAGCCCTTCGTGCCGGTCGCCAGGCTGATGTTCTCGGCGACGGTGAGCGCCGGCACGAGGCGCAGGTCCTGGAACACCATGCCGATCTCGAGCTTGCGGGCGGTGAGCGGCGAGTCGATGTGGACCTCGTTGCCGTCGACGAGGATCTGGCCCGACTCGGCGTGGTTCACGCCGTACAGCACCTTCATGAGCGTGCTCTTGCCGGCCCCGTTCTCGCCGAGCAGTGCGTGCACCTCGCCGCCGAACACCCTGAGCGAGACCTCGTCGTTGGCGACGACCGAACCGAAGCGCACCGTGACATCACGGGCCTCGAGCAGCGGCACCGCGCCGCTCAACGGTCGCCCCGTCCCGTGGAGACCATACGGCTGAGGGCCATCGCGGCACGACGCTCGACCACCCGCCGGGAGATGCCGAGATGGCGCACGAGACGCGTTTCGGTGAGCGCCCGGTCGCCGGTGAGGAGGGCCTCGGTGATCGAGATGTGCTCCTTGATCGTGCGCTGCACGCGATCGGCGGTGAGGAAGTCGTGCATCCGCACGAAGCGGATGCGCTGGTTCACGTGCGCCAGGAGATCGGTGAGCGACTGATTGCCCGACGCCGCGGCCAGGCGGAGGTGGAAGTCCTCGTCGTGGAGCACGAAGTCGGCGCCGAAGTCGCCCTGGGCCGTCGTGATCCCGAGCTGGCGCCAGTCGTCGAGCAGCGACTCGAGCTGGTCGCTGTCGTGGCCGTCGTCGGCGTGCAGCGCCGTGAGCTCCAGACCCTTGCGGACGTCGTAGAGCTCACGCACCGTGTGCAGATCGGGAGCCGTCGGCGAGAAGCCACCCTCGGGCAGGCGGACGATCAGGCCCTCGGCGTGGAGCCGAGTGAGCGCCTCCCGGATGGGGGTGCGGGACACCTCGAGCAACTCGGCGAGCGCGACCTCGCCGAGGCGGCGGCCGAGCGGGAACTCGCCCATCAGCAGCCGGTGCTTCAGCGCGTCATAGGCCACCTGGGTCAACGACCGCGGCGTGACCGGTCCTGTGTGCACGCCTGTGTCCATCCCTGTATACACGCAGGCCAACGTAGAGATGGCCCGTTTCGTCGGCTGGTCCGTTCTGTGAACGGGTCGTGTCGGTCGGGTGTGATCCGACGGGCGTGGCCGGGCCGATCGAGCGCCCTGAACGCGGTCGGCGATCAGCCCCCGGCCATCACCCCGACCACCCCGAGCAGCACGAGCGCACTGGCCACGTACTCGCGACGGCCGTGCCGCTCGCCCAGCCACCAGTGCGCGACCGCGAAGGTGATGAGCAGTTCGATCTGACCGAACGTGCGCACGCGTGCGGCGTTCTCGAGCGTGAACGCGAGCGCCCAGCACGCCGATCCGCACACGCTCAACACACCCACCACCGAGCTCGATCGCCAGTGCACGAACGACAGGCGGAGCTGGTCGCGCTCGCGCACCGAGAGGTAGCCGCCGTGCATCACGATCTGCATCGTGTTCATCACCGCGAGGGTGAGCAGCGCGCGGGCGATCACGTGCCCGTCACCCTCCTGGCCGTCGAGCAGCGAACGCGACGCAGCGCGGATGCCCACCGACGCGAGCGCGAACGCACCGCCGGCAGCGACCCCGAACAGCACCGCGCGGTCGCGCACCTGCAGCACCCGCCGGCCGCCGGCGAGCACCACGACCCCGGCGAAGCACACCACGGTGGCCAGCCACCCGAGCGGACGCAGCGGTTCGCCGAGGAACACGAGCGAGAACACCGCCACCTGCACGACCTCGGTCTTGGTGTAGACGGTGCCGATCGCGTAGTCGCGGGCATCGAACGCGCGGATCATGAAGATGGTGCCGACGATCTGGGCCAGGCCACCACCGGCGATGATCGGCCAGAAACGGGCCGGTGGCCTCGGCAGGCCGTCGATCGACGCCACGACCGCCACCGCGACGATCGCCACGGGCGCGCCGTAGAGGTACCGGACGAATCCGGCACCGCTGACCGACAGCAACGAGCGCAGCCGTTGCTGCATCGCGGTCCGCGCGGTCTGGAAGCACGCCGCGGCGACGGTCACCGGGATCCACATGGCGTTGCTCCTCTCCGCTGCCCGGTCTCGTCCGACATCTCAGAATATGAGATGTCGATCTCACGTTCAGCGTACACGGCGCGCCGCTAGCGTGCGACCCCGGTGGAGACGACGAGCTGCTACATCGCCTTCGAGGGCGCGGAGGGATGCGGCAAGAGCACTCACGCAGCGCGCCTCGCAGCCGAGCTCGGCGCCGTCCTCACGCGGGAGACGGGCGGCACGGCCATCGGCGCCCGCATCCGCGCGATCCTCCACGACACGTCGGTCACCGATCTGGCCGATCGGGCCGAGGCGCTGCTCACCGCCGCCGACCGCGCTCAGCATCTGCAGGAACTGGTCCGCCCGGCACTCGCCGCCGGCCGCCACGTCGTGAGCGATCGCACCGTCTACTCCACGCTCGCCTACCAGGGCTACGGCCGGGGCCTCGACGTCGACGAGTTGCGCCACATCAACGGGTGGGCGATCGACGGCCAATGGCCGCACCTCGTGCTGCTGCTCGAGGTCGACCCGGCCGTGCAAGCCGGCCGCATGCACGGCCGCGAGCTCGACCGCTTCGAGCGTGAGAGCGACGACTTCCACCAGCGCGTGCGCGACGGCTTCGCCCGCATGGCCGCCGACGACCCCGATCACTGGGTGGTCGTCGACGCCTCGGCCGGCATCGACGAGGTGTACGTCGCCATCCGCGCCGCCGTCCACGACCGGCTGGGCATCTGATGGCCGGCCCCGCCGACGCCTCGACCGGCACGATCGGCGCCAGTGTGTGGGACGCGGTCGTGGGGCAGGAACGCGCAGTCCGGCGCCTCGAGTCGTGCGTCGCCGACCCCGTGCACGCCTACCTGTTCGTCGGCCCGCCCGGCTCCACCAAGGACGAGGCGGCCCGCGCTTTCGCGGCGGCGCTCCTCGCAGGCGGCGACCATCCCGACCACCGGTCGGCACGGCTCGCGCTCACCGGCGAACACCCCGATGTCCGCGAGGTGCGCCGCGTCGGCGCCGCGATCGCCAAGGAGCAGATCGAGGAGATCATCCGCACGGCCTCGCTCGCGCCCGTGGAGAGCGATCGCAAGGTGATGATCCTCGAGGAGTTCCATCTCCTCACGGCCGAAGGCGCGGCACGTTTGCTGAAGACGCTCGAGGAGCCGCCGGCCAGCACGGTGTTCATCGTGCTCGCCGACCAGGTCGACGCCGAGCTCGTCACCATCGCCTCGCGCTGCGTCCGCATCGAGTTCTCCCCGATCGGCGAGTCGGCGATCACCGCAGCGCTCGTGGGCGAGGGCCACGACGCGGCGGCGTCGACGTCGGCCGCCGCCGCGTCGGCCGGCAACCTCGACCGCGCCCGTGTCCTCGTGAGCGACCCCGGCCTGGCGGCCCGCCGAGCCGCGTTCGCGGCCATGCCGGCACGGCTCGACGGCACCGGGTTCACCGTCGTCACCGTGGTGGAGGAGATCACCAAGCTCGCCGACGACGCGGCAGCGTCGCTCACTCCGATCCACGCCGCCGAGATCGCCGAGCTCGAGACCCGCGTCGCCGCGGCCGGCGAGCGCGGCAGCGGTCGCAAGGCGCTCGAGGACAAGCACAAGCGCGAGGTGCGCCGGTACCGCACCGACGAGCTGCGCAGCGCCCTCGCCGTGATGGCCGGGGTCTACCGCGACGCCCTCGTGCACGGCACGGCTGCCCGGCCCGATGCGGCCGCCCACGCGGTCGACCGGATCCACCAGGCGCTCGAGGCGCTCGAACGCAACCCCAACGAAGCGCTGCTCCTGCAGCACCTGCTGCTCGACCTGCCGGCAGCCTGACCGACGGCCCGACCGGCCGACCGCTCCACCGGCCGATCGCCGTCACACCGGCGCGGTAGGTTCGAGCCGTGCCCGCACTCAGCCCCGACGACGTCGACGCGTTCCTCGCCGAACCCGGCCACCTCGCACGCATCGGTACCGTCGACGACGACGGCATGCCCCGCGTGCTGCCGCTGTGGTTCATCGTCCACGACGGTGCCATCTGCTTCACGCCTCGCGAACCGGCCGTCATCTGGCGCAACCTCGTGCGCGACCCTCGGGTGGGCATCAGCATCGACGAGGAGGCCAGCCCGTACCGCAAGGTGGTGGTGCAGGGCGTCGTCGAGGTGCTGCACCAGCCCGGCGACGATGCGGCGTGGCAGCCGATCTACCGGCAGATCGCGAAGCGGTACACCCGCGACGACTGGGCCGACAGCTACGTCGACGGCACCGCCGACCAGCCGCGTGCGCTGTGCGCCGTCCGGCTCGATGCACCCACCACCCGACTGCGCACCTGGCGGATGCCGGTGGCCGGCGAGGACCCTCGCGGCATCTGGCACCCCCGGTACTACGTGTAGATGGCCGAGGTCCGCTGGACCGCGCCCGGCCGCCCGATGGCGGCCGCGGTGGGCGACGCCATCCGCCACCTGCAAGCGGGTGACCCGCTCCGGCTCGTCCGCGTCGTTGCACCCGACAGCGCCACCGTCGACGGGCTGCGCCGAGCGTTGCCGTTGAACGGCGGGTCGTGTGGCGCCGAGATCGGTGGCACCCTCCGTCTCGCCAACGAGATCGCCGCGCCCGACCTCGGCACGCGGCGCATGGCACCCGATGTCGCCGTCCTCGCAGTGGTGCAGCAGGTACTCGCCGATCCGCGCACCCGTCCGGCAGCGTTCGCCACGTGCGCCGATCACCCGGCCACCCACGACGCGATCGTGCGTGCGGCGAGCACCCTCGTCGGCGCGTTCACCCTGCCGGGCGATCCGGCCGCAGCGCTCGCTTCGCTCGCCGCGGGACGCGCGAGTGCCACCGCAGTGGTGCAGGTGGTCACCACGGTCCGCGAGCGGCTGTTGCGCCAGGGCCTGCTCGACTCCGCCGAGATCGTCCGCATCGCCGCCCGGCGCCTCCGCGACCGATCGGTGCCCGACGCCGACCTGGCGATCGCGCCGCTCGTCCTCGTGGTCACCCAGCAGTTCAACCCGGCCCACGTCGCGATGTTGCAGGCCCTCGTCGCACGCGCCCCGGGCGTCGTCGTGGTGGCCACCACCTCGCGCAACCCCGAGCTGTCGGTGGCGGCGCACGTGTCGCGCCTCGTGAACGCCGACGTGTTCGCACCCGAGCACCGCGCACCCGAGCGCACCGCCACGGTCGTCTCGTGCCCCGACCACGACGAGGAGGTGCGCGAGGTCACCCGCCGCATCGTCGCGCTGCTCGAACGCGGCGTGGTCGCCGATCGCATCGCGGTGTTCTTCCCTCCGGCCGGACCGCATCGCAGCTCGATCGCCGCATCGCTCGCCGCTGCAGGCGTGGCTGCCCGCGGGCAGGTGACGCCGCGGCTGAAGGGCTCGGTGGCGGGCCAGGTCCTGAGGTTGATGATGTCGATCGTGTCCGACGGGCTCGATCGGCGCACGCTCGTCGAACTCGCCAGGCTCGCCCCGTTCGGTCGTGACGTCGACCGTTCGAGCACGGACGAGGGGGACGGCGCCGAGGTGGTGCGCACCTTCGCCCGCCGCGCCGACCGGTGGAACCGACTCGCCCAGCGGCACGGCGTCGTCGGCGAGCGCGACTGGCCTGCGTTCGAAGCGGCACTGCCCGACGACCCCGACCACCTCGACCACGCCGCGCATCGATCGCTCATCGGGTTCGTCCGCCTGCAGCGCATCCACCGCGACGCGGTCCGCGCCGCGACCACGTGGTCGGATGTCGCGACGGCGTTGGAGGCCTGGTTCACCACCCACTGCGGCACGGTCGACTGGCGGCTCGAGACGTGGGTCGGGTACCCGGTCTGGCAGCGGGAGGCGGCCGAACAGCTCGAGGGCGTGTTCGGCGTCCTCGCCGAGATCGAGCAGTTCGGGCTCGCGCTGCGCACCTCCACGCTCGCCCGGCTCGTCGCCGCATTCCTCGACACCGATGTCGTCACCACCGAGAGCAAGGGCGCCGGCGTCTTCGTCGACCAGATCGTGGGCGCCACCGGCGCGGTGTTCGACCACGCGTTCGTGCTCGGGGCGAACGACCATCTGCTGCCCGGTCGGGTGGCCGACGACCTCGTGCTCACCCGCCTCCACGGCGCCGAGCCGCTCGGCGTGCTCACCGGGCCGGCCAACCGACCGCTGCGCGACGAGCGCGGTGTGCTGGCCGCGCTCGACGGAGCGGCCGAGTCGGTCACCGTCACCTGGGCGCGCTGGGACGTGCGCTCGGGCGGCGACCTGTACCCGTCGCCGTTGCTGGCCGCGCAGCCTGCGGCCCAGGAGCACGTGGCGTCGCACGCGGCGCAGCTCACGTCGCAGCACACCGCATGGCTCGACGCCGACGAGTGGTTCACTCGGCACCCCGACCGCAGCACGCCGCGGCTCGCACGCCGGCGCCGAGCGATCACGTCGCGAGCGCAGACGGTGCCCGGCGAGTACGACGGGCAGGTCGGCGAGCTCGGCGACGCGCACCCGCTCACCCGCCGCGACGCCGAGGGCGAACAGGTGGAGGTCGGCATCACCTCGTTCGAGCAGTGGGTCACCTGCGGCCTCGAGTACTTCGTCACGCGCGTGCTCGGCGCGCGCACCGACGACACCGACCCGTCGGAGATCACCGACATCGAGCCGCGCGAGAAGGGCAACGTCATCCACTCGGTGTTCGAACGGCTCATCCTCGAGTGGCTCGAGGCCCACCCCGACGCCGATCGCCCGTGGATCGTGGACGACCACGATGTCGAGGTGATGGCCGCACGAGCGGAGGAGGTGCTCGACGAGCTGGCCTCGCCGCTGCTCGCCGCCCACCACCTCGGACACCCGGAGATGTGGCGGGCGCGCCGCGCCCAGATCCTCACCGCGATGCGACGCGGGCTCGAGCTCGAGCGCGACGACCAGGTGATCCCGGTCGCCGCCGAGTTCGCGTTCGGGCGACGCAGCGACGGTGTCCGCCCGGCGGCGACGTGGGTCTCGCCCGACGGCGACCAGCGGGTGCGGTTCAGCGGCTCGGTCGACCGGCTCGACCTGCTGCCCGACGGCACGCTCCGTGTGATGGACCTGAAGTCGGGCAGCGATCTGCCGTACAAGAAGATCGACGCGCTCTCGCCGCTCGGGCCCGATCGCGACAAGCTGCAGCTCGCGTTCTACGGCTGGGCCGTCGAGCACCTCCTCGACCGCCCGGTGTCCTCCTCGGCCTATCGGTTCGTGGGTCGCCCGGAAGCGGCCGCCGATGTGGCGCTCGAGCTCACCCCGACGGTGCACGACGAGCTGCACGCCCGCCTGCACGAGATCGCCGACGCGATCGGTCAGGGCCGGTTCCAGCCGGGCGAGGTGGGCACCTGGGGCTGCGACGTGTGCGCGCCCGACGGGCTGGGCACCTTCGAGGTCAACCAACGCCGCATCGAGTGGAGCGGTCTCCTCGACGACGACGAGCTCGACGACCCGTTCGACGGGTCCGACCTGTCCGACCCGTCCGTCATCGACGGGAGCGACGCGTGAGCGCCACCCAGCTCGACCTGTTCGCCGCGCCCGAACTGGCCGACCAGGCGGCGCGCGACGACGCCGTCCATCGCATCGACGCCTCGTTCGTCGTGTCGGCCGGCGCCGGTGCCGGCAAGACCGAGACGCTCATCCGGCGTCTCGAACAGGTGCTGGCCCACGGTGGCGACCCGTCGCGCATCGTCGCGATCACCTTCACCGAGCGCGCCGCGCGCGACCTCGTCAACAAGCTGCGGGCCAAGCTGCCGTCGCACATGACGGCGGCGGTCGAGCAGATGACGGTCGGCACCATCCACTCGTTCTGTCTCGGCATCCTCCGCCGTCATCCACTCGAGGCCGGCTTGCCCCCGGTGTTCTCCACCCAGGACGAACTGCTCGCCGGCACCGACGTCCGCGACCGTGCGCTGCGCATCCGCCATCGGATGTTCGAACGGGTGCAGACCCTCGACGATCCGGCCCTGCGCGAGGCGCTCGACGTGCTCGTGGCCGAGAACGGCATCGGCCACATCGATGCGCTCATCGGCCTCGTCGACCAGCAGTGGGACCGCTTCGACGAGCTCGATCCGGCGGTGCCCGCGTCGTGGCAGGCGTCGTGTCATCAGGCACTGGCGAGGGTACGCGAGCTCGCCCACGACCGCGAGGTGCCGCTCAAGCTGCGGGTGCTCATCCAGGATCTGCTGCCCGGCGTCGACGCCTGCCTCGCGGCACCGACGATGGCGGCCGCACTCCTCGCCGTGCCTGGCACCACTGCGCTGCGCAGCACCGGCGGGACCGCCGGCAAACCGGCGCGCGACGAGGTGAAGGCGTCCCTCGGCGCAGTGAAGGGCATCGTCCACGACACCGCGGTGCGCCACCTCGCGCACGTGCTCGTGCCGATCGTGCTCGAGGAGGCCCACGCCCGCTACCAGAGCGGCAGCCTCTCCTTCGACGACATCCTCGTGCTCACCCGCCGCCTGCTCACCCAGCAGCCGGCACTGACCCGCCGCATCCGTGCCGAGATCGACCACCTGTGCGTCGACGAGTTCCAGGACACCGACGTCGTGCAGTACGACATCGTGCAGGCGCTCACGGCACCGTTCGCCGGCAATGCCGAGGGTGGCGAGCCACACACCCCGATCCTGTTCGCGGTCGGCGACCCGAAGCAGTCGATCTACGGCTTCCGCGAGGCCGACGTCGGCCTGTTCGCCGCGCTGCACCGCCTGCCCCACCTCACCCCGCTGCAGCTCACCACGAACTTCCGTTCGCGCCCCGCGGTGCTGCGATGGGTGAACGCGCTGTTCCGCGCCTGGTTCGACGCCGACCAGGGCGCCGGCCAGGTGCCGTTCTCGGCGCTCGACCACCACGTGCCCGACGCGCCGGCGACCGTCACGGTCATCGGCGGCCCGATGGAGGTGCCGGCCGAGCTGGCCGCACAGCGCCAAGCGCGCGACCTGGCGCGCATGATCACCGCCGCGCACGGCTCGTGGACCGTGCGGCACCGCGACCACGAGCGACCGGCCACCTTCGGCGACATCGCCGTACTCGTGCGCACCCGTGCCGACCTCACCCACCTCGAGCCCGCGCTGCGCCGGGCCGGCATCCCGTACGTGATCGAGGGCGGTGCCCTGCTGTACGACACGCGCGAGGTGCGCGACCTCCTGCGCGTGCTCACCGCGATCAATGACACGGCGTCGCCGATCAAGGTGGTCACCGCCCTGCGCACCTCGGTGCTCGCGCTCAGCGACATCGAGTTGGTGGCGCACCGCAACGCCGGCGGCAACTGGTCCCTCCACGCGCCCACCGATCGGCGCGGCCACCCGGCGGTGCTGCAGGCCCTCACGACGTTGCGCACCTGGGCAGATGCTCGGCACCGCACGCCGATGCCGGAGCTGCTCGACCAGATCGCGCGCAGCCGCGCCGCGCACGCAGCATCGCTGGTGGACGGCGCACCCACCACCACGTGGCGGCGGCTGCGCCTGGTGCTCGACGAGGCGCGCTGGTGGTACGAGCAGACGGGTGGATCGCTCGGCGAGTACCTCGCATGGATCGCGCTGCGGGTCGAGAACGACGATCGCAGCAACGTCACCACCGACGAGACCGACGAGGACTCCGTCCACATCCTCACCGTGCATGCCGCGAAGGGTCTCGAGTTCCCGATCGTGATGGTCGCCGGCATGGGTCGGCAGCGGCCGGGCGGCGACCATGTGCGCGCTGCGTTCGCCACCGATGTCGGCGGCCGCCGCACGGTGGAACTGAAGTACGGAAAGCTCGCCACGCTCGGCTTCGACAGCACCGACGATCGGGTGCTCGGTCGGCTCGAGGCGGCACGGTTGGCGTACGTCGCCTGCACCCGGGCCAAGGACCACGTCGTCGTCTGCCTCCACCACGGTCGGCGATCGTCCGCGACGACCGCGGCCGAGATGATGCCGTACCTGCCGGAGACCGACGAGGTGGTCGACCTCGCGCCGGCGCGTCTCGTCGATCCTCCTGCCGTGGTCGATCTCGACGACCGGGTCGACCGGCCGCCGCCGCGCGAGACCACCTGGAAGGTCCGCTCCAGCTGGTCGGCCACGCAGATGCGCCACCGCGACGACGACGCGCCAGTGGCCGTCCCGACCGCAGCGGCCGCACGGGGCCTCGTCGCCGACGACACGGCCTTCCTCGTGCGTCCCACCCTGCCGCCCGATCTCGACGGCGACGCGGACGACCGTGCGAGCCCGGACGAGCGCTCCGGCGACACCGACGCCGGTCCCGCACCCGAGCCGGGCGAGAGTCTGCACAGCAAGCCGCCGCGTTCGTTCGGCGCCCTGCCCGACCAGATCGGTCGGTACGGCACCCGCGTCGGGCGGGCCGTACACGGTGTGGTCCAGGTGCTCCCGTTCGACGACCCGCTCCCGCTCGTCCCAGCGCTCGTGGTGCAGCAGTGCCGGGCCGAGGAGGTGCCCGAACGGTTCCACCCCTACGTCGCCCAGCTCGTCCGGTCGATCGCGACGAGCGAGGCCTTCACCCGCATGGCCACCGTGGCACGCACGAGCACCGTCCGCCGCGAGATGTACGTCGGTGCCGAGGTTGCCGGCGAGGGCGTCTACGGGATCATCGACGCGGTGTGGATGGAGGACGGCCGGTTCGTGGTGGTCGACTTCAAGACCGACCACGTCCTCGAGACCCCGTCCGTGCTCGCCGATCGGTACCGCCCCCAGCTCGAGGCCTACGCGTCGGCCCTGCATGCGGCCACCGGGGTGGAGGTCGCGGCCACGCTGCTGTGCGTCGCGCGTGCCGACGGCGCCCCGGCACTCACCGTCGCCGTCTGAGGAGCGATCCGAGGTCGCGACCGCCGGGTTTTCCGTGTGATCGCCGATCGCGCCTCGTTAGACTCCCCGACTGCGCCCAGATAGCTCAGTCGGTAGAGCATTTCACTCGTAATGAAAAGGTCCAGGGTTCGATTCCCTGTCTGGGCTCCAGGTCATCAGCACCCGTCCGCTCCGCCGGACGTGCGATGGCGGCGCCCGGAGCGACCACCCCACACGGTTGCTGTCCGGGCGAGCGAGTGCGAGACGTCAGGTCACCACGAACGACATGGCGCGTGCCGCCCACACCCCGTTGGTCACGAGCTGCAGGGTGACGATGTACTCGCCTCGTGGAAGGGTGCGCACGCCCGTCGAATGATCGACCTCGTAGCAGTGAAAGCCGGCGTTGCCGCTGTCGGAGGTGATGCGGACCGGCCCCACCAGGGTCCAGATCTCCCGGTCCTGACAACGCGAGGTGCCCGGGTCGGCGGTGAACGTGAACGCCGAGCCCGTACCCGTCGCGTGGATACCGGTGACGCTCGGGCCGGCCGCGGATGGACTCCGGGGCGCGCACCTGATCGATGTCGGCTGGAAGGATCCCGTGGGGATGAAGGTGTCGTTCGCCCAGACCCCAGGTCGCAGGACCGATCCCGAGCACAGCCGACCTTCGAGCGTGGAGTCGGTCATCGTGCCCGACAACCGTGAGTCGAGCACGAGGAGACTCTGCACGGGGGAGTAGCCCTCCACCGGGGTCGGCGCTGTGATGTCTGAATCGAAGACGAGCGCGTACGCGTGCCATCCCGAGCTCACACCGATTCCTGTGGTGGCGAGAACATCGACATAGCGCAGCTCTATGCCGCCTTGTTCCCCGAGCACGACGTTGCCATTGATCGCTACGTGGCGGACGTCAACCTTGCCGAAGAGCATCGTGATGCCACCGTGGAGGGTGAGAGATCGAAGTTGCACTCCATCGGTGCGCGACGTGCTCCCTGAACGTGAGACGGAGTGCGTCGCCAAAGACGCCATGATCATGGTGCTCGTGCGGTCCGCTCCCTCGATGTCGACGTAGCTCTTCAAGGTGATGGTCGGTTCGTAGAAGACGCCCGGTCCGACACGGACGAGGTAGGTGTTCGATGCCGAGGCGTCGCTGATCCAGTCGATGGCCGCCTTGACGCTCGAGAAGTCCCCGCCCGACTTCTCGACCGTCAGCGTGTGCACCGGCATCGTGAACGTCGAGATCGACGACACGGAACCGGCGCTGGTGGTGAGGGTGAGCGTGACGGTGTGCACGCCGGGGGCGAGCAGCCAGGTGCCGTTGTCCCATGCGGTGTCGAACGAGTGCGGCCCGGAGAAGCAGGTGTCGGGCGACGCAACGGTTCGCACGTAGCCCGTCGGCCCGCTGATCTTCCACGTCGCGTCGGCGCACGGGTCGGAGAGCGGGGCATCGATGATCGCGCGTCCCGAACCGATCACCTCCACCTGGAGCGGACCGACCGTCGGCGGGGTCGTCGGCGGGATCGTTGACGGGGTCGTTGGTGGCGTCGTGGGTGGCGTCGTCGGGACCGGAGGTGATGATCCGACGTCGCTCGTGAACCACCCGGTCACATCGAGCAGGACGTGCGCGGCGGACAGGTTGAAGACCTCGAGTCGTCCGGACGCCACGGGCGAGACCACCGCGTTGGCGATGGTCTGTCGGACGTAGGAGATGTTCAGGTTCGAGGACGTGCCGACCGCGACGGGCGCCGCAGCGAGTTGGAGGTATCCGAGCCCGGAGGGTTCGGTTGCGGTGAGATTCCCAGCGATCGCGATCGCGTCGGTGGCGATGTCGTTGACGTCGATGCCCGTGACGGTGCCCGCCATCAGTGGGTTTCGTGGTGCGGGTTCGCGAGTGTCGAGCTGGCGGTTCGGTGTGATCGGTACGAACAGCCCTGCGGCGGACGCCGGCGCTGTGGCGTCGGTGAAGTAGCCGACGACATCAGCGAGGAGATCTGCTGGGGCGGTGGTGTACAGATCGACGGTCCCGGCTCCGCCGAGCGGGACGACCACGAGATTGGCGATCGTGCGTCCGGTCGCGGTGTTGAGACTGGACGATGCGCCCGGATCCACCGGAGTTGGAGACACCTGCACGTAGCCGGAGCCCATCGGGTCCACTGCGGTCACGTTCATCACCACGGCTGAGACGCCGGACGTCGGGACCCCTCCGCGACCTGCGACCTGCAGCGTGATCACGGTCCCGGCCGCGGCGATCTCACCGGACCGCACGTAGATGTTCGGGTGACCAGGAAGCGACTCACACGGAATCCGATCACCATCGGCATCCAGGTTCGCCACGTCGCCCCAGGAGGGGTAGTAGGTGTCGAACCATTCCTTGGCTTGCTGATAGGTCGCGAAGTCCGAGCAGTTCTTGGTGTCGCCGGGATTCGAGGGCACGGTCGAGGGCACCGTCGGCGACGTGGGCACCGGCGTCGTCGCCGGAGGTGGAGCAGGTGGCGTCCAGCCGAGCGAGATCCGTGTGTCGAGGATTCGATTCGGCGTGACCGGAACGAGACGACCCGATGTCGACGATGATGCCGGAGTGAAGTAGCCGGACACGTCGATGACCACATCGGTGGTGAAGATGGCGTAGACGGTCAGCTTGCCGTTGTCGCCGAGCGGGGCGAACGAGGCGTTGGGAACCGTCTGACCGGCCGTGTCGATGTTGAGGGTCGAGGACGACCCGAACGATGCGCGACCGGTCGGCAACAGTTGCAGGAAGCCGGGCCCGGCGGCGCCGACGGCGACCACGTTCGCCACCACTGCTGTCGCGTTCGACGGGATCGCGAGTCGCCCCGTGACCTGGACATCCAACGACTCGCCGGATTGAAGGCGCTGTGTCGGCGCGCCCAGACCGATGCGCGTGTCGACCAACCGTTGCGGCGTCATCGGCGTGAAGACCGACGCCCCGCTCGGAGCCGCCGCGGCCATGGCCCGCTCGCTTCCGCTTCCGGCCACGACAACGACGCCCAGCAGCAGACACGCGATCGCCAGGAGTCGCACCGCGGTGGATGACCGGTGAGTTACACCGACGGCATGACGAGCTCTCGCGGACATGGTGACCTCCAGCGTGGGCGACTGCGACGACGACCGCCGATCATCGAACAGCTCGACTGTGCCACGACACGTGCCCGGTGGACAGTGTCCTTCGACAGGTTCTGAGAAACGGACACAGAACCGGGCCGACGCGTCGAACTCGGCCCGAGCGCCCACCGGTGAACCGTGCTCCCACTCGGGCATCCGACACGATCAGCGGGACGGGTGCGTGGTAGCAACGTCTCGTCCGACCCGATGTGTCGTTGACCATCCCGAGGCAGGCAGGTGCAGCCATGAGTGCAGCAGCAGACGCGGCAACCAGTGCGAGCGGGTCGTTGGCCGACCGCTTCCGGATGGACGGCATGGTCGCCGTGGTCACCGGCTCGGGCCGCGGCATCGGGCGAGGCATCGCCGTCGGCCTGGCCGACTGCGGCGCCGACGTGGTGGTCACCGCACGGCGCCAGGCGGAGATCGACGGCGTCGTCGCCGAGGTGCGTTCGCGGGGACGGCGAGCGATCGGCGTCGCCGGCGACATCCGCGACAGCAGCTTCATCAGCGACCTCGTGGCGCGCACCGTGAGCGAACTCGGTCGCCTCGACGTGTGGGTCAGCAACGCGGGCGGCTCCGAGCACAAGGGCACCTACGCCACGGTCGACATGCCCGAGGAGCACTGGGACGGCCAGTTCGATCTGAACCTGCGGCCGCACTTCGTCGCCGCGAAGGCCTGTGCCAAGGTGATGCAGGCAGGGTCCTCGTTGATCGGCATCTCGTCGACGAGTTCGCTCGGACCGTCGCCGAACTTCGCCGCGTACGGCGCCGCGAAGGCGGCCATGAACCACCTCACGCGCACGCTCGCGGTCGACCTCGGCCCGCGGGGCATCCGGGCCAACGCGCTCGCCGTCGGCATCGTCCCCACCGAGTCGCTCACCACCATCGGCGGCATCACCGACGACGTGTTGCCGTCGCTGGCGAAGGGGATCCCCCTCGGCCGGCTCGGCGAACCGTTCGACGTGGCGGCGGCCGTGGTGTTCCTCGCCTCGCCGGCGGGCTCGTGGATCACCGGGCAGACGCTGGCCGTCGCCGGCGGACGCGGCTGATCAACCGGCGGGCGGGGCCCACGTCGCCGGACGCGCACCGTCTCGCGCCCGCTCGGCGGGCATCGCATCGGTCACCGGCCGGATCACGTCCTTGGCCACCTTCCATCCCCACCCGCTGAGGATCCGGTAGTGGCGGAACCGCCACCGATCGCCGTCGGGGACCGCCTCGCCCTGGTACTGCCCGCCCTGCAGGATGCCGATCGCTGCGGTCGAGGTCATGAAGTAGGCCGACAGACGAGCGCTCGAGCAGTCGGGCGCCACCTCGATCGCGATGTTGCTCGCGTGGTGTCCACCCTGGATCGCCGGCGCGGTCACGGTGTGGGCGACGTAGAGCGGCTTGATCGCGTCGTGCCCGACGAAGGTGAGATCGGCCATCGTGCCGGGCGGGAAGTTGAGCACCTCCAACGTCGCATCGACGGTGAACACGGCCGACACGAGCTCGTCGGGATACCCGACGTCGAGGAAGTAGAGGTACTCGTTGAACGTCGCCAGCACGGCCTCCTTGGCCTCGAGGCGGGCCAGGCGTGCCTCGGCGACGGCCAGGCGCTGTTCGAGATCGGACGTCGGATCGGTGCTCCCCATGAGGCGACGCTATGCGCGGGCCGCCGCCGCGGACGTGCCGTAGCCGCGCGAAACACGCCTGCACGCCCATGGTGAAGACTGCTCCCATGGGATTCGACGTTCACGCGGTCATCACGCTCCGCAAGGCTCCGTCCGAAGCGTTGATGACCGAACTGGATCATCGCTTCGGCCTCGCCTCACACGAGGTGGGGACGAAGACGGTCAGCATCACCGAGCACGTGTCGGTCGCCGACGCCGACGACGCGCTCGCCTTCGTGCGCAGCCTGCTGGAGGACGCGATCCCCCAGGGCGCGGTCATCACGACGATCACGGCCGACACCGACACCGCCTGACACCGCCTGACACCGCCTGACATCGGAGAGGGCCGTTCGACACTGGTGGCCGGCACGAACTCAGAAGTACGTTCGAGCTGGGCCGGCGACCGGCCGTCGACGAAGCTGTCCGGTGCGGCTCCGGAGGTGTGTCATGTCCCTGAACTCCCCGATGCGCACGACGACCGCCCAGGCGGGGCCCGCGTTCGACGTGGTCGAGCTGCCGGCAACCGACACGATGGTGATTCGGCGGGTGGTCGCGATGACCGACCTCACCGAGTTCTTCGGCGAGGCGTTCGATGCGGTGGTCCGCGAGGCCGAGGCTGTCGGGGCGATCGTCATCGGCCCACCGTTCGGTTGGTACCACTCGATGCCGACCGACACCGTCGAACTGTCTGCAGGCTTCCCGATCGATGGCATGGTCAGCAGCCCGAGCGGCGATGTCGTGGTCGAGCGGCGTCCCGGTGGCCGAGCGGTCGTCGGCACCCACGTCGGGCCCTACGACACGATGGTCCTCACCTATGCAGCGCTCGAGGCGTGGATGCGTGAGCGGGGGCTGGTCCCTCGGAACGACATGTGGGAGGAGTACCTGTCTGAACCGACGGGCGACCCATCGACCTGGCTGACGAGGATCGTCACCCCACTTCTCGACTGAGGGTCCGGAACCGATCCGCGTCAGGTCGGCGACACGGGGTCGGCCACGCAGCGGACGCCGGGCCAGGTCTCCGTGTACGGCGTCGGCGATTCGCGGAACGACGTGATCGCGTGCTGGGGCTGCACCAGGCCGCGCGACCTGATGTCGGCCAGTTCCGCCCGCAACCACGAGCGCTCCCGGCGGAGGTCGGCGGTGGAGACGTGGGCGAGATCGATCCGGCCGTCGTCGTCGACCACCACCACGCCGAGCAGCGATCCCTGGGGCGTCGGTCGTCCGAGTGTGCCGTAGCCGACCGCACGGGCGGTACCACGGAGTGCGCGTTGCAGCCAGCGCTGGAGGTCGCGCACGGCCTGATCGAGCCCGCGTACCAGGGGTGCCGGTTCATCCTGCATCCCGAGCCGTCCTGCGAGGAGGGACACCAGCTCGCCGCCGTCGAGCCGGGGACGAAGCGCGGCCGTGAGCACGCTGTCCGCCAGTGCGACGTCGCCGGCGACCGCACCGGTCGCGGCGGGGGGACACGGGACGAGTGCGATCTCGAGGAACCGCTGCGCCCGCAGGTGGAGCAACCCACGCACGTCGTCGCGGAGCACCGCGGCATGCCATGCGCCGAGGATCCCCCCGTCGCTCGATGCAGACGCGTGCACCGTGCCCACTCGGCCTCCTCCCTCAGCCAGATCCGTCGAGCTGTCGCTCCCGACGGGCGTCGTCCGTGACGATGCCCAGTCAACTCCATGCACAGACGTCGAGTTGGTCTTACACTGCGTCGCAGCCCGACGAATCCCGGCGTCGTCCCAGCTCGCGCCGTGCAGGGCAACGAACGCTGCTTGACCGGATCCGATCAGGTCGGACGATCCGAGCATCCGAACTCGTCACGCTCCGTCCACGTCCCGGTGCACCGGCGCCCACGGCTGGCTCTCGCCGCGCCCGGTGATCCCTGATGCCGACGCGAGCATCGGTGGACCGCCGACCTCCGCCGTCGGACGGGTCGAGGGACGCGAGTGATGGCCGACCGGTTGATCCCGATCTGCGTGGTGTGCGGCGCCGACCTCCCGCGGGGTGAACAGACCTGTCGCGCGTGCGCCCGCGCAGCGCTCGCGTCGCTCGTCACCACCACGACCGCGACGACCGTCACCACCGCCACCGCGCCGACCACCACGCAGTTGCTCGAGATCGTCCCCCGTGAGCCGCGTCGCGGACCTGTCACCGAGCAGCGGCACACCCGGACGCGTGCGCGTGTCGGCGCCTTCTCGGTCGTCGCGGCGGCCGTGCTCGCGACGGCGGCCACGGTCGACCGAGGTCCGCTGTTGCCCACCGCTGTCGCCAGCGCCTCGGCCGATGCATCGGACTCCGGTGCGGCCGCCGCCACGACCGGACCCGACGCCGCCGAGACCCATCTCACACAGCCCGCCGCCACGACGACGGGTCCAGGCGGCCAGCCCCCGACGAGCGCGCTCGCCGACGCCACGGTGCCGACCGATCCTGCAGCGGCCGACCCCGTCGCGACCGAGCCGGCGGTCGTCGACAGCCCGGACGTCGCATCGCTCGCACCCGTCGTCGACCCGGAAGCGGCACGCACGTCGAGCAGCCGTCGTCGCGGCGGCCGGGGCGTCGACACGGACCCGCCGGCCAGCGACGCCGTCGCGGCCTTCGGCGACCCGTCGCCCGACGACACCGGCACCTCCGACATCTCCGACATCTCCGACGTCACTGCGGGTCCGTCGGACGCCGGCGCCGCCGCGGCATCGCCCACGGTCGACCAGTCGGCGCCGAATCCCGGCACGACCGAGGCGCCGGCGACCACCACCACGGTGCGCGCCACGGCGCCGACCACGACGGTGCGTCCCCCGACGACGACCGCGCCGACCACCACCTCCCCGCCCACGACGACCTCCCCGCCCACGACGACCGATCCGCCGACGACCACGACCGATCCGCCGCCCCCGCCGACGACCGCGACGCCGGACCCTGCACCGGATCCGCCGCCGTCACCCGATCCGCCGCCCGATCCGGCGCCCTGACCCGACCCGACGAGGCTGGCGATCCGGAGCGTGCTCCTAGCGGTCGGCGGTGTCGACGCCGAGCACTGCGGGCAGCCACTCCTCGAGCCGCTCCCACATCGCGTCGCCGCTCTTGGCCAGCAGGTGGCCGTCGCCGGGCAGGCGCACGAGCTCACCGGTGCCGGCGATCATGCGCACCATCTCGCTCGCCTCGATCGGCAGGATCTCGTCGCGATCGCCGTGGAACAGCAGCAGCGGCCGCCCGGCGAGACCGCCCGCCACCTCGCACCCGGCCGACTGCGTCGCGAACGTCACCACGCCCGCCACCATCGCCTCGAGCCCGACCGCCACCCGCACCGCGACCGCACCGCCGAAGCTGTGCCCCATCACCACGACCCGCTGTGCACCGGCTCCGCCGATGGCGAGCTGCACCGCTGCCGCCACGTCGATGCAGCAGGCGTCGAGGTCGTTCGGACGCCGGTAGCTCACCCGCAGCACGGGCACACCGCGTGCGGCCCATTCGACGCCGAGCCGGTGGTACAGGCCGTCGGCTGGACCGAGCAGCCCACCCATCGCACCACCACACAGCACGAGCGCGGCAGGCGGCTCGTCGACGCCGACCGGCTCGTGCCACAGCAGCGTGAGCAGGCCGCGCATCGAGAACATCTCGACGTGGCGCAGCGTCGGCGTGAGCATCACGTCCTGGGTGGCGAGCACGCCGACGAGCTCGAGCGGCGTCTGGCCGGCGCCCGCGCCGTCGGGGTCACCCGGGTGCCCGCTGCTGCGGTCAGCGTCGCCGCTCATGTTGGGTACCCTAACGGCCGCATGTCGCCCGCCGAGCCGCTGGACGGTCCCACCGAGGACGCACGGGTCGACCCCTGCCCGGTCGATCTCGCCGATCCCGTGCAGCTCGACCTCGCCGTCCGCGTCGGGCTCGCATGGATCGAGCTGCGCCGCGGCGCGGCGATGAGCGCGCTGCGCGACCACCTCTTCGGCAGCGGCGACGACGCGCTCGAACAGGGCCAGATGGACACACTCGACCTGCTCGCCCAGCAGCCGAGCTGGCGGATGAGCGACCTCGCCGACGCGCTGCGCGTCGACCCGTCCACCGCGACCCGCGCGGTCCAGCGACTCGTGCGCTCCGGCCTCGCGGCACGCAGCACCAGCGTCGACGACGGCAGGGTCGTGATGGTGGCGATCACCCCGGCCGGTGCGTCGCGTCACGCCGAGGTCGCCGAGCGGCGCGGTCGCCTGATGGCCCACCTGATGGGCGCCTACGAGCCGGCCGAACGGGTGCAGCTCGCCGACATGCTCGAACGTTTCGTCGCGGCGATCGACACCTTCGTCGCCCCCGACACCCCCTGACGGGCGCCCGACCGCCGCCAGGCCGGCTCCCGATGCCGCCCCCGGGCGGGTGCGAGCGCCGTGCGTTAGGGTCGCCCCATGGCCGATCGGACCGCGTTCGCAGAGGAGGCGATGCAGTACGCCCCCCAGCTGTACAGCGCCGCGCTCCGAATGACCCGCAACTCGGCCGACGCCGAGGACCTCGTCCAGGAGACCTTCCTCAAGGCGTACCGCAGCTTCGCGTCGTTCCAGGAGGGCACCAACCTGCGCGCCTGGCTGTTCCGCATCCTCACGAACACCTTCATCAACACCTACCGCGCCAAGCAGCGCCGCCCGGTGGAGACCGACCTCGACGACGTCGAGGACCTCTACATGTACAAGCGGATCGGCGCGCTCCAGTCGGCGTCACGCAGCGCCGAGGACCAGATGTTCGACCTGTTCACCGACGACGAGGTGAAGCGCTCGTTGGAGGAGCTCCCGGAGTCGTTCCGGCTGCCCGTCCTGCTGGCCGACGTCGAGGGGTTCGCGTACAAGGAGATCGCCGAGATGCTCGACATCCCGATCGGCACCGTGATGTCGCGACTGCACCGGGGAAGAAAGGCGATGCAGAAGCGGTTGATGGACTACGCGCAGGCACGAGGCCTCGTTCCCACCCCTGCTTCCCCCGCTCCGGCGGAGGGATCGACGGAGACCGCCACCCATGGCTGATTGCAACGAGACACTGCGAGAACTCGACGCCTTCCTCGACAGCGAGCTGTCCGAGGAGACCCGCGTCGCGATCCGCGTCCACCTCGAGGAGTGCCCCGACTGCTTCCAGGCCTTCGACTTCCACGCCGAGTTGAAGTTGGTGGTGTCGCAGAAGTGCAAGAACGACGAGATGCCGCCCGGGCTGCTCGCCAAGCTCCAACAGTGCTTCGGTGACCCCGACGAGCCGACGCTCGGCGAGGATCCCTTCGCCGCCACCGACGAGCTCGACGCCGGCCCCGACGGCGCCTGATCCCGGTCCCGATCGGCCACCTCCGCGGATTGGCCCCAAGCGGGGCGCCAGTGGCTACGCTGGCCGCATGTTCGCGGTTATCTGGCACTTCTGGATCGGGCTGATCCTCACGATCGCCGCCGTCCTCACCGTGGTGACCGTGGTCGGCGGCTATCTGAAGACGGTCACGTCGCAGCGGTATCCGGGCAAGCGCGCCCGGCGCGACGACTGATCCCGACGACCCGATCCATCCGACCCGCTCGCCCCACACGAGCGGCCGCTCCGGCCCTGGGACGATGACCACCGATCCGGCCTCCGTCGCCTGGGTCCTGCCCGCCGCACGCGAGCTGCTGCCGCGCTGCACCTTCCCGCCTCCGGGCACCCCCGTCACCTGTGCCGTCTCCGGCGGCGCCGATTCGCTCGCCCTGCTCGTGCTCGCCTCGGCCGCCGGCTGCCGGCCCACCGCCGTGCACGTCGACCACGGACTCCGGTCCGGATCCGCCGACGAGTACCGACGAGTGGCCGCCGTGGCCGATCGCCTCGGTGTCGACTCGTGCACCGTCACGGTGCACGTCGGCGATGGCCCGAACCTCGAGGCCAGAGCACGGGCAGCGCGCGGCGGGGTCCTGCCGCCCGATGCGCTCACCGGACACACCGCCGACGACCAGGCCGAGACCGTGCTCATCAACCTCCTCCGCGGCGCCGCCCTCGACGGCCTCGCCGCGATGCGCCCAGGGCCGCGCCACCCGATCCTCGCCCTGCGGCGCGACGAGACACGATCGCTGTGCCGACGCCTGGCGATCGATGTCGTCGACGACCCGACGAACGACGACCGTCGCTTCCTCCGCAACCGGGTGCGCCACGACCTGCTGCCCTCGCTGTCCGAGGCGGCGGGCCGCGACCTCGTCCCCGTGCTCACCCGCCAGGCCGACCTGCTGCGCGACGAGGCCGATCTGCTCGACGAACTCGCCACCGCGCTCGATCCGACCGACGCCCGCGCGATCGCTGCGGCGCCCGTGGCGCTCGCCCGGCGAGCGATCCGCCGGTGGTTGAGCGGCGACGGGCACCCACCCGATGCCGCCACCGTGCAGCGAGTGCTCGACGTCGCCGCTGGGCGCGCGCTGGCGTGCGACGTCGGCGCCGGCCGACGGGTCACCCGCTCGCACCAGCGCCTCACCCTCGAGCCCTGACGCCTGGCGAGCTCCCACCGCCGCCCGACCGCACGGACGGGCGCCTCGTTGATCCGACGGCTGAAAGGTTTGCACCGCCCGTCGTCTATCCTCGACGTTCGATGTCGTGCGTACGAGTGAGTTCCTGATGCCACCTCGCCTGCGCGGGAAGTGGGCCCTCGGGATCACGCCTCGCAACTTCACCTGGATCATGAAGGACAAGCTCGCGATCTGCGAGCGCCCCGGCGGCTACGGCGACAACCACCGCCGTGTCCGCCGCCAGGAGGAGATCATCTGGCTGCGCGAGAACGGTTTCGGCTGCCTCGTCAGCATCATCCCGGCACCACACAACCTGCACAACTACGACGAGCTCTCGCTGCCCTACCGGCACCGTCCGTTCACCGGCCTCGACGACCTCGGCCTGTGGTTGAAGACCTTCTACACCGAGCTCCACGCACTGCTCGAGAACAACGTGAAGGTCATCGTCCACAACGAGAACGTCGACGACCGTCTCGTCGGCATCATGGGCGGCTACATCCGCTGGAGCGGTCTCGTCGAGGACCCGTCGCAGGCCATCACCGTCATCGAACGCATCGCCGGTCGCCAGCTCGACCCGTTCGGGCGTGAAGTGATCCTGATGGTGCACGAGCTGCGCTGATCCCTTCTGCTCGAAAAGCGGTGACAATGTCGTCATGAGCACGACGCCCGCCAACTGGTACCCCGATCCCACGGGTCGCAACGAGCACCGCTACTGGGACGGCCAGGCCTGGACCGACCACGTCAGCAACCAGGGGATCACCGGTACCGATCCCGTACAGACCGCCCCCACCAGGCTCGATCGCCTGGACGGCGCGCTCACGGTGGGCAGCGAGGCCAACCCCGAACTGATCCAGCGGATGACGTCGGGCGACGGCACGCGGCGCAGCACCTCGGTCGGCGAGCCCTCGTTCGCGGGTTCGGGTTCGATCTTCGACGAACCCGTGCTGATCGTGAATCAGAAGGCGAAGATCATCGAGCTCAACAACCAGTACGGCGTGTTCGACCGCACTGGCCGCCAGCTCGCCGCGGTCAACCAGGTGGGCCAGAGCACCGCGAAGAAGGTGCTGCGCCTCGTGTCGAGCCTCGACCAGTTCCTCACCCACCAGCTCGAGATCACCGATGCGAACGGCAACGTCGCGCTGCGGCTCACCCGGCCGGCGAAGGTCTTCAAGAGCACCGTCGTCGTCAGTGACGGCCAGGACCGCGAGATCGGTCGCATCGTGCAGGACAACGTGTTCGGCAAGATCCACTTCACCCTGCAGGCGGGCGAACACACCTACGGCTCGATCAGGGCCGAGAACTGGCGGGCGTGGGACTTCCGGATCGAGGACCACACCGGCACCGAGGTGGCACGGATCACCAAGACGTTCGAGGGGTTGGCGAAGACGCTGTTCACGACTGCTGACAACTACGTGGTGCAGATCCACACCAAGCTCCCGCAGCCGCTGAACGCGCTCGTCGTCGCGTCGGCGCTGTCGGTCGACACGGCGCTCAAGCAGGATTCGCGCGGCTTCGGCTGATCACTCCGACGCTCAGTCGCCCCCAGCGTCAGCCAGCCCCGACGACGTCGACGATGACGTCGGCCGGGTTGATGCTGCGGAAGCACACCTGCCCACCGCTCAACCGCACCGGCACCACGGCTGTCGACACCCGGTTGGCCACCGCGGCGACCACGGTCCCCGAGATCGGGCCCTCAGCGCACGGATAGGCGAACACGCTCGTCCCGACAGAACCGGTGACCAACGTGATGGCCAGCAACGCAGTCGAGGCGCCGGCTGGCACGCCGCCGAGGCCGGCAACCTGCACCGGTGCATCCGTCTGGCTGACTCCGCCGGACGACCGCGAGTCGAAGATGCGCAGCGGATCGACGGTCGACACCTTGGTCGCCCCGGCCCAGACACCGGTGACGTCGATGATCACGTCGGTCGCAACGCTGCTCGTGATGCACCATCCCGACGGGTTCACACGCATCGTCATCGCGAACGAGGACACCGGGTCGGCGTTCAGGGCCGTCGTCCACAGACCCTGACCGCAGAAGCCCATCGAGAAGATGCCGGCCGCATCGGGGTTCACGAACGTGACGGCCACCGACAGTGCCTGGGCGCCCGCCGGCACACCGAGCAACGAGTTCGCGATCTGGATCTGGCTTCCCGGTGTGAGACGAGCGGTGGAGCGCGTGTCGAGCACACGAGTGGCGGTGACCGCCTGCAGTCCGACCCCGCTGGCCGACTGCGCGGCGAGCACCTCGACCTTCACCTTCGCGACCGCGCTCGACATCACACAGATCTGGCCCTTGACGACCCGCACCATCGAGGTGCCCACGGCGCCCCCGCCCTCACGGAAGCTCAGCTGCGACACCACCGGTGCGCCGGTCTCACATGAGTAGGTGACGAGATAACCCGACGAGGATGCACCGCTCACCGTGAGGCGGACCAGGACCCCGGCCGTTCCTGATGGCACGCCGGCGAGACCGCTCACCTTCACGATCTGCCGCGAGAACGGCGCCATCGAGCCACCGTTCCACGACGAGTCGTACGCGGTCTTCGGCGAGATGAACTGCCAGGCGGCTCCGGGAGCCGGCGGCGTCGGCGCGGTGTTCGTCGGCACGACAGGCGTGGGCGCGGTGGTGCCGGGCACCGGCGCCGGGGTGGCCGGTGCGGTGGTGGCCGTGCCCGAACCCGCCGGGGCCACGGTGTTCGGCGTGGGCGGCAGCGTGCCGCTGGGCTGCGGCGGCGGCGTGGTGTTGCGGCACCCGTCGACGGCGCGCACGATCGGCGTGGGGTTCACCGCGGCGCCGCCGCGAGGATGGACCTCGAAATGCAGATGCGCACCTGATGCGTTGCCGGTGCGACCGACGTAACCGATGATCTGGCCGGCGACGACCTTCGACCCCACCTTCAGGTCAGGGGCGAACGCGGACAGATGGGCGTAGAAGAAGTAGCTGCCGTCGGTGCCGGTGAGCCACCACGCGTTGCCCGACAGCGACCCGGCACGGTCGAGCGTCTGCTTCGACAGGGTGCCGTCCTGCACGGCGTACACGTACTGGCCCGCCTTGGCCATGATGTCGACACCCTCGTGCAGGCGACCGCCGCCGCGAGGCGCCTGCCACGAGTCGATGAACCAGCACGGACCCTGCGTGGGGAACGCAGCGAGGTTCACGGGGAGTTGGCCCGCAGGCGGCGCGGTCGTCCCGGTCACCGTCGTCACCGTCGCACCGGCGGGCAGGCACAGCTGCATCCCGGGGAACAGCGGCGACGACGCCGTCGTCCCGTTCGCCGAGTAGAGCGAACTCTGCGACACGCCCGTCTTCTTGGAGATCGCGAACCACGAATCGCCGGACACGACCGTGTACATCGTCGTGCAGGTCGTCGGTGCTGCCGCTGGCGCAGCGGCCGGCGCCGGTGTGGCGCCGGGGACGGCCGCCGGGCAGGCGGGCAGCAGGAGCGACATCGACGACAGGGCCACGATCCGGCCGCGTGACATGCGACCACGTGAGATCCCGTGGGCCAGACGGTGGCGCCACGACCTGCGGCGGGAGTCGTCGGAACACACGGTGGTACCCGCCCCCGAAGGGGACGGCTCGGCGCCCGTCCGCTCGTTCATGCACCTCTGGTATCGGCCCACCGCGCCACCCGCTTGAGGACCCCGTGACAGACTCGACACATGTCGTCGGTCGTCGTCATGGGTCACGCCCAGCAACTCGTCCAGCCCGATCGGGTCGTCGTCGGCCTCGGTCTCAGCGTGGTCGCGGCCGACGCCGCGACGGCGCTCGACCAGGTCAGCGAGCGTTCCGTCACCCTGGGCGACCGTCTCGCCGAGCTCGGGTTCACCCCCGCCGACTGGGTGACCGACGGCGTCACCGTCGCAGAGGAGTGGGAGTACCGCCGCGACCAGAACACCCTGGTCGGTCACCGGGCCTCCACCGCGATCACCGTCACCATCGACGAGCTCGACCGGCTCCCCCGGCTGCTGCGGCTCGCCGTCGGCGACGCCGGCGCCCAGGTGCGCAATCTCTCGTGGCAGGTCGACGCCGAACACCCCGTGCGCCACGAGCTCCTCGGTCGCGCCGCGGTCGACGCTCGCCGCCGAGCCGAGGCCTACGTGTCGGCGCTCGGGTTGCGGCTCGGCGCGGTCGAGCTGATCAGCGAGGCGCCCATCAACAGCGGGCCCGCCCCGATGGCCGATGCGATGCCGATGATGCGGGCGATGAAGGCCGGCGGCGCCGAGATGGCCGTCAGCGCCGGACAGATCGAGCTCTCCGCCCAAGTGCACGTGCGATTCGCGATCCTCCCGTTGGGCGGCTGAACGGATAGCGTGATCCTCGTGAGCGGGCAACGGTTGCTCGTGAGCGGGATGGGAGGGGAGCTCGGCTCCCTGGTCGCATCACTGCTCGAGCAGGAACCCTGGGTGGGTTCGCTCTGTGGCATCGATGTCGACCCGCCCCGTCGCCGGCTGCGCACGGCCCAGTTCCACCGGATCGAGCCGTCAGACCGCGAGCGCATCGTCGATGTCGTCACGACGTTCGACCCCCACGTGCTCATCCACCTGGCCGTGTGGGAGCCCGACGCCCGAGCCGGCACGGCACACGCCAAGCAGTTCACCACCGACGCCACCACCGCCATCCTGGGTGCGGCCGCCGAATGCCCGTCGCTCGAGGGCATCGTCGTGCGCAGCGGCATCGAGATCTACGGACGCAACCGGCACTCGCTCACCCGGCCCGACGAATCGGTCGCCCCCGATCCCACCAGCGAGTACGGGCGGATGGTCGAACGGATCGAGACCGTCGCCCAGTCGGTCGCCCAGCGCATCGGCGTCGCGGTCGGCTCGCTCCGCCTCGCCCCGGTCCTCGGGCCCCACGTGCCGAGCCCACTCGGCCGCCTCCTCCGCCAGCCGGTCGTGCCGTTCAGCATCCTCGCCGACCCGCCCTTCGCCGTCGTCGAGGACGTCGACGCAGCACGTGCGTTCGTTGCTGCGGCGAAGCTCCGGCTCGACCAGCCGATCAACGTGGTCGCCCCCGGCGCGATCACCGGGCTCCAGGCGATCATGCGCGGCAAGCGAGTGCCGCTGCCCCTCGTCGGTCCCGAGTGGTACCTCGCCCGCCAGCTCTCGCACCTCGGCGGCGCCCCCATCCCCGAACACGTGATGGAGGTGCTCCACCGCGGCCGCCTGGCCGACGGCACACGCGCCCACGACGTGCTCGGCCTCGTGCCCGCCACGTCCACGCCGGAGGTCATCGACCGACTGTTCCGGTGGGAGAGCGTGGTGCGCATCACCAAGCCGCAGATGCGTGCGGCCACGATCCACGGGGTGGCCTGACATGGCGCAGCTGATCGAACTCCCCCGCCGGGCGGTCGAGACCACCGCCCGCACCGCGTCGACGGCGGTCACGGCCCCGTTCCGACCGTTCCGGCCCCTGTTGCCCGACCACTCGGTCGACGAGTGGGGTCGAGACGACCACCTCGTCCGCCTCCTCGGTCCGCTCGCCCGCCTGCGCTGGGACGTCAGCGTCGGTGGCCTGCACCACCTGCCGGCCAAGGCGGGCGCACTCCTCGTCACCAACGAGCGCCGCTGGTCGTACAGCCCGCTGTACGTGTCGCTCGCGCTGTCCCGCGCCACCGGCCGCCCGGTGCGCTTCGTCGGTCGACCCGACCATGCACCGTTCGGCGCGGGGCTCCGTCGCATCGGCGCACTGCTCGACGATCCCACCGAGGTGCACGGCGCGCTGCGCCACGGCGAGCTCGTCGTGATGGCGACCTCGAGCACCAACCACCCGCGCTTCGCCGGCTCCGTCGACCACGAACTGGTCGGCGCTGCCGTCACGGCGCACGTCGCCGTGATCCCGGTGGCGTCGATGAGCAGCCCGTTCAACCGCACCGCCCGCGCCGAGGTGGGCGCCCCCATCCGCCTGCGCACCAAGCGCCGCGGTCCCCTCGCGGAGATCGAGATCGCCGAGGCCGCCCAGCGACACCTGCAGCGCATCCTCGACGAGCTCGGCGGCATGCAGACCGGCATGGTCGCGATCGACTGGCTCGGGGAGGGCTGATGCCGTACGCACGCTCCTCCGACGGCATTCGACTGCACTACGACGTGCTCGGCCGCCACAGCGCGCCGGTGGTGCTGATGATCCAGGGCCTCGGGGCCGACAAGCACGGATGGGACATGCAGCGCTTCGTGCTCGCAGCCCGCTACCGCGTGATCGCCCTCGACAACCGCGGCGCCGGGCGCAGCGACAAGCCGTTCGGGCACTACAGCCTCGAGCAGATGGCCGACGACGCGATCGCGGTGCTCGACGACGTCGGCGTCGACACGGCCCACGTGGTCGGCGCATCGATGGGCGGTGCCATCACCCAGATCGTCGCATTGAAACATCCTGAGCGGGTGCGCTCGATCACCCTCGCCTGCACCGCGTGCCGCAACCACGACTGGCGTCGCGAGCTGATCACCGGCTGGGCCACCCACGCCAGCGAGCGTGGCATGGGCGCGATGACCAGCGAGGCCGCCCGTTGGGTGATCGGACCCCGATCGTTCCGCCGGTTGCTCCCGGCCTTCGGATGGCTCGGCCCTCTCGCGATGGGCCGATCGTCGCACGCCTTCGTCGCCCAGGTGCGAGCGATCCTCGCCACCGACGAGGCGATGGCCGAACGCCTCGGCGAGATCACCGTCCCGGCGCTCGTGATGGTGGGCAACCAGGACATCCTGACGCCCCGCGGCGACAGCGAGGAGATCGCCGACCGGCTGCCGAACGCCGAGCTGGTGGTCATCTCCGGCGCCGCACACGGCTTCATGGTCGAGCACGCCACCACCTTCAACCGGGTGCTGCTCGAATTCCTCGGCCGGGTCACGCGCGAGCAGGCGGCCGCGGCGGCCGCCACCCTCGACGCCGCGACGCTCGCCCCCAGCGCATGACGACACCGTCCCGTCCGCCCCGCCGGGTGGCGATCGTCGGTGCCGGCCTGGCCGGGCTCATGGCCGCTCGCGACCTGCGCGCCCGCGGCCTCGACGTCGTCGTGTTCGACAAGGGCCGTTCCCCGGGCGGGCGACTCGCCACCCGCCGCATCGGCGACGCCCGGCTCGATCACGGCGCACAGTTCTTCACCGTGCGGTCCGAGGCCTTCGGCACCCATGTGCGCGAGTGGGTCGACGCCGGCGTCGTGTTCGAGTGGTGCCGCGGGTTCACCGACGGCCACGGCAACCAGGCGGGCGATGGCGGAGGCGACGGCCACCCCCGCTACGCCGTCCACGGCGGGATGAACGCGCTCGCGAAGCACCTCGCCCGCGACCTCGACGTGCGCTGCGACTCGCTCGTGTTCTCGCTGCACCGCGGCGACGGCCCGCACCCGTGGGAGGTGAAGCTCGACGACAACTCGATCCACCACGCCGACGCGCTCATCGTCACCTGCCCGCTGCCGCAGACCTTCTCGCTGCTCGTGTCGGCCGAGGTCGCGATGCCCGAGGTGCTGTGGCGCACCGACTACGACCGCACGCTCTCGCTGCTCGCGGTGCTCGACCGGCCGAGCGCCGTGCCGGCACCCGGCGGCGTGCAGATCGATCCGTCGTTCACCTTCGTCGCCGACAACCACGCCAAGGGCATCAGCTTGCTCCCGGCCGTCACCGTGCACGCCAACCCCGAGTGGAGCGAGCAGCACTGGGAGGACGACCCGGTCACCGCGCACGACGCCCTGGTCGAACTCGCCCGGCCGTACCTCGGCGACGCGGTCATCGTCGAGAGCCAGCTCAAGCGGTGGCGGTTCGCCACGCCGCGACGCATCTGGCCCGACGCCCACTGGAGCCCCGACGACCTGCCGAGCCTCGCCGTCGCGGGCGATGCCTTCGCCGGCCCTCGCGTGGAGGGGGCCGCGCTGAGCGGCATCTCGGCCGCGGCCGCCGTCGCGGCCGCCGTCTGAGGAGCACCCGTGGGCGGCTCGCACCAGCACGGTCATCACGCACACCACTCACACCAGGCTCCCGACGGACTCGTCGCCGCCCCCATCGAACGGATCCTGCGGTACGTCGTCATCGCGTGCGGCGTGCTCACGCTCGCCGGGCTCGTGCTGCTGTGGCCGTCGGGCGAGCGCACCTCGCGCGACCCCGCTCTCCTCGACGCCGACCCGATCGCCGCACGCGTCCAGTCGACCGCGGTGCAGCCCTGCTCGTACGACGCCACGATCGAGTGCTCGCTCGCCACGCTCAGCATCACCGAGGGCGAGACGGCCGGCGAGGTCTTCACCTTCGAGGAACCCACCTCGGTGGCCGGTAAGCGGCTCGCGGCCGGCGACGACGTACAGGTGCTCGCGTCCACGGCGATCGACGGCACCACGAACTACTCGTTCTACGAGTACGAGCGATCCACCCCGATGCTGCTGCTGTTGCTGCTGTTCGTGGTCGCCATCGTCGTGCTCGGTCGATGGCGTGGCGCCGGTGCACTCGCCGGACTCGCCGTGAGCCTGGCCGTCATCGTGGTGTTCCTGCTGCCGTCGCTGCTCGACGGCAACCAGGCCGTGCTCGTCGCGCTCGTCGCGTCGTCGGTGATCGCGTTCATCGCGCTGTACCTCGCCCACGGGGTGAACGCGATGACGACGGTGGCGCTGCTGTCGACATTCGCCGCGCTCGTCATCACGGGCGTGCTGTCGTGGATCTTCGTGCGGCTGGCGAACTTCACCGGCTACACCGACGACAGCACCCAGATGCTCGACGCGCTGCAGGTGCCGATCGACCCGCGCGGCATCCTGCTCGCCGGCATCGTGATCGGCTCGCTCGGTGTGCTCGACGACGTGACCGTCACCCAGGTGTCCGCCGTCGCCGAGCTGCGGGCGGCGCAACCGAACCTGCCGTCGATCGACCTCTACCGCAGTGCGTTGCGCATCGGCCGCGACCACATCTCGTCCACCGTCAACACCCTGTTCCTCGCCTACGCCGGCGCCGCGCTGCCGCTCCTGCTGCTGTTCAGCGAGGCCGGCCAGTCGGTCGGTTCGATCGCCACGCGCGAACTCGTCGCGATCGAGGTGGTGCGATCGCTCGTCGGGTCGATCGGTCTCGTGTCGGCCGTGCCGATCTCGACGTGGTTGGCTGCACAGGTGCTGCGCCCCGACCACGCCGATCACGACCACCCCGTTGGCCCCTCGGGCGACGAGTCCGGGAGCCAGGCGTGATCCCGCTCGACGACGACCTCCGCGAGCGGATGCGGCGCCATCTCGCCGAGCACTCGGTGCGAACGATCGCACCCGACGACCGCAAGCGCGCCGCCGTCGCGATCGTGGTGGTGGACAGCCATCCCGACGACGGGGCCGAGGACCCGATGGAGGTCACCGCCGACGACCTGTCGGTGATCCCGGGCGACATCTCCGGCCTCGACGGGCGGATGCAAGGCGTGTCGGGTGGGGCGGCGTTCCTGCTCTGTCGTCGTGCGTCGCGCATGAATCGCCACGGGGGACAGTGGGCCCTGCCGGGTGGACGCGTCGACCCGGGTGAGACACCGGTGGAGACGGCGCTGCGCGAACTGGACGAAGAGTTGGGCGTGCGCCTCGGGGAGGACGCCGTGCTCGGCATCCTCGACGACTACGCCACCCGATCCGGCTACATCATGACCCCGGTGGTCGTCTGGGGCGGCGCCGGCCTCGAGCTCGCTCCGAACCCCGACGAGGTCGCCCACGCCTACCGGATCGGGCTCCACGAACTGTGCCGCGACGACTCCCCCCGGTTCGTGACGATCCCGGAGAGCGACCGACCGGTCGTGCAGGTGCCCCTCGGTGGCGACCTCATCCACGCGCCCACCGGCGCCGTGCTCGTGCAGTTCCGCTGGGTCGGCATCGAGGGCCGGCTCCACGAGCGTGTCGACGAGTTCGAACAACCGGTCTTCGCCTGGAAGTGACGGCCACCGTGACGTCGAGCGCTGGGCTGCAGGACGGGGTCGCACACCGATGAGCGAGCGCGACGTCATCGAGGCCACCGACCGGCCGGCCACGCGCACCTCGATCACCGCCGACCTCCGCACCCTCGGCGTCTCGTCCGGCGACGTGCTGGTGGTGCACTCGTCGATGTCGGCGCTCGGCTATGTCGTCGGCGGCCCTCAGGCGGTGGTGGAGGCACTGCTCGACGCCGTCAGCCCCACCGGCACGCTCACGATGCCGGGACACAGCAGCGACTGGTCCGACCCTGCGCTGTGGCAGCACCCACCGGTGCCCTCGTCGTGGTGGGAGACGATGCGCGAGCACATGCCGGCCTTCGACCCGCACCTCACCCCCACCCGGCAGATGGGAGCGATCGTCGAGACCTTCCACCGGGTGCCCGGCGTGCGCCGGAGTTCGCACCCGATGGTGTCGCACCTCGCGTTCGGCCCTGCGGCCGACCGGATCGTCGCCGACCACGCCCTGGACGACGGGTTCGGCGAACGATCACCGCTCGCCCGGCTGCACGACCTCGACGCCACCGTCGTGCTGCTCGGCGTCGGCCACGCGAACAACACCTCGCTCCACCTCGCAGAACACCGTGCCGACTGGACGGGCAAGGCGCGGACCGCCCAGGCCGCGCCGGTGCTCGTCGACGGCGAACGGCGATGGGTGACCTTCGACGAACTCGACGGCGACACCGACGACTTCGCAGCGGTCGGCTCGGCGTTCGCCGCGACCGGCGGCGTGCGATCAGGCCGCGTGGGCGCTGCGACGTCGCTGGCGATGTCGCAGCGGGCGCTCGTCGACTTCGCCGCCGACTGGTTCACCCACCACCGCCCCGGCTCGCTGGAATCCGCCACCGATTGACCACGGCGTCAGGTGGTGCCGCACTCCTCGCGGAAGTACACCGCCAACCGGTCGTTCGCCTCGGTGATCTGGTCGTCGTCGAGCCCGGCGAGCACCTCGGCGTACTGCGGGTCGGTGGCCAGCACCGCGAAGTCGAAGTCCGCCCGCTCGTACGCGTCGATCAGCGCATCGGTGGTGGTGCCGACCAACTCGGCGTCGGCTGCGACCGCCTCCGGCGCGGTGTCCAGCAGGGCGTCGACGGCATCGCGAAACCGCGTGAACACGTCGCGCAATCGCTCCACCGGGACGTCGTCGGTGGCCTCGAAGAGCGCGTCACCCTCGGCCTGCAACGCCTCGAAGTTCTCGACGTTCGTGCAGAAGTCGGCGGACGCGGCCGAATCGCCACCCTCCTCGTCGCCTCCGGTGCAGGCGCCGAGGCCGATGAGGCCGACCAGCGCCGTCACGAGCCACGCACCGGCGGCCTTCGTGTTCGGCATCCTCCACCTCCTGTCCTGCACGAACTGTCCTGCACGAATCGGCACCGGGTGCCACGTGTGCCGACGACCACACTAGGCAGACCTCCCTCCACCGGTCCTCCACCCACCGGTGCCCCGGGCGGGCACGCCGCTCAGGTGGTGTTCGAGCGGGCTCCGCGGCCGCGGAGGAACCGCACCACCGTGTCGTCGCCACCGACCACGCCGGCGTCGAGGATCGTCTGGTCCATCCACAGCACCGCCGTGAGGTCGGCACCGGCGTCGACCAACAGCTCCAGGGTCGACAGCCGACCAGCCCGCGCCGCGTGCCAGGCGGCGTTGGTGATCTCCGCCGCGTCGATCCCGTCCGCATCGATCCCGTCCGCCGGACGCGACGCCAGCGCCGACCGCACGAGGGCCACGTCGCCGAGCGGGGCGGCGTGCCAGAAGGTCGTCCGGGCACCATGCGCGACGAGTCGGTGCGCTGCCGCGTACTGGGAGAACACGATGGCGTCGTCGAGCGGCGGCCCGCCCGTGAGCACGCCGCCGTCGGCCTCGAGATCGGCTCCGGCGGCCACGAGTGCGTCGATCGCGGCGACGTCGTCGCTGCTGGCCGCCCAGTGCAGCGGCGTCTCTCGGTGTGGACCGGCGAAACGGGCGTCGACATCGGCGCCAGCGGTGGCCAGCACGGCGATCGTCTCGGCGACCCGAGGGAAGTGGCCCGGCCAGTCGGTCGCGACATGCAGCGTCGCACGTGACACGTGCTCGTCTCCGAAACGCTCCGTCGCCAACGTCGGGTACGCGGCGAGCAGCGCCACGAGGGCATCGACATCACCACGGTGCACGACGTCGGTGAACGTCTGCACGACCGGATCGTCGGCCGGCAGCATCAGTGCCGACCGCTGTGCCCGAACCCGCCGCCCCGGTCGTCGCCGTCGAGTGAGTCGACGACGTCCCACACGACCTCCTCCACCCGTTGCAGCACGAGCTGCGCGATCCGCTCGCCGCGCAGCACCTGGAAGTCGTCGACGGGGTCGGTGTTCAAGAGGATCACCTTGATCTCGCCGCGGTAGGCCGAATCGATGAGGCCGGGCGAGTTCACCACGCCGATGCCGTGCTTCAACGCGAGCCCGCTGCGCGGCAGCACGAAGCCTGCCCAGCCGGCTGGGATCGCGATCGAGATGCCGGTGGGGACGAGCGCGCGACCGCCGGCCGCGCGGACCACCGCGTCCTCGCGCGCCCGCAGGTCGAGCCCGGCGTCGCCCGGATGGGCGTAGCTGGGCAACGGGAGCTCGGGATCGAGCTGGACGATCGGCACGGACAACATCGCCTGCGGAGCCTACGCTCCGAGGCGATGCCGCGTCCCTCGACGACCCCCGACCCGTCCACCGCGACGCGGTCCGCCCGACCGCCGAGCGTGGACGCACTCGCCCGTTCGCTCGCGTCCAGCGGGCTGCCGCATGCGGTCTGCGTCGACATCGCCCGTGACGCCATCGCCGCCGACGACGTCGACGGCGCTCCGGCGCGGGCGAACGCCTTCCGTCGCACCCTGCTGACCCCGGTGGTCAACGCCACCGGCGTGCTGCTGCACACCAACCTCGGCCGCGCTCCCGTCGCGTTCGCGCAGCCGGCCCGTGCGGTCAACGTCGAGTTCGACCTGGCCTCCGGCGAACGCGGGTCGCGCCAGCGAGCCGTCGGGCAGCTGTTCGCCCGACTCTGCGGTGCCGAGGCGGCGATGATCGTGAACAACAACGCCGCCGCCGTGCTGCTGGTGACCGCCGCGCTCGCCCACGGTCGCCAGGTGCTGGTCAGCCGCGGCGAGAGCGTCGAGATCGGCGGCAGCTTCCGCGTGCCGGAGGTGATGGAGCAGTCGGGTGCGGTGCTCGTCGACGTCGGCACCACCAACCGCACCCGCCTCGCCGACTACCGGCGGGCGCTGTCACGTCCGGCCGCCGATGTCGCGCTCGTGCTGAAGGTCCACCCGAGCAACTACCGCGTCGAGGGCTTCGTCGAGGAGACGCCGGTCGCCCAGCTCGCCACGCTCGGCGTCCCGGTGGTGGCCGACATCGGCAGCGGGCTGATCGACGCCGGCTGTCCGTGGCTGCACGGCCCGCCGCCGAGCTGGCTCGCCGGTGAGCCGGCCGCCGTGCAGAGCCTCGCCGACGGAGCCTCGCTCGTGACGTTCAGCGCCGACAAGCTGCTCGGTGGTCCCCAGGCGGGCATCATCGCGGGCGACGCCGCGCTGGTGGCCACCTGCGGTCGTCACCCGCTCGCCCGCGCCCTGCGCCCTGGCGGGCTCACACTCGCGGCGCTCCAGGACACCGCGCTCGCCTACCTGCACAAGCGCGCCGCGGAGCAGGTGCCCTTCTGGCGGATGGTGGCCACCCCGGTCGCCGCGCTGCAGGCCCGCGCCGAGGCGCTCGCCGGACGCGTCGAGGGCGCGACGGCCGTGCCGCTCGAGGCACTGCCCGGCGCCGGCTCCGCCCCCGGCGCCACCATGCCCTCCGCCGGCGTGCGGCTCACTGGCGACCGCCTCGCGGTCCTGCGCGCGGCAGACCCCCCGATCGTTGCCCGAGCCCGTGACGGCCACACCTTCCTCGACCTCCGCACCGTCGACCCGGCCGACGACGACCACCTCGTCGCCGTCCTCGCCGGCACCGCCGCGACGGCCTGATCGCCGCATGCGCGTCATCGCCACCGCCGGTCACGTCGACCACGGCAAGTCCTCGCTCGTGCTCGCCCTCACCGGTACCGACCCCGACCGCTTCGCCGAGGAGAAGCAGCGGGGACTCACGATCGACCTCGGCTTCGCCCACGCGACGATCGACGGCCCGTCGGGCCCGGTCGACCTCAGCTTCGTGGACGTGCCGGGCCATGTCCGCTTCGTCCGCAACATGCTCGCCGGGGTGGGCGGCGTCGACGCCTGCATGTTCGTCGTCGCCGCCACGGAGGGCTGGAAGCCACAGAGCGAGGAACACCTGCGCATCCTCCAACTGCTCGGCCAGCGAGCCGGGCTGGTCGTGCTCACCAAGCGCGACCTCGTCGACGACGAGTGGCTCGAACTGCAGACCCTCGACGTGATCGACCACCTGGCCGGCACGTTCCTCGAAGATGCGCCGATCGTGCCGGTGAGCGTCGTCACCGGCGAGGGGCTCGACGACCTGCGTCGCGAGCTCGTCTCGCTGGCCGAGCGCACGGCACCGGCCGCCGACCACGACCGCCCGCGGCTCTGGGTCGACCGGAGCTTCGCAGCCAGGGGCAGCGGCACCGTCGTCACCGGCACGCTCACCGGTGGCACGCTGTCGGTCGACCAGCGCGTCGACGTCGTACCGGCCGGCCACCAGGCCCGGGTCCGCTCGCTCCAACGACACGGCCGCAGCGAGACCTCGATCGGCCCGGGCAACCGTGTGGCCGTCAACCTCTCCGGTGTCGAGCACCAGCAGATCGAACGGGGCGACGCACTCGTCCTCGGCACCCAGTGGCGCCCGAGCCGACGGGTCGACGCCAGCCTCGACGTGCTCGAAGCGCTCGACCACGAGGTGTCGCGGCGGGGCGCCTACGTGGCCTACGTCGGTTCCGGCGAGTGGCCGGTGAAGGTGCGAATCCTCGGGCCGGATGCGATCCTGCCGGGCGACCACGGGCTCGTGCGCTTGCACCTGTCACGACCGCTCCCACTGATGGTCGGCGATCGCTACGTGCTGCGCGAGTCGGGCCGTGGCGAGACCGTCGGCGGCGGCGAGATCCTCGACGTGTCGCCCGCTCTGCCCGCCTCGAAGGCCCGCCCCGGCGGCACCGTCGACTCCATCGTCGCCGAGCGCGGCTGGGTGGCCGTCGACGACCTCGAGGCCTGGACCGGCCGCCGCGTCGCCCCCACCCTCGACCGGTGGGTGGTCGCACCTGCCGCGCTGGCCGCGATCGACACGACGCTGCACGAGCGGATCGCCGCCGCCGGCCCGCTCGGTCTCGACGTGGCATCGCTCGACGAGCGCGAGCGAGCCGTGCTGGCGACGTTCACCGATGTGCGCATCGACGGTGGCCACGCCCTGCCCGCCGACGCGAAGGACGAACTCGCGGATCACCCGGTGCTCGCGGCGATCCGGGCCGGCGGCACCGCCCCCGAGGAGCCCACCGGCGTCGACCGCGCCACGTTGCGCGAGCTGATCCGGCGCGGACTCCTGGTCGAACGCGACGGCATCGTGTTCCATCCCGACGCGATCGACACGGCGGCCCGGACGGCTGCAGTCCTGCTCGCCGACCATCCCGATGGCATCACGATGTCGCAACTGCGTGACGCCCTCGGTATCAGCCGCAAGTACGCCCTGCCGCTCGCCAACGAGCTCGACGCCCGGGGCATCACCCGTCGGCGCGGCGATCTCCGGATCGGCGGTCCGCGGCTCCCCGGCTGAGCGACGGCACGCGGCGGATGCCCCGCCGACGCTCGACGGGTGCGTCGGCCTCCATCGCTCGCGCTGCCTTCGCAATCGACATGTCGTTCGTGATCACCTCGCCGAACCGGTCGGGGTCGGCCAGCAACCAGCTGTGGCTGCCGTCGACCACGGTGCCCTGCACGCCACTCGCCACGCACAACGCCTCGAACGACTCGCGCGGGATCACGCCGTCGCGGCTGGCCCAGATGATCGTGATCGGCGTCCCTTGGTCGCGCATCGCCTCCAGCTCGGCGCGCAGGTCGGCCCGCCGCGCCAGGTTGGCGACCTTCACCAGGGCGCGCGGATGCCGTACGAGGTTGGGCAGCAGGTCCTCCGCGATCACCGGCAACACCCTCGTGGCCTGCCTGATCGGCCACACGTCGGCCGGGAAGTGCAGCCCCCAGTCCCACAACGGGCGCTCGGTGATCGACCGCAACGTGTTGCCACTGCGCCAGGACGATCCACCGACGGAGTTCACCAGCACGAGCGAGCGGGTGCGGTGCGGATGGTCGTGCGCGAACCGCGCGGCCACGCCGCCGCCGAAGGAGTGGCCGACGAGCACCGCCGGCTCGTCGATCTCCAGCGCGTCGAGCAGGTCGGCGACCCAGGCGGCGTAACCGCTCAGCGAGAACGACGCGTTCGGCAGTTCGCCGGTGTCGCCGAAGCCGGGCATGGACGGCGCGATGACCCGGACACCTTCGCCGGCGATGCGTTCGACGACGTCCCGATAGGTGTGCTGGCCGAGCGCCCAGCCGTGCAGGAAGACGACCGGCAGACCCGTGCCGGCGGTGCTGTAGGACGCCGGTCGGCCCTGGACCCAGGTGCGCTTATCGACCGCGACCGCGCGCGGCGTCTGCTCGCCGCTCACCGGTCGGCCCGTCGGGTCGCCGGGCGGCATCCGCCGTGGACGCCGCGTCCGCAGTCGGCTCCACGCCGCCGCTCATCGTGCGCCGCTCGATCAGCTGGCGTCGCTCCACTTCGTTCAGACCGCCCCACACACCGTGGGGCTCGCGGGACGAGATCGCGTACTCGAGGCACTCGGCAGCGACAGGGCACGTCCGACAGATTGCCTTCGCCACCCGCTCGCGGGCGAGACGCAGGTCCTTGCGTTCGAAATGTGTCGGCGGGAAGAAGTTGATCGCCTGCTCGCCGCGGCACGCAGCCGCTCGCTGCCAGTCGAAGCCCTCGTACTGTTCGTCGCGACGCAGCGCCACGTGACACGCCCCTTTCGAGGCCCACCCTAGGTGGCTCCACGCGACCCGCACAATGGACGGGAACCTCCCGAATCGTGATGCATCGGTCACACCCGGGCGCCTGCTTCGACCCTGGCCTCGACGGCGCGGCGGCACCCATCAGCAGGAGCGGACGGCCCGATTCGAACCGGTGGACATCAGTCGGCGCTGACGGTCTCGGACGGCGTGAGCTGGGAGATCTGATCCTGCTCACCGGTCGACGGCCGACGCTCGCGGTAGTCGCGGGCTCCACCTTCGGCGGGCTCCACCTCGAGGGTCACCCCGTCGATGGCGACCACCCGGACCTCGGCACCGGCCGCCACCGGCGTGGCCCGGTTGGTGCGCGCCCGCCAGCGGGCGTTCGCGACGGTGACCACACCGTCGGGGGCGATCTCGCCGACGGCGGTGCCCATTTCGCCGATCATCCATTCGCGACCGATCGTGGGCGTGGCGAACCGGGTGCGGGTCATCGACGGCATGCCGACGATGAAGGTGAGCATCGTGCCGCCGATGCCGACGAGCATCGTGAGCCAGCCGACGCCCATGCTCGTGCCCGGGAGCGGTTCGTAGAGCACGAGGCTGCCGGCGGTGACGAGCACCACGCCGACGCCCGTCCACAACCGTGGAATGCCGACCTGCACGTCGATCGCGAACGCGGCGAACGCTGCCACGAGCAGGGCCACGGCCCAACCCCTCGCCGGCAGTTCGGCCAGGCCGAAGCACCCGAGGAACGCGCAGACCGCGCCGACCACACCGGCGACGCCGACGCCGGCGGTGAAGAACTCGAACACGAGCAACGACAGGCCGATCAGCAGCATCAGGTAGGCCACCGGCGGGCTGGCGACGGTGTGCATGAGCTGGTCGAGCAGGCCGAGCTTGGAGAACCGCACGAGCGTGGCCTGCAACTCGGCGCCGCCCTCGTCGTTGACGCCCTCGCTGACGGTGTCGAGCACGACCCCGTCGACGGTGACGCCGTCCATGGCCGCCACCATGTTGCGGATGGTGGGCACGCCGACGTCGGGCGTGTCGAGCTTCAGCGCACCGAGGGTGCGGGCGTCCTGGAACGACAGCGAGCCCGACCGCAACCGGTCGGCGGCGGCGCCGAAGTCGACGGTCGCGCCGTCGAGTTCGACGAGGCGACCCGTGTGGCCGATGCGGCTGCCGCTCACCATGGCCGTGACGTCGGCGACGCCCATGAGCTGGGCGGGCATGCCGTAGAGGCGGGCGCTGCCCGACGGCCCCACCCAGATACCGATCGGCACGGGCGAGTCGGCCACGCGCTGGATGAGACCCGTCATCTCGGCGGGCGAGGCGATCGACCCACCGGAGTTGACCTGCAGGATCAGCGCCTGCGACCCGTCGCTCGCCGCACGCTCGATCGCGTCGTCGATGGCCTCGATCACGACACCGTCGAACAAGCCGGTGACCTGCAGCACGTCGACCGGGTCAAGCGCGTCGTCGGTGGCGTCTCCGACGTCGCTGCCCACGTCGCCGCTCGACGGAACGGTCGAATCAGGTGTCGAGCTGGCGACGGCGGCACCGGAGGCCAGACCGGCGAGCGCCACGAGGGGGCCGCCGAGCAGGGCGATGACTAGTCTGCGCACAAGTGCCTCCGAAGCGCCTGGATCCACGAGAGTTCCTCAGCACCACCCGCTTGGTCGTCGTGGCCGGCAAGGGTGGCGTCGGGAAGACCACGGTAACGGCAGTTCTGGCGCGTGCAGCAGCCGACGCCGGACTTCGTGTCCTCGCCGTCGACCTCGACGGCAAGCCCACCCTCGCCGACCTCGTGGGTGACGTGCCGCACCTCTCGCTCACCGCTCCCGACGCGCTCGCCGACTATCTGGAGACCCACGGGCTCAAGCGGGTCGCCAAGCGGCTCGCGGCGAGCGGCATCATCGACGTCGTGTCCACGGCGGCGCCCGGCATCGACGACATCGTGGTCCTCGGCAAGCTCAAGTCGCTCGAGCGCAGCGGCGACCACGATCTGATCGTCGTCGACGGCCCCGCCGCCGGGCACGCGATCACGTTCCTGCTCTCGGCCCGCGGCCTGCTCGACACGGTGCGTGGCGGACCGATCCGCACCCAGGCGCTCGACGTGCTGGAGATGCTCGGCGACCCGACCCGCTGCCAGGTGGTGCTCGTCACCCTCCCCGAGACCACGCCCGTCAACGAGCTCGTCGAGACCGCCTACGCGCTCGAGGAACACGTCGGCGTGCAGCTCGGGCCGGTCGTCGTGAACGGCGTCGACGCCGGCGACGGCGACCTGGTGATCCCCGACGGCGCCGACCCGGCCCTCGCCGCCGCGGCGTCGTTCCGCAACGCCCGACGGGCCATGCACCATCGCGAGATCGAGCGGCTCTCCGACGCGCTGGCGATCGACCAGATCCACCTGCCGCACGTCGTCACCGCCGGCATCACCCGCGACGACATCGCCCGACTCGCAGCAGGCCTGTGATGGCGCGTCGTCCGCCCGCGAGCGCGCCTGAGCCGGTCCTGGTGGTCGAGCCGGTCGCGACGACGGCGGCCGAGCTGTCGGCGGCGCTCGGCGCGGCCGAGGTGGTCGTCTGCTGCGGATCCGGCGGGGTCGGCAAGACCACCACGGCGGCGGTGCTCGGCCTCCAGCTGGCACGCGACGGTCGCCGCGTCGTCGTGGTCACCATCGATCCGGCCAAGCGCCTCGCCGACGCGCTCGGGCTGGCCGGCGGGCTGACGAACGACCCGTCCCGACTCGACGTGGACGCGCCCGGCGAACTGTGGGCGATGATGCTCGACACGGCCGCCACCTTCGACGGGCTCGTGCGGGCCAACGCGCCCAGCCCCGAGCAGGCCGAGCGGATCCTCGCCAACCGCTTCTACCGCAACATCGCGGGTGCCTTGAGCGGCACCCAGGAGTACATGGCGGCCGAGCGACTCCACGCGCTGCACGACGACCCGCACTTCGACGTGGTGATCGTCGACACCCCTCCCACGCGCAACGCGCTCGACTTCCTCGAGGCGCCGGGCACGCTCGCCCGCTTCCTCGATCACCCGCTGTTCAAGCTGCTGATGATGCCGACCCGGCGGGGCCTCAAGGTGCTCAACGTCGCCGCCCAGCCCGTGCTGCGAACGATCGGCAAGGTGGTGGGCGGCGACGTCCTGGCCGACGCCATCGCGTTCTTCCAGGCCTTCGACGGCATGGAGACGGGCTTTCGCGACCGGGCGGACGCAGTCATGGCCCTCCTCCGCTCGGACGCCACCCGCTACGTGCTCGTGGCGGCGCCCAAGCGCGACACGATCGACGAGGCGCGCTACTTCGCCGCCCGGCTCCGTGAGGCCACGCTCGGCGTGTCGGCGCTCGTGGTCAACCGGTCCACCCCCTCGTTCGGCATCCCCGACCAGGCGGTCGGTCGCGACACCGCCGACCCGGTGCTCTCCGCGCTGTGGGCGAACCACGACGAGCTCGCCGCCATCGCCGCCGCCGAGCACGACCAGCTGGCCCCACTGGTCGCCGACGTCGCGCCGGCGCCGGTCTGCTGGGTGCCGATGCTCCCCGGCGACGTGCACGACGTGGCAGGTCTGCACGAGATCCGCCGCCTGCTCTTCGGACCGGACCGGCCCACGGGATAACCTTGGCGTCGTGCACATCCTCGTCGCCACCGACGCCGACTTCGTCCTCGACGAGGTCACCGCGGCCCTCTCCGGTCCCGACACCTCCTTCACCGTCTGCCGCAACGGCCGCGACGTGGCGGTCGTGATCGGCCGGCGCACCCCGGATCTCGCGATCCTCGACCTCCAGATCGGCTCGATGGGCGGCATGGCCGTCACGATGGCGCTCCGGCTCGACGAGAGCGCCGGGCTCCTGCCCCATGTGCCCGTGCTGATGCTGCTCGACCGGCGTGCCGACCTGCACCTGGCCAAGCGCAGCGCGGCCGACGGCTGGGTGATCAAGCCGCTCGACGCGCTCACCCTGCAGCGAGCCGTCGACGCGATCCTCCACCCGCCGGCCCCGACGAACGAGACGGCCGGCGAGGCCGCGCACGACGCCGACGGGGCGGATGCAGCAGGTGCGGATTCGACGGAGGAAGAACCCGCGACTGCCGGATAGATTCGCAGTCGCACCTATCGGGGTGTAGCGCAGCTTGGTTAGCGCGCCACGTTCGGGACGTGGAGGCCGGGAGTTCAAATCTCCCCACCCCGACCACGAAGCCCCTGGTCACAGGCCTGCGAAAGCAGCCAGACCAGGGGCTCTTGTCGTTTTCGAGGATCTTGGGAGCCATCTTGGGAGCCATTCGGGTGTCTAACCTGACGGCACGACGAGAGAAGGGTTCCTGCCCATGCCGAGGAAGACGAACGCCCGGTCGCACGGCGAGGGATCGATCTATCGGAGCGACTACACGCGACCCGGGAGTGGCGTGGAGGTCGAGCGCTGGATCGCCTCGGTGGACCTGGGTTTCGGGCCCAATGGCAAGCGGCTCCGGAAGAAGGTCACTGGGCCTTCGCGGAAGGCGGTCGCCGACAAGCTTCGTGAACTCCGGCGTCAGCAGGATGCCAAGGTCGATCTCCGGAAGAAGTCGATGACCGTCGCCGACCTTGCCCACGAGTGGCTGGCGCACCTGGAGAACAACGAAGGCACGAAAGAAGAGGGAACGATCCTTCGCCTGCGGCCGCGGGTCGCGAACCACATCATCCCATCGAACCGAATCGGCAGGCATCAACTCGACGAGCTCACGGTGACGCAGATCGAGCGATGGCTCCGACGCGAGGCCGAGTCAGGAGGCAAGGGCGGCAAGCCTCAAGCGCGGATCACCTGTCGGGACTACAAGCAGATCCTCGGCGAGATGCTGGAGTGGGCGGTCGCCCGGCGATACATCAGCTGGAATCCAGCGCGACTCGCGAAGCTGCCCAAGGACCGCTCGGCCACGAACCCTGATGCACCGTCTGTGTACAAGGAGTCGAAGGCGAAGGAGTCGTTCAACCGTGAGCAGTACGCCCGACTCATCGCCGTGCTGACGTCCTCCGCCGACGATGCACCGAGGACGGCGACCCCGAGCGCCTACTTCATCGCCATGCTGAACACGGGCGCACGGCCGGGCGAAATCGACGGGCTTCGCTGGGGTGAGGTCGATCTCGAGGGTCGATCGATCACGTTCGACTTCGCCATGAAGCGAGCCGATGGTGGCAAGCCGATCCGAATCGGCGCGACCAAGTCGGGCAACCGGCGCGACCTCGAGATGACGGAGCTCCTGGCGTCAGCGCTTCGCCGGCAGCGGGTGCTGCAAGCCGAACGACGTCTCGCGGCCGGTCCGCTCTGGACGTCGGACCCCCGGTGGGCCGATCTCGTGTTCACCTCGGAGGTCGGCACGCCAATCGATCCCTCCCACGCACGGCGCGACTTCAAGAAGATGTGCGCCTGCGCCGGAGTGCCCCGCTTGTCGCTGTATGAGATGCGCCACACGGTCGCCTCGCTCATGGTCGATGCCGACATCCCACTACGCGAAGTCGCCGACCTCCTCGGCCACAAAGACCTGGAGATGGTCGTGAAGCGCTACCGTCACCGCACCGAAGGCGTCGTCAAGTCGCACGTCGCCGTACTGGGGATCATCTGAACGCGGCGGCGTGGGCGCACTACATCATGGTCGCTTCGCCGCGCCGCCGCGCCGCATTCGCTCCCCCAAGTCAGAGCCGGCCGTCCCCGGACCGCCAATCCCGCTAAGTCACGGCGATCAACGAACGTCCGAAGTCTGCTCGCTTGCGGGCCAACCGCTCCTCGTGATCTCGCGGGCCGGAGCGGAACGGGTTAGCGTGCCACGCTTTCACACGCCTTACTCGCATCCAGGGCGGCGAAGTTGCAAACGACGGCATCGTCCAGGAACCGAGCCAATTCTTCGATCGTGTAGGGAGCTGGTGAACATCTCGGCACCGGGCTCGCTTGGAATGCGTACGAGATGCCTGACGCTTCCCAGGCCAACACCGTCTGGTCGATGTAGCTTGGCTCGACCGCCTCACCGGCCGGCCGCAACGTCGATTCGGGGGCCGTTCCGCAGGACGGAACATCGGGGCCCAAGAGCGCAGGCGCCCCGCCCACGGTGAGACCGCTCGGCTGGAGTGTCTCGTAGAACGTGCTCAACGTGTCCGTCGTCGGAG
>CAUJET010000146.1 GCA_963169665.1 Actinomycetota bacterium | reverse complement strand
CGATGTCGACGAACCCTCTTGAACGTCACTAGCATGCGGCGGATGATGGTGACGCCGAAGCGACCCCACCGACGTGGACGTCCGACGGGGCGTCGCAGACCTCGAACGCTGCTGCCCGCGATGGTCGTCCTGCTCGCCGTCGGCTGCGGCGCCGATCCCTCCGACGCCCCGATCGCCGCATCGGTGAGGACCTCCAGCGAGCCGACCGAGACGACCGAGACGACCGAGACGACCGAGCCGACCCAGCCGACCCAGCCGACCGAGCCGGCCCAGACGGCGGACATCTCCGAGACGAGCACCATCGTTGTCGTGAGCACGACCGAGTTCGTGCCCGAGACCACCGAGCCGAAGCTGCCGATCCCCGAGGGTCAGCTCGTCGCCGTCCCCCAGCAGAACCGCGAGGATCCGGCCAAGGGCCAGTTCCAGGTCCAGGTGGTCAACGGCACGCGTGAGCGCTTCGAGGTCACCTCCGTCCAGTTCGTGTGGGCCGGATACACCACGCCGGTCACACCACGCGACACCACCGTGGTCGGCGGACAGACCATCGACTTCCCGGTCGGGTTCCCCGGCGCCGTGTGCGCCGGCGACGGCCTGATCGACACGATGCCGTCGCTCGACGACGCGGTCGTCCTGCTCGGCCTCGGCGACGGCTCGGCGCGCGAGGTGCCCGTGATCGACCGGTGGCATCTCGCCCGGCGGCTCTACCTCGAGGACTGCCAGCGCCAGCACGTCGCCGCATCGGTCACGATCGAATGGGCAAACCTGCACCCCGAGGACTGGGAGGGTCGACCGGTGACGGCCGGCGTGCTCCGCCTCACCCGCGGCACGTCGACCGACACGATCACGATCGACACCATCTCCGGCACGGTCCCGTACTCGTTCGAGACCGTCGACACCGGCGACGGCGAACCCGTGGCCGTCCTGCCCGCCGGCACGGCGACGATCGACGTCCCGATCCGGTTCACCGAGAGCCGGTGCGACCCGCACGCGCTGGCCGAGGTGAAGCAGCCCCACAAGTTCATCGCCCAGGTCGACCTCGGCGACGGCGTGCTGCAGCCGTACATCGTCGTGCCCGACCAGGCCGACTGGATCCCGATGCGCCGCACGGCGGACGAGGCCTGCGTGGTGACCGGTCAGGTCGTGTTCGTCGGCGAGGAGACGCCGACGTCGAGCTCAGCTCCCTGAGCTCCCGACCGGCTCGCGGCGGCGCGAGCGGTACGCACGTGCCTTCTCGCGACCGCCGCACGCGGACATCGAGCACCAGCGGCCGCTGCGATTCCGCGACGAGTCGATGAAGATCCAGCTGCAGTGCTGACAGGCCTTCACCCGGTCCCACACGCCCGTGGTCTGGGCGTCGACCACCACGGCCACCAGGCGACCTGCGACCACCTCCGCCGTCGAACCCGCGGCCACGAGGCGCAGCACGTCACCGTCGACGACGGGGCGGAAGCGGAGCGGTTCGAGCACGGCGCCGAGCGGTGCCAGCGACCGACCGGCGATCGATCGCCACATCGCGTCGCGCAGGGCGAGGAGCTCGTCGAGGTCGCGCAGGGTGAGCCGGCCGACGTCGTAGCCCTCCCGTCGCAGCCATCCGTCGAGCTCGTCGACGTCGTGCCACGCCTCTCCTCCGAGCTCGCGGTTGATCGAGTTGCAGAACCGGCGGACGAGGTCGAGCGCTCCCCCCGTGCCCGGGAGATCGGGCCAGCTGCCGTCGGGCAGCGGCACACCCGACGAATCGAGCGGGTGCTGCGCCGAGGTCACGCCCCTGATCGTACGTGGGCCGCAGCGACCTCCGACCGTCGTGCGGCAGAGGCGTGCGGATACGGTCGCCGCATGGTTGACGCTCCCCACGACGCACCCGCATCCACCGAGCGCCCGGCGCCGCTGCGCACCCGGGTGACCGAGCTGCTCGGCATCGACTACCCGATCGTGCAGGCGCCGATGGGGTGGATCGCCCGGTCCCAGCTCGCCTCTGCCGTCAGCCGCGCCGGCGGTCTCGGCATCATCGAGACGTCGTCGGGCGAGCTCGACAACATCCGCCGCGAGATCCTCGCGATGCGCGAGCTCACCGACCGACCGTTCGGCGTCAACATCGCCCAGGCCTTCGTCCGCGACCCGGCGATCGTCGAGTTCGTGGTCGAGCAGGGCGTCCAGTTCGTCACCACCTCGGCGGGCGATCCCACCAAGTACACCGCACAGCTCAAGGCGGCCGGCCTCACGGTGTTCCACGTGATCCCCACGCTCGCCGCCGCACTGAAGGCGGTCGACGCCGGCGTCGACGGACTCGTGGTGGAAGGTGGCGAGGGCGGCGGGTTCAAGAACCCGCGCGACGTCTCGTCGATGGTGTTGCTGCCCCTCGTGCGTTCGAAGGTCGACGTGCCGATCGTGGCGGCAGGCGGCATCACCGATGGCGCCTCGATGGCCGCCGCGTTCGCGCTCGGCGCCGACGCCGTGCAGATGGGCACGCGGATGGTGAGCGCGGCCGAGTCGCCGGTGCACCAGAACTGGAAGGACGCGATCATCGCCGCGGCCGAGACCGACACGGTGTTCCTCAACCGCTTCGGGCGGCCAGGTCTGCGGGCGCTGCGAACCCAACGCAGCGAGCGACTCGAGCGCGAGGAGAACGTGTCGATGGCCGAGTTCGGGACTGCGATGGACCTGTACTTCGGAGGCGACATGGAGGCATCGCTCGCCCTCACCGGTCAGGTGGCCGGCCGGATCGACCGGGTGCGCACCGCGGAGGACATCCTCCATTCCACGGTGCGTGAGTTCCGGGCCGTGATCGGCGGCCTGGGATCGTTGCTCTGACGCACCCGACTGGCTAGCCTGACCATCAAGCGGAGATCTCACTGCTCGTTCGTCGACCCCCGGAATCCCCCGGATCGGCTCGAGCGGTCAGTTGGAGGTCGTGCCCGTGACGTTCGTAACCGTGAGGAAGAGCTTGACGACGGTGTTCGTCATGTTCCTGGTGATCTCGTTCTGGCGGAACCCTTCAGCGTCAGCGGGCGCCTTCGGCGACTTCGTCAACGACGTGGGCGGGTTCTTCTCCGCGATCATCGACAAGACCGCCGAGTTCATCAGGGCCCTCGCCTGACGCCGGCCCGCTCATCACCTCGATCATCCACACGTTGACGGACCACAGCGCCGTCGCCAGCGCGATGTGCACCGCCACCAGTGCGGCCGGGATGTCGGTGAAGTACTGCAGGTACCCGACCCCGCCCTGGAGCACGGCGATGCACAGCCACCCCATCACCGGCCCGTCGAGCACCTCACGGTCGTGACGGCGCGTCCGCAGCCGATACATCAACGCGGCGACGATCGCGACCGTGACCCACACCGACAGGCTGTGGATCTGCGCGACGTCGTGGATGTCGAACCCGAAGCGACGTGCGTCCTCGTCGCCGGCGTGGGGTCCGGACCCGGTGACCACCGTGCCGAGCACGATCACGACGCCCGAGGCCACGGCCACCGCCCACACGTGACGCCGGATCGGCAGCGAGACCCTGGGTGACCGCTCCCGGACGGGCAGCCCGGCCCGGTACACGAGCACGACCGCATTCGCGATCAGCACCATCGACAGCAGGAAGTGCCCCTGCACCGCCGCGGGGTGCAGGTCGACGAGCACCGTGATGCCGCCGAGCACGACCTGACCGATCACTCCGGCGATCAGCCCCCACGACAGCAGTGTCAGATCGCGCCGGCGCGGCGTACGGAGCACCGAGCCGAGCACGGCGAGCACGACACCGACGGCGACCAGGCCGGTGAACAAGCGGTTCACCTGTTCGATCGCGGCGTGCTTGGACGACACGTCGATCAGCCGCTCGTTGTTGCAGTTCGGCCAGTCGTCGCAGCCGAGGCCGGAACCCGTGAGGCGGACCCCGGCACCCGACACCACGATGATGGCCAGCAGGGCGAGCGCCACGATGCAGATGGCCCGGTATCGCTCCGGTGACAGATGCCAGCGGCGACCGGCTCGCTGCTCGTCGACCTGCTCTGGGACTCGCTGCTCGGGAGACACCACGCGACGAGCGTAGGAGCCGAGCCACCGCTGCGCCCACTCCGTGGCCGCGGCGACGCGGTGGCTACCGTCACGTCCGTGCTCACCAGCTACGACGACTACCCGATCCACCAGGCCTCGGTCCCGATCGCCAACTCGGCCTCCGGCGACGTGAACCAGTACGACCGCTACTTCTTCAACGGCTACTCCCCCGACGGTTCGCTCTACTTCGCCGCTGCGATGGGCCTGTACCCGAACCGCCACGTTGCGGACGCGGCGTTCTGCGTCGTGCGTCCCTCCGGCACCGCAGGTGAGGGCACCCGTGAGCAGGCCTCGGTGTTCGTGTCGCAGCGGGCGCCCGACGACCGTCTCCACGCGACCACGCTCACGCCGATCGAGGTGCGCATCGTCGAGCCGCTCCGAGTCGTGCAGGTGCTGGTCGACGCACCCGAGCAGGGCATCCGGGCCGACGTCACCTTCACCCACCGGTCGCCCGTGATCGAGGAGCCGCACTTCTTCCAACGGGTCGGCAACCGCACGTTCATGGACTACACCCGCCTCACCCAGTTCGGCACCTGGAGCGGGTGGATCGAGATCGACGGTGAGCGGATCGAGCTCGACCCCGCCCAGACCCTCGGTTCACGCGACCGGTCGTGGGGCATCCGTCCGGTCGGCGAGCCGGCGGCGACCGGTGCACCGACGGGCTGGCCGCAGTTCTTCTGGCTCTGGGCACCGGTCAACTTCCCGTCGTGCTCCACGCACTTCGACGTCAACGAGTACGCCGACGGCCGCCGATGGCACGAGGTGGGCGCGATCGCCCCCGTGGGCGACGCCGAACCGATGCTCACGCGCACGGTGGAATACCGGCTCGAGTGGCGCCCGGGCACGCGCTGGGCGGTGTGGTTCGAGTACGACCTCGTGCACTGGGACGGCTCGGTCGACACCGTGCGCCTCGAGCCGATGTTCGAGTTCCACATGCGCGGCATCGGTTACGGCAACCCCGAGTTCGGCCACGGCTACTGGAAGGGCGAGCACGTGGTGGGCGGCGAGCGGCTCGCCACGCCGGTCGACTCGCCGAACTCGCGCGAGAACGTGCACATCCAGGCGCTCTGTCGCGCCACGCTCACGAAGGCCGACGGCTCCGTCGAGCACGGCATGGGCATCCTCGAACAGCTCGCCTTCGGCGACCACGCAACCGGTCTTCGCGGCATCCTCGACGGCTACCAGCCCTGATGCGGCGTCGCCTCAGGTGTGGCGGACGCTCATCCCACCATCGACCGGGATCGTCGCTCCGTTCAGGAAGCTGGCGGCCGGCAGGCACAGGCTGAGCGTCATCTGGGCGACCTCCTCGGGGTCGCCGTAGCGGCGCAATGGCACGCGCCGCTTGGCGTAGATCTGCTTCGCCTCGTCGTCGATCGCGGCGGTCATGCCGGTGTTGATCGGCCCCGGGCAGATGCAGTTGACGTTCACGCCGTGTCGGCCGAGCTCGACGGCGAGGCTGCGGGTGAGACCCGTGACGCCCGCCTTCGTGGCCGCGTACGCAGTCATGCCGGCGGTGGCGACGATCGACTCGGTCGACGCGATGTTGACCACCCGTCCACCGCCATCGGCCTCGCGCAGGTACGGCAGCGCGAGGCGCACGAGACGCGAGTGCGACGTGAGGTTGATGTCGAGTGTCCGCGCCCAGTTGATCTCGTAGCTGTCCTCGTCCTGGAACGCGGAGTTGATGAGCGACACGCCGGCGTTGTTGATGACGATGTCGATGCCGTCGAACGCAGCGACGACCGTGGCGACGAGCGCCTTCAACGAGTCGTGGTCGCCGACGTCGCAGACGACGTCGATCGCCGCGTCGGCACCGTGCACGTCGCGGATCTCCTGGCCCACGGCGAGCACGCGCTCGGGGTCGAGGTCGACCACCGCGACACGGGCACCTTCGTCGGCGAACAGGTGCGCCGTGGCCCGGCCCATGCCCGAGGCGGCACCGGTGACGATGACGCGCTTGCCGGCAACCGAACGCGACAACTTGGTGAGTCGGCCGCTCACGACGCCCGCCATTCGAGCCGGCCACCGATGCCGTAGTTGCGCAGGATCACGGCCTTGGTGGGACGCATCGCGAGGAACACGTGGCTGTCGGCCTCCGGTCCGCCCGGCTCGAACCGGCTCAGGTCGTAGCCCATCCGGTCCCACAACGCCCGCCGCTGGTCGGTCGTGTCGAGCACACGCGCCTCACCCCAGAGCACACAGCTGTCCCAGCCCGTGGCCTCGCTGACGGAGTAGTGCACCGTCATCTTGCCGTTCGCCCGGACGTTGGCGACCTTCGCCTCCGGCGTGGCGACGAACGCGACGACCTCGTCGTCGATCCAGTTGACCGCGACGGGCGAGGTGTAGGGCGTGCCGCTCGCCGACACCGTGCCGAGGTACGCGAGCGGTCCGTAGCGCTTCGAGTCCGTCTGGACGTCAGCGAGGCTGACCTCCGTCACGACTCGTCGCCCGACGCCGACCAGCGGAACGAACCGCCCATGCCGTAGGTGTCGAGGTACAGAGCGCGCTCGGGAACGATCGCGATGAAGCAGGTGCCCTCGGAGTCGTCGGGGCCACCCGGCGCGAACGCGTTGAGGTCGTAGTCGAACACACCGGTCCACAGGCGACGCTTGGTCTCGAGGTCGGCGTGGATCGTGGCGGTGCCCCAGATCTCGACGCCGTCGCCCTTCTCGGTCACCTGCGAGTGCAGCGCCACGTTCGGGTTGGCGGCGATGTTGCGCGCCTTCACCGAGGTGGTGCCGGCCATCGTCCACAGGACGTCGCCCTCCCAGCACGGGTGCACCGGCACCACGTCGGGCTTGCCATCGGCACCCACCGTCGCGATGTGCATCCACGGCGACAGCGCCTGTGCCTTCGCCTTGATCTCGTCGAGTTCCATGTCGGCCTTCCTGGGTGGTGTGGGGTCGTGTGTGTCGCCGACGCTAGAGGACCGCACGGCGGCCGTGTCCCACCGGAGCGGGAGTGCCAGCGATAGCGTTCGAACCGGTGAAGAAGCAGACCGTCGAAGAGCGCAGGGCCGAGATCCTCGAGGTGACGTGCCAGGTGGTGATCGAGCGCGGGTTCGCCGGCACGCGCATCAGTGATGTCGCCAAGCGGCTCGACGTCTCGAGCAGCCTGATCCACTACCACTTCGACTCGAAGGAGCAGCTGCTCGCCGAAGCGTTCGCCCACTACGCGCAGAACGACCTGGCCGAGATGGAGGGCGAGATCGCGTCGGTGCCCACGGCGACGGCGCAGCTCGACCGGCTGATCCAGAACATGGTGCCCGAGGGCAGCGACGACCTCGAGTGGATGCTGTGGATCGACGGCTGGGGTGAAGCGTTGCGGAACCCGATGATGAAGAAGATCAGCCAGCAACTCGACGAGCAGACCACCGATCTGCTCGAGCGGGTGCTGGAGGCAGGCGTCGCGTCGGGCGAGTTCACCTGCACCTCGCCCGAGTCGTCGGCCATCCGGCTCACCGCCCTCGTCGACGGCCTCGCGATCCAGTTCGCCGCCCACGACGGGATGATGGATCGGCGCAAGCTCATCGATCACGTGCGCACGGTGGCTGCCGCCGAAGTCGGCCTCACCCTCGCCGATTTCGAGGGCCCCACGGTGGGTGGCGGATCGCTCGCCGTATCCACGGTGCCCGGTGCCGCGACCGAGTCGGCGCTGCGCCAACTGATCGCGCGCTACAGCGATGCGGTCATCCGCAACGACGCCGACGCGTGGATCGCCACCTGGGCCGAGGACGGTCGCTGGAGCATGGCGCCCGGCAAGGTGGTCGAAGGCCGCGAGGCCATCCGCACCACGTGGGTGACTGCGATGAAGGGCTTCAACTGGGTCGTGCACACCCCGGGTGTGTGCGTGTTCGAGGTGAACGAGCACGACGGCACGGCCACCGGCCGAGTGACGGTCGACGAGCGCTTCGACCGCAAGAAGGGCGGCACGGGCGGCATCCTCGCCACCTACACCGACGACTACCGCCGCGTGAACGGCCAGTGGGTCTTCACGTCACGCGTGCTGCAGATCATCACGGTCTTCTGATCCGCCGGCCGACCGGACCGATCAGGGGCGGACTTCGTAGAACGCGTTGACGCTGTGGTCGATGTCGAGCTTGCGGAATCGTGAGAAGCCGGCCGCGGCCGCCATCTCCCGTGCCTTGCCCTCCGACAGGCCCAGCGTGCCGAGGCCGGCACCGTCCGGTTCACTGAGCGCCGACGACATGCAGCTGAGCACGCTGATGCCGTACATCAGCGCCGCCATCGGGTTCTTCTTCGCGTTGAGCTCGAACGAGTCCTGGGCCTTGATGTCGACCAGCAGCCAGGTGCCGTCCTCGCGGATCGCGCGGCGGATCGCGTGCATCATCTCCTGCGGGTGCGTCATGTCGTGGATGCAGTCGAAGGTCGTGATCAGGTCGAGGGAGTTGTTCGACGGGATCGGCTCGTCGCGCGGGTCGTGGAACGCCGCATTGGTGACGCCGGCCTCCTCGAGCTTCTGGGCCGCACGGCCGAGGGCGTACTTGGAGATGTCGTAGCCGGCGAAGTGGCTCGCGGGGAACGCCCCGGCCATCAGCAGCACTGCTCCCCCGGCACCACAGCCGATGTCGGCCACCTTCGCACCGGACTCGAGCCTGGCGACCACACCGTCGAGGGCGGGCAGCACGTTCGGCAGCAGGTTGGCGCGGTTCCATGGTTCGAAGCTGCGCTCGATGCCGACCGCGCCCTGCGGGCCGTGGCTGTCGTAGTCGTGACCGACGCCGGACCGGAAGCTCTCGGGCATCTCCTCCAGCGCACGCATCGTTTGCGGGAGACGGTGGAACATGCCCATGCCGTAGGCCGGGTGCTCCGGGGTGGCCAGCACCGCTGCGGCCTCCGGGGTGAGCGTGAACCGCTCGACGCCGCCCTCGGTGGCGACGCTCACCATCTTCGCCGCTGCCTGGTTGTACGCCCACTCGCGCACCCACCGCTCGGCAAGGCCGGCACGATCGGCCAGCTCGGCCGTCGTGAGGGCGGCGCCCGCGTCCTTCAGCTGTGTGTACAGACCCAGCTGATCGCCGAGATGGATCATCCCGGCGGTGACGGCGCCCTCCAGCTTGGTGAACAGCTGGAACGAGAACATCTTGAGCGCATCGGGGTCGACGGCGGGACCTGCGGCGGCGGTGGTGTCGGTCATGTGCCGCACCATACGCCGCGCGATTTGGGCTGGTGCTACTCGGTCCGGTCGTCGAGTGCGAGGTGTTCGACGTCGCTCAGCTTCCGGAGGCCGAACGTGTGCCCATCGCCCATCTGCATCGTCTTCACCCGGCTGATCGAGGCGTGGCCGATGACGAATCGGTCCCACTCCCACGGCACCGCCGGGATACCGAGCAGGTGGCAGATCGCGACCGAGTTGGTACCGGCGTGGGCCACGAGCGCGACCTTCCGGTCCGGGTCGTCGATCTCCCACAGCGAGTAGTCGCTCGGGAGCCGGCGCACGCCTCGCTCCTCGAGGAACAGGGTCGTCCCGAGGTGGATCCGATCGACGAATTCACGCATCGGCTCGCCACCGATGAGTCCGTTCCACCGCTCGTGGGAGGCCCTGGCGCGCTGCTCGCGATACGCCTCGTCGGCCTGCTCCTGCGGCGTGCCCTGCCAGATGGGGTTGCGGATCTCCTCGAGCCACGGATCGATCTCCTCGTCGCGACCGAGCGCAGCGAACAGCGGCGCCGCCGTCTGGCGGGCCCGCAGCAGCGGTGAACAGAACACCTCGTCGAAGTGCTCCCGCGCCAGCGCCTGCGCCATCCGTTGGGCCTGTCGGTGCCCCCGTTCGGTGAGCGGCGGGTTGTCGACGTTGAGCCCGTCACGAACCCATTCGGGTTCGCCGTGGCGGATGAGCACGATCTCCATGACGTCGGCCAGCGTACGGCGCCGACGCCGTCCGGACCGTCCGATTCGCAACCGAACCGGTTCGGGTCGTGTGCGTCTGGGCCTGCCGGGCTTCGAGCCGGGCGGCGACTTCGCAATTCGGTCCCGCCGGGGAGGGCCGAACCCATACGGTGCGACGATGGCTGCACCGCGGGAAGAACGACTGGCCGGGCTCGACTGCGTGAATGCGGTGACGACACTCTTGCAGCGGGCCCGCAACGCCCCCCCGACGAAGGGAGCGTTCCAGGCTGCCGAGGTGCAGTTCTGGTGGGGCACGCAACACCCGACCGACGCATTCGGCCAGCTGTTCTGGTTCGACGACCTCGGGCGTCCCGAGGCCGCCGTCGTCGCCACCGAGTTCGGCGAGGGAGCGTCGCTCCTCTACGACCAGATCACCGTCCTCATCGTCACCATGCCCGATGCGTCGGAGGACTGGGTCCGGCACGTCATCAGGCGTGGGCTCGACCATCTCGCGGAGGCGGGGATCGAGACCATCGACCTCGAGATCGATCGGGAGGACGGCGTGAGGCGCTCCCTCCTCGTCGATCGAGGGTTCACGGTGAAGGGTGACGCGGTGGTCCAGTGCTGGCTCGACACCGATGCCCGGCCGCCGATCAGCCCGCTCCCCGACGGGTACCGGTCGGCCGCCCGACGGGACCTGATGGACCGCCCCCACCACATGACCTCGCCCCGTCGACCCGGCTTCGAGGACCGGCTCAACCAGCTCTCGCTGTACCGCAGCGACCTCGACCTGGTCGTCCTCGACCGTGACGACCAGCCGGCCGCCCACGCACTGTTCTGGAACGACCCGGTCACCAGCACCGGGATCGTCGAGCCCGTCCGCACCCTCGACGAGCATCAGGGCCGTGGTCTGAGCCGCCATCTCCTGACGAAAGGCATCAGCCTCCTCGCCGACGCTGGCGCCCGCCGCATCTCCATCTGCTACGAACCCGACAACGAGATCTCCGGCCATCTGTACGGCAGCATCGGCTTCGTCCCTCACTGCCGAACCGACCTCCTCACCGGTACGACCCGTCCACCGGCGGGATAGTCGAGAACGTCACGGAATCCCGGGATCTTCGGGATGCCTAGAGTGACCCGCGTCGAAAGGAGCCCCCGGATGCACGGATCCGCGGAGACCCGAAGTGCTGATGTCGCTCCTGCGTTGATCGCAGCGATCGACGAACTCGCACCGATCGTCGCGGAACGTCGCCGTGAGTTCGACGCCAGCGGTCGACTCCCCGACGATCTCGTCGAGCGACTCGCCTCGCTCGGACTGTTCCGACTCCTGCTGCCGGCAACGCTCGGCGGGCCGGGGCTGACTGCGCTCGAGTTCATGGACGTCGTCGAGGCGGCTGCGGCCCTCGATGGCACCATCGGGTGGCTCGTCGGCAACGGGGGCGGGATGGCCCGGGCCGGTGGCTTTCTCCCGCCGTCGAGCGCGATGGCGATCTACGACGATCCCACGGCGTTCGTGGTCTCGTCCACGGGTGCCATGGGGCGAGCCGTCCGCGTCTCCGGCGGCTACCGCGTGACGGGTCGGTGGCCGTTCGGCAGCGGATCGCCGCACGGCACCTGGTTCGCCCCGGTGTGCGCTGTCGAAGACGACGGCACACCGACCGGCGATGTGATCTTCGTGTACGCCCCGCGGCACGAGGTGGTACTGCATGACAACTGGCAGGTCTCGGGGCTCTGCGCCACGGGCAGCGCCGACTTCGAGTTCGTCGACGTCTTCGTTCCCGCCGGATTCACTCACGCCTTTCAGCCCGAGCCGACGCAACCCGGCACGCTCTACCGGCTCCCGACGCGTTCGATCTTCCCGTGGTCGGTGGCCACCGTGCCCCTCGGCATCGCTGCCGGCGCCGTCGACGACTTCGTCGCGACTGCTCGATCCGCGAAGCGCCACAGCGACAGCGTGCCCTTCGCAGAGCGCGAGCTGGTCCAGTCACAACTGGGGCAGATCCAGGCCCGCACCGCCGCGGGCAGGGCGTACCTTCGCAACGCCATGAGCACCTTGCTCGAACGGGTCGAGTCCGGCGGCGATCTCGACGCGAGCCGGGTCGACTTCCGACTTGCGTGCACGTTCGCCAGCCAGTCGGCCCTGTGGGCGATCGATCTGGTCACCGAGATGGCCGGCGCCGTCGCCATCATGAGGTCCTCACCGCTCGAGCGGCGCGAGCGCGACGCGCGTGCAGCGGCGAAACACGTCGCGATGAGCCCCGCTGCCTACATCACCGGCGGCAAGCACCGACTCGGGTGCGACCTCTCCCCCACGTCGTTCTGACCCCACCCGCCGCGAGTCGGAACGCTCGCCTCGACACGTGGTCTTGCCGGTGCCAGGCGCGCCGGTCAACAAGATCACTCGGGGTCTCACGCAGCGCAGACTGCTCGCAGCCGCGCGCCACGCGCACGAGATCGAGCCGAGCAGCACGGCATTTCGGGGCGACCTACGAGATCCCGGATGGAGCGCTCGAGGGGGTCGGGGTCGCGACGACGAAGAGGTGACTGGACGAGCCGAGCAGGCTGGGTTCGGACTCGACTCTGCGGATTGCTCTCAACAAGATGGCTGTTCGTTCCGCGTCGTCGAGCCAGACGTCCAGGTCGTGGAGCCCGGATGTCGGACCCTCGATCGCCAGCAGTTCCTGCACCAGGCAGCTGGCGTCGTTGAACTCGTCCTCGATCTCCGCGGGATGATGGAAGTAGGCCGTCGTGAACCACCCGGGCACTCGCTGTGGATTCACATGCTGCCCTGTCGCGAGGTCGTGCCGGACGATCGCTTCGAACCGTTCGTCGATCAGGAACCCGGTCTGGATGCCGTCCAGGGTCGACGCGAATCGTGAGATCACGCTGGCCACGATGAGACCTGACGGGCGAACGACCCGTGCCGCCTCGCGGAGTGCCGCCAAGCGCTCATCGCGGTCGGGCAGGTGGTAGAGCGGGCCGAGCAGGAGCACCACGTCAAACGTGTGGTCGTCGAATTGGAGCGACCTGGCATCACCGATCGCTGCGGCCTGCACACCCGCCTCCCGAGCCTGCTCGACATGCAACGGCACCGGATCGATCAGGGTCACATCGTGGCCCGCCCTCGCCAGTGGCAACGCGTACGCGCCCGCTCCGCCGCCGATATCGAGCACGGTCGTCGGGGCCGCTGGGAGAAACCGCTCCAAGAGTTCGCTCGTCCGCAGGAACTCCAGACGGCTGGTGCGCTCGAGACGCGTGCGTTCACGACCTTGGTCGTAGTAGGCCAACACTTCTGCGTCCACAGCCAGCTCATCGCTCACGAACACAGTGTGGACGGCCGACGGCATCCGCCTCGGCCAAATTGCACCCAACACCTGATCCCCCAGGTCCGGGAACCACCACACCGATCGGCAGTTCCGGCGCGTCGGAGGGACGTGTTGTGCGCTGTGGAGCGCCCAGCGCTCCGCAGCGCACACGACGTCTGCGCTGTCCCATTTCGCCTCCGCGGACACCGGCCGTGGCGCTCGAAATCGGAAGGGCTCGGCCGGTGTGGTCGACGTACCGTTGGTCGTGGCCGGCTCGACGATGGTGGTGACGTTCCGCAAGCAGGGTCGTACCTGCGCCTGGACAGCCGTGCGGCCACCACGGACGATCGTGCCGGGTCCGGCGATGGCGGCCGGCGGAGACCTCCCTCACGACCTGTACACCTTCGTCATCGAATCGGCGCTCGGACTCGAGTTCGGCTTCTGGGGATGCGTCGCGGCCGGTGCCACCTTCAAGACCCTCGGCAGGAAGCGAACCCCGCAGGGCAAGGCGGTGATCGCCGCACACCTCGAGGATCTCGATGCAGCGGAGTCGCAGGTGAACGCGATCTACTTCGCGTGGCGTGCCCACACGGTCACCCCACTCGACGACGAGCTGAACGCGATGCTGGCCCGGTGGCGAGCCCTGCCCGACGACGGCGTCATCACGCTCGAATGGTCCACACCACCGACCACCACACCGGGCCGACGGCGCTCACGACCGGCGGCGCGCTGACCGACCGACACGTGCGGGCATCCGCCGGGGAGATGTCGATCGGGTCAGGAGTTGGCGTCGTGGACGAGGATCGCGATCTGCACCCGGTTGGCGAGGTCCAGCTTGGTGAGCAGACGCGAGACGTGTGCCTTCACGGTGGCCTCGCTCATGTACAGCGATGCGGCGATCTCGGCGTTGGATGCGCCCGACCCCACGGCGGCGGCCACCTCGTGTTCGCGTTCCGTGAGCGACGACAGGCGCTGGACGGCGAGGCGACGACGATCCGACGTCTCGTCGGTGCCGAGGCGAGCGAGCAGGGTGCGGGTGACCGACGGCGAGAGCATCGCCTCCCCTGCCGCCACGAGCTTCACCGCGTTGACGATCTCCGTCGGCGGCGTGTCCTTCAACAGGAACCCGTCGGCCCCGGCACGGATCGCGCTCATGACGTGCTCGTCGGCCTGGAACGTGGTGAGGACGATCACGTGCGGCGGATTCGACAGACGGCGGAGCGCCGACGTGGCGGTGATGCCGTCCATCCCAGGCATCCGGATGTCCATCAGGACGACATCGGGCCGGCTCGCCTGCACGGCGGCGACGGCGTCGGCGCCGTCCGCGGCCTCACCCACGACCTCGAGCTCCTCCGACGACGACAGGATCATCCGGAGGCCGGCGCGTACCAGGGCGTCGTCGTCGACCAACAGCACGCGGATCGTCACCACGGCAGGTCGGCCTCGACGACGAAGTCACCAGAGGCATCGGGTCCGTGCACCAGGACACCATTGGCCAGGGTCACCCGCTCCTGTAGCCCGAGGAGGCCCGTCCCGGACCCCGGCAGCGGCTGGCGATCGAGCGCGCCGACCGCGGACGGGTTCCGGATGCTGACGTGCAGCCCATGGTTCGGCGCTCCCGCCACTCGCACCTGGGCGAGGGTGCCGCGAGCGTGCTTGCTGACGTTGGTCAGCGCTTCCTGCACGATGCGGTAGGCGTCGCGACCCAGGGGCCCGGGAGCGGCAGCCGCACCGTCCACCTGCATCTCGAAGTCGATCCGTGCGCCCGATCGGCGGGTCTCCTCCACCAGGCGTGGAATGTCGGCCAGCGTCGGTTGCGGCACCGTCGACGGACGCTCCTGGCCGTTGTCCTCGCGGAGCACGCCGATCACGTCGCGCAGTTCCTCCAGCGCTTGGTGGGCCGTCACCCGCAGCAGCGCAGCGCTCTCGCGCACTTGAGCGGGTGGCAGGTCGCGGGCGACCTCGAGCGCGCCGGCGTGCAGCGCCACGAGCGAGATCCGATGGGCGAGGACGTCGTGCATCTCCCGGGCGATGCGGGTCCGCTCGGCCAGGCGCGCACGTTCGGCACGGACGAGCTGGTCTGCCTCGGCCCGTCGCGCACGGTCGAGCAGCGTAGCGACGAGCTGACGCCGAGCGCGGATGAACATGCCCCACGCGACCGCAGCGGCAGCGAGCGCCGTCGTCGGCAGCAGCACCGACCAGGCGTTGTCCCGTCCGAGCCAGATCGAGCACACCACCGCGGACGGAACGAACAGCGCAGCCACGAACAGCGCTGGCCGCACATGGCGGTGCACGGCCAGCGAGGACAGTGCGAACAGACCGGCCACGCTGCCGGACGTGGAGATCGCCCCGACGAGGATGCACACCAGGGCCACCCCGAACGGCCAGCGGCGCCGCCACCACAGCGAGACGCAGCACACGGCTCCGAGCACTGCGTCGGTGACCACCTGCCCGGACGTCATCTCGGCGATGTCGTCGACGGTGACGATCAGGATGGCGACGCCGAGTACCACCGCGATGACGAACGCAGCGGCGTCGACAGACCAGTCACGCGCTGTCCTGGACGCCACGGTGTCGGGTCGAGCGGAGTCGCTCGGTGTCAGCAGCGCCGTGGGGGCGGTCTGAGCCCACCATCTGCGCAGCCAGGACATGGTCGGAGCTTACGGCTGTGGGCTCCCGTGCGACATCGACGAAAGTCGACAAGGCGACCGACGAAAGGCGACACGTCAGCCTGGCCGCGACGTCCGTTCGGACATCGGATCGTGGCCGTCCGTTCGGTGCGGTGGCGCACCGACGAGTTCACGCTGGACGCATGACCACTCCCCTCGTGCCCATCGCTCCGGCCCCTCCCGCACCCGACGGCAGCCTCCAGGAGACCCTCACGCAACTGCTGGGATCGGACTCGACATCGAACCCCGCGCTCGATCGCCTGCTCGACGACTACGCCGCCGCTCACGCGACCCTCGCGGTCATGGGTGGTTGCTTCCTGCTCGGGCTGCTGCTTCTCACTGCCTTCTGCTGGAGGCAACGCCGGCGATCGCGTGCCGGCGGTGCGGGGACCCGATCCTTCGAGTACCGGACCTACGGACGCCTCGGCCTCGTGAGCCTCGTTGCCAGCGCACTCCTGGCGGTCGTGGTGGCTGCGAATCTCGGCAACGCACTCGACTCCCGGCCGGGTTTCGCCGGCGTCGCCACCTCACTCGGCTCGCCGCCCGCGAGCGGCAGCCGGGCCGAGGTCCAACTCGAGTTCTCCATGTGGTTGGCATCGGGCGACCCCGCAACACCGCCACCGATCGAGGAGCGGATCGACGATCGCCTCGCCTGGCAGGTCCCCAAGGCGATCATCACCGGTGTGCTGCTCGCGCTCATGGCTGCGGTCGGTGGGCGCACGTGGCGCGGTCTGCTTCGGGCCTCCCGAATTCCGGACCGCCCGCGAGCGGCGCGGGACCGGGCGCAGCGAGCGATCGCCTTCGGCTCTGTTCCCGTGTGCCTCGTGCTGATGCTCATGGTGATGGGTAACACCCAGGCATCCGTCGCCCCACTGACGATGACGATGCTGTTCGGCTGACGACACGATCCGAAGGTCGACACCGCACCCGACGAAAGGCGAGACGTCAGCAGCGGTCGGCATCCCTTCGGACCTCCGATCGTGGCCGACCGCCCGATGTGCCGGGGCGCCCGTCGGTTCACGCTGGACGCATGATCACGACCACCGCTCTGACCAAGAGCTACCACGACGTCCCGGTCGTCCGCGACGTCTCCATGCGCTGCGAACCCGGGACCATCACCGGATTCCTGGGGGCCAACGGCGCCGGCAAGTCCACGACGCTGAAGATGATCGTCGGGCTGGCTCGACCCGATCGGGGGACGGCCACCATCGACGGCCGACCCTTCGTCGAGCTGCCCAACCCCACTCGTGTGGTCGGGATGCTGCTCGACGCGTCGGCGATGCATCCCGGGCGCACCGGCCGATCCACGCTCACGATCGCTGCTCGCATGGCGAGCGTCCACCCACGGCGGGTCGAACACTTGTTGGACCTCGTCGGACTCACCGACGCGGCGGACAAGCGGGTCGGGGCCTACTCCCTGGGCATGCGCCAACGCCTCGGTATCGCCCAGGCGCTCGTCGGAGACCCGGCGGCGCTGATCCTCGACGAACCGGCGAACGGACTCGATCCCGAGGGCATCGCCTGGATGCGAACGCTGCTGCGCGACTTCGCGGATCACGGCGGCACGGTGCTGTTGTCCAGCCACCTGCTCCACGAGGTGCAGGCCACCGTCGATCATCTCGTCGTCATCTCCGCCGGTGCGGTGGTCGCCGCAGGTCGCCTCGACGATCTGCTGGCGAGCTCCACGATCCTCGTTCGCAGCCCCGACCCGGTCGCACTGACCGCCGCGCTCCGAGCAGCCCGGATCGACTACGTGGCAGGGCCAGGAGATGCGTTCACCGTCGACGCCGCCGACGGGTGGGTGACGACCGAAGTGGTGGCCGGCATCGCCCGCGACCACCACGTGTTGCTCACCGAACTGCGCCAGGCCGAGAAGAACGGTCTCGAGCAGTTGTTCTTCTCGCTCACCGCCGCCGACGCGACCAGCCGGGAGGTGGCGGCATGAGCACGTCCCTCTCCAACCGCACGCTCGGCGTCGACACCACACGATCGGCCACAGGGCCGATCCCGTTCTCACGGCTCGTCGGGGTCGAATGGACCAAGGCCACCGACACCCGCGCGGCCCGCTGGCTCCTCGCG
>CAUJET010000145.1 GCA_963169665.1 Actinomycetota bacterium | reverse complement strand
GTGCGCGTCTGGCGGATGAGGCGCCGGTAGAACAGCGGGCCGACCAATGCATCGATCAGGTCGTCGACCGGGGTGCCTCGGGGGAGCTCGCCCCGGCCGATCGCAGCGGTGAGCAGCCCCGACATCGCGGCTCGCCGCTCCGGGGTGAGCCGGCCGTATCTGCCGGCGAGCGACGGCTCGGCATCGATCGCGGCGACGACGGCGGGTAGGGCCCGCCCCCACTCGCTGGTCGAGAGTGCCGCGGCGAGCTCCCGCAACACCTGTTCCAGTTGATCGCGGAGGGTGCGCGCGCCGTCCGTCGACGCGGGTGGGCCGATGGCGTCGTCGAAGGCAGCGGCGAGCACGTCCTCGCGCGTCGTCCAGTTGCGGTACACCGTGCTGCGAGCGACGCCGGCCTCGGTCGCGATGGCATCGATCGTGGCGCCGCCGAGGCCGTCGCGGCGGAGCACGGTACGTGCGGCTGCGAGCACCCGCGCCCTCGTCCGAACCTGGCGCGGATCGAGTCGCTCGTCGTTGTCGGAGGTCACAGGAACATTCTACGCAACATCGATGTTGCGGAATTTGTGCAACACTGATGTTGCACAGAGCCGAGGAGTCGACCATGAACAATCCGCACCGAACGATCGAATCGATGACCGTCCTGAGTCCCCGCACCGCCGCCCCCGGTTTCGTGGAAGCCACGGTCTTCCACGGCGGGCCCGTGGTCCTCGACCCCTTCCTCGCCCTCACCGACTTCCACATGACGCAACCCACGTTCGCGCCCCACCCCCACGCCGGCTTCTCCGCCGTCACGTACATGTTCCGAGACGCCGTCGGATCGTTCCGCAATCGCGACAGCCTGGGTGACCAGAGCCTGATCGAGCCGGGCGCCCTCCACTGGACGCAGGCGGGTGCGGGGATGATGCACGAGGAGATCCCGGTCGATCCGGGCCTCGACTGCCACGGCCTGCAGCTCTTCGTGAACCTTCGCTCGGATCACAAGCTCGCGACGCCGAAGGCGTTCCACGCGTCCGCCGCCGACGTGCCCGTGGTCGACCTGTCGCCCGGGACGACCGTGCGGGTCGTCGTCGGCGATCTCGACGGTGCCTCCTCGCCGATCGAGGGCCTGCTCACCGAGGTGCAGCTGCTCGATGTCGACCTGGCTCCGTCGGCGACCGCCGATCTGCCGGTCGATCCGTCCCATCGTGCAGTCGTCCTCGTCGTCGACGGCTCGATCGACATCGACGGTGTGGCGCTGCCCACGCATGCCGTCGCGTCGTTCGCGACCGGCGCACCGACCCTGCGGTTCGTCGCGGGCGACGGGGGAGCGACGGTGCTGGTGCTCTCAGGGGCACCGATCGCGGAACCGGTGATCTTCAGCGGCCCGTTCTGCATGAACACCCAGGCGCAGATCGACGCCGCCCGGGCTCGCTTCGGCAGCGGGGCGATGGGGCCCCTCGCGCCCTCGTTCTGACGAGTGGCGGCCATCCTCCGTGCTGCGCCAGGGCGCCCGGCGGCATCGGTGGCCTGTAGGCCTCGCTCGCGAGCTCGCTCAGCGGGTCAGGGCAGGCTGTCAGCGCAGTGCCGCGAGGAACCGATCGCGCAGGCCCACCAGGCGCTCGACCGGCTCGTTGGCGAAGACGAGTCGGAGATACCGGTGGCCCGATGGACCCCATCCGTTCATCGGTGTGGCTGCGACGCCACCGCGCTCGAACAGGCGATCGGAGAGCTCGAGCGGGGTGACGTCGAGCGGTTCGCTGTCGACCATGACGGACCACCCGCCATGGGGTGGGACGACGGGTACGACCCCGTCGAGTTCACGGACGATGACCTGCGCTCGCTCGCTCCACACGCCGGTGGCGGCCGCGATGTCGGCAGCGAGATCGGGGTGCCCGAGCACGCCGGCCACGGCCTGTTGGGCGATGCCCACCTGACACACGACATTGGCCATGCCGACGAGGGCGATGTCGCTCATGATCGATGCCGGGCCGACGACCCATCCGACCCGCCAGCCGATCATGCGCAACTCCTTCGATGCCGAGCCGACAGTGATGGTGGCGTCGGCCAGCGCCGGGTGGCCGGCCGGACTGGACGGCGCTCGGCCGTCGAATCGGAGGCGCTCCATCGCGGCGTCGTGGATGATCCACGAACCGAACCGCTCGACCGGGCCGGCGATCGCGTCCCAGTGCTCCTGTCCGAGCACGAGCCCGGTCGGCATCGCCGGGGACATCGTCAGCACCGCCGCGGTGTCGGGGCCGATCGCTGCCGCCAGCTCGGCCGGGTCGACGTGCCAGCCATCGGGCCCGGGCCGGGCGCTCACGAACCGTGGACGCCCGCCTGCGAGGACGATGCGGTTGACGAGGCCGGCGTAGATGGGATCGCAGATCACCACCTCGCGGCCGGGGTCGACCGTGGCGAGCAGGGCGTTGAAGATGCCGTTCAGGCCGCCGGCGACCGACACGCACTGGGTGAGCGGGTCGTAGGTGTTGCCGTCGATGGCTCCGACGTGTGCGGCGGCCGCAGCGCGCAGCGAGAGATGGCCGGGGAAGGGCAGGTAGCTGTTGGCGGCGTCGTCGGACACGGCGTCGCGGGTGAGATCGACGGCCACCGACATCGGTGCGAGGTCGGTGTCGAGGTTCTCGAGGCGGAGCAGGTCGCGTCCCGATGCGTTCGCTCGATCGCCGACACGATCGACGCCGATCCCGGGAATGCCGTCGAGCCGTGTTGCGCGCTGTCTCATCGCGCGGACCATAGCGGTCGGGTTCGCCCGCTCGGCGCAGGTCGGGCGCGCGGTGACGAGGCAGGATGGGGATTGACAATCAACCATTCGGTTGAATATGGTGAGTGCGTGCCCACACTCGCCGTCGACGTCATGCCGGACATCTTCCGTGCGCTGGGTGATCCGATCCGGGTGTCGATCGTCGAGCGTCTCGGCGCACACGGCGACGCGACCGTGAACGAGCTGGCGACGATGTTCCCGGTGTCGCTGCAGGCGGTGTCGAAGCACATCAAGGTGCTCGAAGCGGCGGGGGTCGTGTCGCAGCGACGCGACGGCCGTCATCGCCCCGTGCATCTCGAAGCCGACCGGATGGTCGCTGCGACCACGTGGCTCGCGTCGCGTGTGCGTGAGTTGGACGAGCGGTTCGAGCGGCTCGACGACCTGTTGGCCGACCTACAACGTGATGATCGACGAGGAGACGACCGATGACACATCCACACACCACGACCCACGCCCGGGCCGGCGACACCGTGCTCACCTTCCGGCGCGAGTTCGACGCGCCGGCCGAGCTGGTGTTCCGCTGTCACACCGAGGAGGCGCTGTTCGTGCGCTGGATGGGGCCCCGCGGGACGTCGTGCTCGGTCGAGCGGTTCGACGCGGCCACCGGCGGCGCCTTCCGCTACACGATCGGTGCGGGCGGGGGAGCGGGCTACACGTTCTTCGGTTCGTACCACGAGGTGAGTCCTGGCCGCATCGTCCACACGTGGGAGTTCGAGGGCGAACCCGGTCGCCCGACGCTCGAGACGCTGCGCATCGTGCCGCTCGCCGCCGGACGGTGTGCGCTCGAGGGCACGTCGGTGTACACCTCGATCGAGCACTGTGCGGAGATGCTCGACTTCGACGAGAGCGGCGACGGGATGGACGAGAACTTCGAACGTCTCGACGTGTTGTTGCAGACCCTCGCCTGACGCGGCCCGGTGCCACGGTTGGACGTGTCGGGTCAGCCCAGACAGGCAGCGCACCTGCCGGCGAGCGCCAACCGGGAGTTCTCGACGGTGAACGATGTGGTCGACACGCTGCGCTCGGCAGCGGCGACGACGTCGTCCACGCTCGGCGGCGATCTCACGGCGATCACGCGGGCACAGTCGTTGCAGACGAAGTGGAGCACTCGTCGGCCGAGCAGGTCGGGCGCGAACTGGAAGTGGCTGCGATCGTGGAGCAGCGAGAGTCTGACGAGCACGCCCACGTCGCACAGGTGGTGGATGTCCCGGTAGGCGCTGCTCATCGGGAGCCGAGGATCGATGGCGATGAACTCCTCGACCGTCAGCGGCGTCGCGGCGCGGCTCAGGATCGTGATCAGCCGCCGGCGTCCCGTCGTGTAGCGGAGTCCGACCCGGCTCAACCGCACGAGGGCGGTCTCGTGGAGCCGTCGTTCATCGGGCGGCGCGTCGCTCTCGGGCGTGGCTCGGTGTTCGTGATCGTTCGGCGACGGGCTCATCGGCGTCCTGGGTCCGTATCGACCCCGGCTGCCACGAGCCGGCGGGGTGCGTGCTCCGACGGCGTGTCGCGCCGCGGTCCTCGGCTCGCGAGTCGGGGGAGGTGTGAGGCGACAGTTGCGGCGCCGAACCAGGCGACCGTGGCGAGCGCGATGGTGGGACCGGGTGGCGTCGCCAGGTGGTAGCTGATCGTGAGTCCGGCGATCGACGAGGTGACCCCGACGCCCACCGCCACCGCGGTCATGGTCCCGATGCGGTTGGTGAGCAGCCGTGCGGTTGCCGCCGGCGTGATGAGCATGGCGACGCTCATGAGCAGCCCCACGGTGTTCAGGCTGACGACGACGGTGATGGAGATGAGGGCGATCAACACGATCCGCAACGGGCCGACGGGGATGCCGACCTGGCGGGCGTGACCGGGATCGAAGGTGACGTTGCGGAGATCGTCGAACGCGAGCGCCACGATCGCGAGGGCGACGGCGGTGAGCGCGGCATTGACGACGATGTCCTCGGTGCTCGTGGTGACGATCTGGCCGAACAGGTAGTGGGTGAGGTCGACACCGATGCGGTCGTTCCGCGAGATGAGGATGATGCCGATCGCGAACATCAGCGTCTCGGCGACACCGATCGCACTGTCGTGGCCGAGCCGCCGCTGCCGGTCGAACCCGGCCACGAGCAGGCCCATCACGACACCGGCGGCGAGGGCCCCGATCGTGATGCTGATGCCGGCGAGATAGGCCGCGGCGACGCCGGCGAGGGTGCCGTGGCTCATCGCGTCGCCCAGATAGGCGAGTCGGCGCAGGACGACCCAGACGCCGACGGTCGGTGCCAACACGCCCACCAGCACCGCTGTGACCGCCGCATTGCGCATGAAGTCAGTGCGGTAGGGATCGGTGAACCAGTCGATCATCGGACGCTCCCCGCAGGGCTGCCGAAGGTCGCCTCGATCCGGGCGGCGTCGAGTGCCGTCTCAGGCGGTCCGTCACCGATGAGTCCTCGGTTGATCGCGAGGCAGCGGGTGAACCGACGACGGGCCAGCGACAGGTCGTGGGTCGCGATGAGCAGCGAGGTACCCGAACCCGCGAGATCGGCGAAGAGGTCGAGCAGACCTTCGGTGCGGGGTTGATCGACGCCGCTGAGTGCCTCGTCGAGCAGGATCAGGTGTGCCTCTTGCGCGAGGGCACGCGCCAGGAACGCTCGCTGGGCCTGACCGCCCGACAAGGTCGAGAGTGGTCGTCGTGCGAGGTGGGTGAGCCCGACGCGTTCGAGTGCGTCGCTCGCGGCCTCGCGATGCCGCAGACCCGGTCGCTGACCGAGGCGGAGGAACCGTCGACGGCCCGCCAGCACCAGCTGGCCGACGGTGATCGGAAAGTCGTGATCGAGGTCGGATCGTTGCGGGATGTAGGCGGCACCGAGCCGATCGCGCTGGTGGTGGCAATGGATGCCGCCGAGCTCGACGTTCCCCTCGTGTGCGACCAGGCCGCTGATCGCCTTGAACAGCGTCGACTTGCCAGCTCCGTTGGGCCCGACGACGGCGACCAGCTCACCGGGGACGACCTCGAAGGAGACATCATCGAGAACGGTCGAGGCGGGGGGGTAGGTGACCGACACGCCGGACACGCGCAGGACCGGGTGCTCGCACCACTGGTGCTCGGCTCCACTCATGCGCCGCAGCCGAGACCGGTGACGAGTCGCCCGAGGTTGTCGCGCATGATCGACGCATAGGTCTCGCCATCGTCGAGCTGCTCCTGGGTGAGCCCTTCGATCGGGTCGAGGAGATCGAGCTCGGCACCGATCTCCCGTGCCACGGTCTCGGCCAGCTCCGGCGGGGCGATCGACTCGAGGAAGATCGTGGTGACCCCTTCCGCTTCCGCCTCGGCGGCGATCGCCTCCAGTGTCCGTGGATCGGGCTCGACCTCCGGGGAGATGCCGGCGATGGGGATCTGGCGAAGGTCGTAGGTGTCGGCCAGGTAGCCGAACGCCCGGTGGCTGGTGACGACGACACGGGAACGGCAGTCGGTCAGCGCGCTGCGGTACTCGCCGTCGAGCCCGCGCAGGTCGGCGAGATACCGCTCGGCGTTCGCGGCGTAGGCGTCGGCGTTGCCGGGGTCGGCCGCGGCGAACGCCTCGGTGATCGCACCGACCATCGTGATCATCCGGCTGGGATCGAGCCAGACGTGCGGGTCGACGTCGCCGGC
>CAUJET010000144.1 GCA_963169665.1 Actinomycetota bacterium | reverse complement strand
GTCCCCCATCATCGCCTCGGTGGTGTCGGTCATCGCCTCGGTGGTCTCGGTCATGACGTCGGAGCCGGTGTCCTCCATCTGCTCTTCCATTTGCTCAGCGGGCTCGTCGTCGCCGCAGGCGGCGAGGCCGATTGCAGCGGTGAGCGCGAGGAGGCTGCCGGCGGCGAGGCGCCGGGTCGTTCGGGACACGGTGGTGATGTTCACGGGTTCTCCTGAAGTAGTTCGGGTGAAGTGGTTCGGGTGAGGTGGTTCGGAGCACCGATCGGTGCAGTGACCAGCCTCCGCGACGGTTCTGACCGCCCTCGGACCACCCGGGAAACATCCACGAAACTCACCCTCGATCCGCTTCCAACCGGGGGGTCGGCTCCGTATGGTTCCTGCATGGCCGCACAACGAGTGCTCGTGGTGGACGACGAACCGACGGTTCGCGACGTCGTCGCGCGCTACCTCGAACGCGACGGCTACGTCGTGAAGGAGGTCGGCGACGGCGACGAGGTCGCTGCGGCGATCGAGAGCTTTCGCCCCGATCTGGTGGTGCTCGACGTGATGCTGCCCGGCAGGTCGGGCCTCGACGTGCTGCGCGAGCTCGGCGACCGGGTGCCGGTCATCCTCCTCACCGCCCGCACCGACGAGACCGACCGGGTGCTCGGCCTCGAACTCGGCGCCGACGACTACGTCGTGAAGCCGTTCTCCCCGCGGGAGTTGGTGGCCCGGGTGCGCAGTGTGCTCCGCCGGTCCGGCGCACCCACCGGCAACGCAGTGCTCACCTTCGACGACCTCACCATCGACCTCGCCGCTCGCGAGGTGCGGGTGGGCGGCGACGTGATCGCGCTCACGGCGAAGGAGTTCGACGTGCTCGCCCACCTCGCATCGCATCCGCGCCAGGTGTTCTCGCGTGCACAGCTGCTCGTCGCGGTGTGGGACTCCTCCCCCGACTACCAGGATCCCGCCACGGTCACCGTCCACGTGCGTCGCGTGCGCAACAAGATCGAACGCGATCCCGAACAGCCCCGTTGGATCGCCACCGTGTGGGGCGTCGGCTACCGGTTCGAGCCATGAGCAGCACCACCGTGACCGACAGCACCCTGACCCCACCGGATCGGTCCGCCCCGGCGGGGACGACCCGGCGACTCCTCGTGGCGCTCGGCGTCCTCGTGGTCGTCGCCATCGCGCTCGCCGAACTGCTCGTGCAGCCCGCCGCCGACGACCGCTTCCGGCTGTGGATCGTGATCGTCGGCCCCGCGCTGCTGGCCGCCGCGATCACCCCGCTGCTCGCCCGGTGGGTGTCGACCCGGGCCAGCGTGGCCGGCGTGGGGCTCACGGTCGCGCTGTGCTCGCTCGCGCTCGGTGCCGTCTCCTCGTCGGCCGCGTCCAACGCCATGTTCGTGTCGAGCCGCGACTACCGACTGTTCCTGGTGGTGCTGCTCGTGTCGTCCGGCATCGCCCTCATCGTCGGCGGCCAGCTCACCCGACCGCTCGCACGCGACCTCCACCGCCTCGGCCACGTGGCGGCCCAGGTCGCCGACGGCGACCTGACGGTTCGAACCGGCATCCGGCGAGCCGACGAGGTCGGCACCACGGCGACCGCGATCGACACGATGGTCGAGTCGCTCGCCGTTGCGGCCGGCGAGCGGGAAGCCGCCGGCGCCGCCCGCCAGCACCACATCACCAGCCGCGGCCCAGATCTGCGCACCCCGCTGTCGGCGATGCGGGCGTCGCTCGAGAGCATCGAGGACGGCGTCACGGCCGACCCTCGGGCGGCGATCACCACCCTGCTCAGCCAGGTCCGCGCCATGGACGGCATGCTCGATCAGCTGGTCGAGTTCTCCCGCCTCGAATCGGGTCACGCGTCGTCGACCGTCGAACGGCTGTCGCTGGCCGAACTCGCCGACGAATGCGTCGAAGCCCTCGGTCCGTTGGCCGCAGCGAAGGGCATCACCCTCGGCCTGCGCGCCGACGGCCCCGCCCACGTGAGTGGCAGCCCCCTCGAGCTGTCCCGCGTGGTGCGCAACCTGGTCGACAACGCGATCCGCCACAGCCCGAACGGCGGTCACGTCGATCTGCTGGTCGGCGCCAACCGCAACGAGGTGCACCTGACCGTGCGCGACGACGGGCCCGGCTTCCCCACCGAGTTCCGTGCGCAGGCGTTCGAGCCGTTCCGGCGGGCCGATCCGTCGCGCAACGCCCGCACCGGCAACACCGGCCTCGGCCTCGCCATCTGCAAGGCGATCGTCACCGCCCACGGCGGCCGGATCTCGCTGGGCGACGGGCCGGGCGGCACCGTCCACGTCGCGCTCCCCACCGTCTCGATCTCGCCCTCCCCATCTGCACCCCCCTCTGCGAACGGATCAGCCTCATGACCATCCAACTCGACCCCCCGGCGATCGATCCGCCCGAGATCGATCCCACCGCACCCACTCGCCAGAGCGCCCCTGCGCCCCGCTGGGCGGGGCCGCTGAGCGGCTTCCTCGCCGGTGCCGCCGCGGTCGCCACCGGCCTCGTGGTCGCCGCGATCATGGACGTCGACTCACCGCTGAACGCCGTGGGCAGCGAGTTCATCGATCACACCCCGAAGTGGCTGAAGACGCTCGCCATCGACCTGTTCGGCACCAACGACAAGCTCGCCCTGCGGGTCGGCATCGTGACGGTCATCGCCGCGCTGAGCCTCGTCGTCGGCGCACTCGCGCGCCGACGACCGTTCGTCGGCCCCGCGGCCATGGTGCTGTTCGGCCGGGTCGGCGGCCTCGTCGCTGCCCGCCGGCCGCACCAGTCGGTCTCCGCCGGTGTGCCCGCGGCGCTCGGCGC
>CAUJET010000143.1 GCA_963169665.1 Actinomycetota bacterium | reverse complement strand
CCGTTCGCGTCGCTGAACCGGCCGCCCTGGCAGGCGGCTACGGTGCGGGTCATGCGCATCGGGACCATGGGGAACGCGATCAACGACGGGACGATCGATCAGGTCGTCGCCGAAGCTCGACAGGTGGCCGCCGACGGCCTGCACACCTACTGGGTGCCGCAGATCTTCGGCCACGACGCGCTCACCGCGCTCGCGATCGTCGGGCGCGAGGTGCCCGACATCGAGATCGGCACGGCCGTCGTGCCCACCTACCCGCGGCACCCGATGATGCTCGCGCAGCAGGCATTGACGGTGCAGGCGGCCAGCGGCGGTCGGCTCGCGCTCGGCATCGGTCTGTCGCACCAGATCGTCGTGGAGATGATGTGGGGACTCTCGTTCGACAAGCCCGTGCGGCACCTGCGTGAATACCTGTCGGTGATGATGCCGCTGCTCGAGGGCAAGCCGGTCGGCTTCCAGGGCGACGACTACCGCGTCCAGGGCGCCGTCACCGTGGCCGGTGGGTCACGGCCGAGCGTGCTGGTCGCGGCGCTCGGGAGCCAGATGCTCCGCGTCACCGGTGCACTCGCGGATGGCACCTCCACCTGGTGCGTCGGCGTGAAGACGTTGCGCGAGCACACCGTGCCGACGCTCCGCCAGGCGGCGGCCGACGCCGGTCGGCCCGAGCCGCGCGTGGTCGCCGCACTCCCGGTCTGTGTCACCGACGACGTCGACGCCGCACGAGCCCGCGCCGAGCAGGTGTTCGCGGTCTACAACTCCCTGCCGAGCTACCGAGCGATGATGGACATCGAGGGCGTCTCCGGTCCGAAGGAACTCGCGATCGTGGGCACCGAGGCCGAGGTGCGCGACCAGTTGCACGAGGTCGCCTCCGTGGGGGTCACCGACCTGAACGCAGGTGTGTTCCCCGGCAGCCCCGAGGAGAACGAGCGCACTCGCGCCGTCCTGCGCGAGTTCGTCTGATCGCCCGTCGCCGCGAGCCGGCGAGCCATCGGGAAGACATGTCCGCGACGTCGGTATCCCTCCGCGGCCTTCGTTCGTCTGTGTGCATGTCGGATCATCCGGATCCGACCACCTCGAGCGGCCCGCCGTCGAGGACTCGCCAGGAGGCATCGCCATGACCCACAACGTCGGCTCCACCGATCGCATCATCCGCTTCGTCGTCGCCGCCGCGGCACTCGTCGTCGCCCTCGTCGTCGGTGCCGGCAGCGTCGGCGGCATCGTCCTGCTCGCGGTCGCCGCGATCATGGCCGTCACCGGCGCCGTCGGCACCTGTCCGCTCTACAAGCTGGTGGGCGTGAACACGTGCAAGATCCAGCCCGCCAAGCGCTGATCGCCACGCTGGCGCACGACGCGCCGGCGCTGACCGAGGACCTGCTGCGGTTCGCCCGGTCGCTCACCAACGACCAGGCCCTGGCGGAGGATCTCGTGCAGGACACCTTCGCCCGCGCCCTGGCGGCGGCCGAGCAGTTCCGGGGCGAGTCGAGTCTGCGCACCTGGATGCACCGCATCCTCCACCACCTCGCCATCGATCGCGCTCGCCGGTCGGCGCGAGAGCTGGTGGCGGACGAGGTGGAGCAACGATGGAGCGATGACGCGTACAGCGTCGATCCCGCCGCTCTCGCCACGGCTGCGCTCGAACGACACGAGATCGAAGACGCACTGGCCAGGTTGCCGTTCCACTACCGCAGCGCGGTCGTGCTCCACGACATGGTCGGTTGGACGGTGGCGGAGATCGCCGCCGAGCTCGACGTCGGCCTGCCCGCGGCGAAACAACGGCTGCGTCGCGGTCGGATGATGTTCACGACGTCGTTGGCCGACGGGGCCGAACGACGACGACACCTGGAGGGGGTACCGATGCGGTGCTGGGACGCGCGACAGCTGGTGTCCGACTACCTCGATGACGAGCTGCCCGCCGAGCAACGGCACGTGGTCGAGTCGCACCTCGCGACCTGCCCCACCTGCCCACCGTTGTACGCCTCGCTGGTGGCGGCCTGCGACGTGCTCGGTGGCCTGCGGGACCGTGACGACGTCGTGCCGCCGGCGGTGGCGGCGAGGATCGCCGAACTGCTCCGCTGAGCGCCGACCCGCACGTGCCGACGTACTGTCACGACATGAGCGAGACAGCCGACATCGACGCAGGGCAGGGCGACGCGACGTCCGGATACGAGGGCATCCCGGGGCTGGTCGTGGAGATCGGCAGCGGCCTCGACGAGGGCATCGCGACGGTCACCATCGACAGCCCGCCGATCAACCTGTTCACGGTCGAGTTGTTCCTGCACACGGCGCTGCTCGCCCAGCGGCTCGCCGCCGACCCCGCCGTCCGTGTCGTCGTGTTCCGCAGTGCGAACCCCGAGTTCTTCATCGCCCACTTCGACGTGGCGGCGATCCTCACGTTCCCCACCGATTCGCCCGAGCCGACCGAGCTGAACGCGTATCACGAGATGTGTGAGGCGTTCCGGACGATGCCGAAGGCCACGATCGCGGTGATCGAAGGGCGCGTCGGCGGTGGCGGCAGCGAGCTCGCGCTCAGCTTCGACATGCGCTTCGCCGCGCTGGCGAGCGGCGACCATCCCGGGGCCGTGTTCAGCCAGCCCGAGGTCGCGCTCGGCATCCTGCCTGGCGGCAGCGGCACGGCTCGGATGCCGCGCCTCATCGGGCGCAGCCGTGCGCTCGAGGTGATCCTCGGCTGCGACGACGTCGACGCCCGTACCGCGGAGGCGTGGGGATGGGTGAACCGAGCGCTGCCTCCCGACGAGCTGTGGCCGTTCGTCCATCGCCTGGCTCGCCGCATCGCCGGGTTCCCGGCTCACGCAGTCGGCGCGGCAAAGGCTGCCGTCGTCCGTGCCGAGAAGGGGGTGGAGGAGGACCTGCTGCTCGAGGGCGGTGCGTTCAACGGCACGCTCGGCGGGCCGGGCACCCGACGCGCCATGGAGCGTTTCCTCGAACTCGGTGGTCAGACGCGAGACGGTGAGCTCCGTCTCGGAGAACTGGCGGGCGACCTCTAGTCTCCCGCTCCATGTCGTCGATCTCGATCCCCGCCAACCCCGCCGCCGTCACCGCCGAGTGGATGAGCGAGGTGCTGCACCTGTCCGGTGCGCTCCCCGCTGGATCCTCGGTGTCCTCGATCGAGCTCGAGCCGCTCGGCGCCGGTGTCGGCGTGATGGGCGAGCTCGCCCGCATCCGCCTGTCCTACGCCGGCGACGCCGGCACTGCACCGGCGAGCGTGATCGTGAAGTCGCCCTCGCCGTTCGAGGAGAACCGCGCCCAGGGCGTCGGCCTCGGGATGTACGAGGCGGAGATCCGCTTCATGAAGGAGCTCGACGCCCACACCACGGTGCGCACGCCGCGGGTGTTCCTCGCCGACATCGTCAGCGGCACCGCCGAGTTCGTCGTCGTGATGGAGGACCTCGGCCACCTCGTGATGGGCGACCAGGTCGAGGGCGTGAGCGTGGCCATGGCCCGTGATGCCGTGCTCACCATGGCCGATCTGCACGCCGGCTGGTGGGGCAAGGTGCAGACGCCACAGATGGACTGGGTGCCGAGCGTCGTGCACGCCCGCATCGAAGGGCTGGCGCAGATGTGGCCCACCCTGTGGATGGGGTTCAACGCGAAGTTCGCCGGCTCGCTGCCGACCGGCGGCGCCGAGGCCGGCGAGCTCATCTCGACGAACTTCTGGCGGGTGATGAACAAGATCGCCGAGTGGCCGTGGACGCTCCTGCACCAGGACTACCGCGTCGACAACCTCTTCTTCGACACCGACAACCGCGACGAACCGGTGGTCGTCATCGACTGGCAGGGCATCGGTCGCGGCCCCGGCATCTACGACCTCTGCTACTTCCTCGGCGGATCGCTCACGATCGAGGATCGACGGGCCAACGAGCGTGAACTGGTGGAGACCTACCACGCACGTCTCGTCGAGCGGGGCATCACCGACTACCCGCTCGAGACCCTGTGGCACGACTACCGCTTCGGGCACCTCACGAGTTGCTCGACCGCCGTGCTCGTCGGCGCGACGTTCGATCTCGCCAACGAGCGAGGCAAGGCACTCGTCGACACCCTCGCCTCGCGCCACTTCCAAGCAGTGGTCGATCTGGCGTCGACCGAACTCCTGAGCGAGCTCGACGCCTGACAGGGCGGCCGGCGGCGATCGCGAGTCGGGCGGTTCGGCACCGACCGCCTGCGCTTCCTGGACGAATCGATCCGCGTTGGAACGATTCCTGCTGATGGACCGGCCTGCGCCGGTCTCAGGCCACAGGAGCTCGAACATGACGACGCTGGAGTTCACCGCCGAGGAGACGTCGCCGCCCGCGCCGACGCCGCGCGCGACGGTGCCGCCGCCGGCGCCAGCGGCGCAGGACGAGCCCGACCGCGTCCGCCGACCGGGCGGCCTGGGGCTGGCGATGCCGGCGTGGCTGCTCGGCCGTCTCAGCCTCGCCTGGAAGTTCGCCCTGATCACCGTGGTGCTGGCGGCGCCGTTGGGGTTCGTGGTGCAGCGCTACGTCGAGGTCCAGCAGACGAACGAAGACTTCAGCGCGCGCGAGCGCCTCGGGCTCGACGTCGTCGAGCCACTGTTCGCCCTGGAGACCGTCCTCGTCGACGCCCGCACCGCGGTGAGCGCCGGCGGAGCCGTCGCGTCCGACGATGTGCTCGCCTCGCTCGAGGCCGTCCAGGACGTCACCGACACCGGCGCAGCCGCCGAGCTCGGAGTGACTGGATCGTGGGACGACCTGTCGGCGTCGATCATCGCCGCGCTCGACGCCCCTGCGGCCGACCCTGCCGCTGCGTTCGATGTCTGGAGCGAGCAAATCGCCGCCACGACGGTGCTGATCGCCGGCGTCGCGGACGCGTCGAACCTGACGCTCGACCCCGACCTCGACACCTACTACCTGATGGACATCGCCACCACGAAGGCTCCCGCGCTCATGGCCGCTGCGGGCGCACGGCTCGCGTTGGCGTCACTGCCCACGACCCCGGAGCAGGCGACGCAGGCAGCGATCCAACAGGTGCGCATCGACGATGCGGCCGCAGCGATCGACGCCGGACTGGCGAAGACCGTCGGGGCGACCGCGGACGAGGCGATCGCCGCCGAGATGGAGGCCGTTCGCCTCTCGACCGGGGAGGCCGTCGCCGTTGCCACCGGTGCGGCGGGGCTGCAGTTCCTCGTCGACGATGTCTCGCTCCTCGGCGCCGCTGCGAGCGACGCCCTCGACCGGCTGATCGCCGTGCGGGTCGAGCGGTTCGCCGATCAGCGTCGGGTGACCATGTGGTTCAGCGGCATCGCCGTCGTCGTCGCGCTGTGGCTCTTCGCCGCATTGTTCGTGACGACCCGCGCCGGGGTCGCCGAGATGCGCCGGGTGCTGCGTCGCGCCGCCACCGGCGACCTCGACGAACGGGTGTCGATCGGTACTCGCGACGAGTTCGCGGCCTTGGCGACCCAGCTGAACGCCACGCTCGACGAGCAGCTCCGCCTCGAACGGGAGACGGCGGCACAGGCCGAGCGCGATCGGCAGAAGGACGCGGAGCTCCGCGCGGTCGAGCAGCACCAGCTCGAGGCACAGCAGCGCGAATTGGCTCGTGCGGAGGAGTTGAAGCACAAGGTCGACGAGATGCTCCTGTCGCTCGCCGCAGCGGCGAACGGCGATCTCACCGTCGCCGTCACCGTGTCGGGAGACGACTCGATCGGTCGGATGGGGGTGGCGCTCGCCAAGGTGCTCGCAGACCTCCGGAGCAACATCGGACGCATCGCCGGCAGCTCTGGTGCGCTGGCAGCGGCTGCGGAGGAGCTGCAGGTCGTCGCCGGCAACATGGACGACAACGTGGCCGAGACCGCACATCAGCTGGAGCTGTCGTCGTCGTCCTCGAGCGATGTGGCGCGCAACGTCGAGACGGTGTCGGCCGGCATCGAGGAACTCTCGTCGGCGATCCGCGAGATCGCCCGCAGCTCGAGCGATGCGGTTGAGATCGCGAACGGCGGGGTCAACGCGGCACGATCGAGCCAAGAGCGGGTCGTGCAGCTGGGCGACCGGTCGAACGAGATCGGTGCGATCGTCAAGGTGATCAACGGCATCGCCGAGCAGACCAACCTGCTGGCACTGAACGCGACGATCGAAGCAGCTCGCGCCGGTGAGGCGGGCAAGGGCTTCGCCGTGGTGGCCAACGAGGTGAAGGAGCTCGCGTCGGGGACGGCTCGGGCGACGGAGGACATCACCACCAAGATCGAAGCGATCCAGGCCGACATCGCGATTTCGATCGAGTCGATCGCGGCGATCGTGAAGGTCATCGACGAGATCGCCGAGTACCAGCACACCATCGCTGCGGCGGTGGAGGAGCAAGCGGCCACGACCAGCCAGATCGCTCACAGCGCGCAGGTGGCGAGTGGCGCTGCCCAGGACATCACCGAGCGGATGGATCGTGTGAGCGCGTCGGCTCAGGGCGCCGCGAGCGGTGCGACTGACAGTCGAGCGGCAGCGGTCGAGCTCAGCAGGATGGCTGCGGACCTCCAACAGGTGGTCGGCGCGTTCGTGTATTGACGACGCCCACGAGGACCGATCAGCAGCCGGTCAGCAGGTCGGTCAGCAGCCGGTCAGCAGCCGGTCAGCAGCCGCGGTACAGGGCATTGAAGTGGCGCGCGAAGGCCGGACTGTTGCTCACTCGGGCGTTGAAACCGGCGGCGGCCATCGCCCACGCGTCGGCGGCGATGCCGAGCTCGGCGGCCACGATCGGGAGCATGCTCTGGTCGTAGTTGTAGGCGGCGATGCCCTTGCACACCCGCACGTACTGATCGACGGTGACGCCGGCGATCGGTGCGAGCAGCTGGGCGCCGGCCGCCGCTGCGGTCTGTGCCGACGAGGGCGGCTCGATGCACGCGACCGCGGGTTGGTCGATCCGGTGGGCCGACTGGTACCTCGCAACGTTGGCACGGATCATCTCCGCCTGGGCGAGGCCCCGGAACTCGGTGCCGATCGGCCGGGTCATGTCCTTCATCGTCTTCAACAGACCCATCGGTGCTCCTCGGTGCTCACGGGCGGACGCGGCCGCCCCGTTGTCTCGATGGAGCCATCGTGCGCCGGCGCGGTCGGACGGGGATGAGTAGCCGAGTACGCAACCCGGTCGTCGACTACGTACCCGCAGGTTCGAAGGGGCCGCCAGACCGCTGCAGCCGAGCGGTCAGTGCAGGTTGACCGGCGTCGCGCCGCCCGCGCCGCCGCCGAAGGGCTTGTTCACCAGGTCGAAGAAGTCGTTGCCCTTGTCGTCGACGACGACGAACGCGGGAAAGTCCTGCACCTCGATCTTCCACACCGCCTCCATGCCGAGCTCGGCATACTCGAGGACCTCGACCTTGGTGATGCAGTCCTGCGCGAGGCGGGCCGCGGGGCCGCCGATCGACCCGAGGTAGAACCCGCCGTGGGCCTTGCAGGCCTCGGTCACCTGACGCGACCGGTTGCCCTTGGCGAGCATGACGAAGCTGCCGCCAGCCGCCTGGAACTCGTCGACGTAGCTGTCCATGCGACCTGCCGTCGTGGGGCCGAACGAGCCGCTCGCCATGCCGTCGGGGGTCTTGGCGGGGCCGGCGTAGTAGACGCAGTGGTCCTTCATGTACTGGGGCAGACCGTCGCCGGCGTCGAGGCGTTCCTTGAGCTTGGCGTGGGCGATGTCGCGGGCCACGACCATCGGTCCGGTGAGCATCACCCGGGTCTTCACCGGGTACTTGCTCAACGTGGCGCGGATCTCGTCCATCGGGCGGGTGAGGTCGATCTGCACGACCTGATCGGCGTCGCCCTCGGCGAGGTGCTGGGCCTCGACGTCGGGCATGAACCGGGCCGGGTCGGTCTCGAGCTGCTCGAGGAAGATTCCCTCACGCGTGATCTTGCCGAGCGCCTGACGGTCGGCCGAGCAGCTGACTGCCATGGCGACCGGGCAGCTGGCACCGTGGCGGGGGAGTCGGATGACGCGGACGTCGTGGCAGAAGTACTTGCCGCCGAACTGGGCGCCGATGCCCGTCTGCTGCGACAGCTCGAGCACCTTGCGCTCGAGCTCGAGGTCGCGGAATCCGTGCCCGAGTGTCGAGCCCTCGGTGGGCAGCGAGTCGAGGTAGCGGGTGCTGGCGAGCTTGGCGGTCTCGACGGCGAACTCCGCCGACGTGCCACCGATGACGACGGCGAGGTGGTACGGCGGGCAGGCCGCCGTGCCGAGGGTCTTCATCTTCTCGAACAGCCACGGCAGCAGCGTCTTTTCGTTCAGGAGCGCCTTGGTCTCCTGGAACAGGTAGCTCTTGTTCGCGCTGCCACCGCCTTTGGCCATGAACAGGAACTTGTACGCCTCGCCGTCGATCGCGCTGATCTTGATCTCGGCCGGCAGGTTGGTACCGGTGTTCTTCTCGTCGTACATCGTGAGCGGCGCCATCTGGCTGTAGCGCAGGTTCGACGTGAGGTAGGTGTTCTGCACGCCACGGGCGATCGCGGCCTCGTCGCCGCCGCCGGTGTGCACGTACTGGCCCTTCTTCGCCTTCACGATCGCCGTGCCCGTGTCCTGGCACATCGGCAGCACCCCGCCGGCCGCGATGTTCGCGTTCTTCAGCAGGTCGAGCGCGACGAATCGGTCGTTGTCGCTGGCTTCGGGATCGTCGAGGATGTTGCGCAGCTGCTGGAGGTGGCCCGGGCGCAGGAAGTGGGCGATGTCGCGCATCGCCTCCTGCGTGAGCAGCGTGATGGCCTCCGCCGACACCTGCAGGAACGGGCCGAGCGGGGTATCGACGACCGCGACGCCGTCGGTGGACACGAGGCGGTACGGGGTGTCGTCGTGGCCGAGGGGGAGGAGCTCGGTGAACGCGAAGTCGGTCATGACTGCAGGCTACGCATCCGTGGCCGTCGGACGCGAGTGCCACGGCTCGACCGGCCGGGCGTCTGCCGTCGGGAGGGCATCGGATCGCATTCGGATCGCATTCGGGTCGAATCGGGTCGAATCGGGTCGATGGTCCCTGGTTGCCGCGCACGACCTGGGTGACCCTGGAGGTCGAGCGCACGGAGGGCGATCACGGTGAACGGCCTCGCAGCGGGCGTTCGGAGGAAGGGAGCGGTCGGATGAAGGTGTTGGTCAGCGCAGCGAGCAAGCACGGGGCGACGGCGGAGATCGCCGAGGCGATCGGTCGCCGACTCTCCGCGGCGGGCCATGACGTGACCGTGCTCGAACCCAACGAGGTCACCCATGTCGAACGCTTCGAGGCCTTCGTGCTCGGCAGCGGGGTGTACGCCGGTCACTGGCTCGCACAGGGCAAGGACCTCGTGCACCAGGTGGGTCGTCAGGCCGAGCACCGACCCGTTTGGCTGTTCTCGTCCGGCCCGCTCGGCAGTCCCGCGCAGCCCGACCACGATGCGGTCGACGTCCGCCACCTCGTCGACGAGGTGCACGCACGCGGCCACGAACTGTTCAGCGGCAGGCTCGACAAGAGCGTGCTCGGTTTCGCCGAACGGGCGATCGTTGCGGCCGTCCGTGCGCCCGACGGTGACTTCCGGAACTGGGAGGCCATCGATGCCTGGGCGGGCGACATCGCCGAACAGTTGGTGAAGGCACCTGCCTGATCGGATCGCGAGATGGTGGCGCCCCCCGTGCCGACGTGGTCAGGGGCGTGGCGTGCCGGCCAGGACCGCCCGCACCAGCTCGACCTCGTCCGGTGTGGTCGGCGGTCGCGGCGCGATGACGCCCTCCTCCTGGAGGAACGGGAGCCATGCGACGGTGACATCTGGATCGAACAACACCATCACGAGTGCGGGGTCGGCGCCCGACACCGAGGGCGATCCTGCGACGAGTTCGAAGGTACGACGAGCGTCGGCGGAACGATCGGCCCAATCGTCGGCGTTCGCCACGAGCAATCGGACGTTCAGGGCCAGCGAGACGAACAGTGCGGCCCAGCCGAGAGCGAGCGCCCGCGGATGGATACGCGTCAGCTGATCGACTGCGAGTCCGAACGGCACGGCGAGGATCATCGCGAGCATGTACACGTAGCGTGACGATGTCGCCGACCAGAGTCCCGATCCCGCTCGCTGCCAACCGATGGCCAGCATCACCGGCGCCGGCAGCGCGGTGAGCACGGTCACCATCGATCTGGAGCGCAGCGCCATCGGCGTCGCGAGCACCACGACGCAGAGGCCGAGCACGACCGCGCCGGCCAGCAGCACCTGGCCGGCCAGCGCACTCGTCGTTGCCGTGAGCGCCAACCGCGTGAACTTCAGGGCGCCTGTCACCGACGGCCGGCCCTCGTCGCCCGCCGGATCGCTCCCCCACGTGAACAGCCACCAGCTGTACAGCACCGCCTGGGGCAGCACCGCGACCGCCGCCGCTGTCCACCGGCGCCGCCAGCACAGGACTGCGAACACGCCGACAGCGAAGAACGGTCCGAACGCGCTCGAGCTGACCCCGACGACGCCCACCACCGCGCCGGCGACGTCGCGCCGGTCCACCGGGCCCTCGTGGTCGACGAGCACGAGATGGGCCAAGAACGCGACGAGCGACAGGTTGTAGGTGACCTGTACGGCGAACACGATGTTCTCCCACCCGCTGCCGAACACGAGCAGGAGCGTGCAGACGACGACGATGGTCCACTCGCTCACGCCCACACGCCTCGACAGCTCCCGTACGAGCAGGACCGCCGCCACGTGCAGGGCCATGTTCGCGACGAGGAACGGCCAATAGGAGCCGATGCCGAACACCTGCTCGATCAGCCAGTACACGAGCAGGGGTGGGGTCATCCAGTGGCCGTCCTGAGCCGTGAACAACCAGTCGCCGACTCCCAGTTGTTCGCGCATCGCCCGGCGGGTGAGCACGAACGCCCAGTCGTCGCGGATGAACCACTGGTGACGGCCGACGTACCAGAAGATCACGACGGCGATGCCGAGTACGGCGATCGACACCTGCGTCGGGGTCGGTCGCCGGGTAGGTGACGCATCGGCCGTCATCGATGCCTCACGACGATGCGCCACCAGAGTTGCAGCAGCTGCCGCGCACTGCGCGCGATCGCCGGCAGCCGGAAGAACTGTGACCGGCCCGACGGACGGGCGTAGTGGTGCACCGGGACCTCGACGAAACGGGCGCCCTGCTCGGTGAACCGGCGCATCATCTCGACGCAGATCACGCCGCTCGTCGACGTCAGCGGTCGGTCGACGAACAGTCGGCGGCGGAACATGCGGAAATCGCAGTCGGTGTCGCGAACGGGCAGCCCGAACAGGAGCTTGACCGCGTGGTGGTAGGTGCGACCGATCACCTTGCGGTACCACGAGTCGCCGCGACCGAGCTTGTAGCCCTGCACCACGTCGACGTCGTCCGTCGCGAGCGGCACCAGCAGCGCGGCTTCCGACGCGTCGTACTGGGCGTCGCCGTCGGTGTACCAGATCCACTCGTGGCGGGCGGCCGTGAAGCCGGTGATCAACGCCCCGCCGTAGCCGCGGTTGCGCTCGTGATGGATCGGTCGGAGCCATGGTCGATCGACGGCGAGGGCGTCGAGAACCACTCGTGAGTCGTCGGCCGAGCCGTCGTTGACGACGATCACCTCGAGTTCGTCGACGAGTGGCGCGAGCGCGGCGTGGACGTCGTCGACGAGCGTGCCGATCGTCGCCGCATCGTTGTAGCACGGGAACATCGCCGACACCGACGACAGCCGGTGCGTGGTCGAGGGTCGGGAGACCGGTGCGTTCATGCAAGGCCTTCGTCGTGGATCGTGGCGAGCGCCGCGCCGACGGTGTCGATCTCGTCGGCGGTCATCTGCGGGAAACAGGGCAGCGACACACACTCGTCCGCCCACGCCTCGGCCTCGGGGCACGGCCGTCTCGTGAGGTGGCGATACGCGGGCTGTTGCGTGAGGGCGAGGGGATAGTGCACGCCGGTGCCGACGCCGAGCTCGGCGAGTCGCGCCCGTGCTCGCTCGCGGTCGTCGGTGCGGAACACGCACAGGTGGTGCACGTGGCGTTCGTGGTCGGCCTGCCAACGCAGTGCGGGTGCCGCGGCGCGGTAGCGGCTCGACACCTCCCGGCGGGCCTCGTTCCTGCGGTCGAGCAGGGGGAGGCCCAGCCGCAGCCATGCCGCCTCGACCTCGGACATGCGGAAGTTCTGCGAGACCCATTCGTGCACGTACTGCTGCGTCATGCCGTGCACCCGCAAACGACGGACTCGCTCGAGCAGGTCGGCGTCGGCCGACACGACGGCCCCGCCGTCACCGATCCCGCCGAGGTTCTTCGTCGGGTAGAAGCTGTAGGCCACGGCCGCCGAGGCGTCGTGGCGTTCGAGTGCCCCCATCGCCTGGGCCGCGTCCTCCACGATCGGCAGGTCGGTGTGCGGCAGCGCCGCGGGCCGGCCGTAGAGGTGCACGACCACCACCGCCCTGGTGCGGTCGGTGCGCGCGTCGTCGATCGCCGTGGCGTCGATCGATGCGGTCGCCGGATCGACATCGGCGAACACGGGGGTGGCCCCGAGCGCGCACACCGCCGACGCCGTGGGGACGGCCGTGAATGCTGGCACGATCACCTCGTCGCCCGTGCCGACGCCGAGCGCGGCGAGCGTGAGCTGCAGGGCGCCGGCCCCCGACGACACGCTCACCGATCCCGGTGCGCCTGCCCAGGTCGCGAGCTCGCGCTCGAACGCCTCGGTCTCGGGGCCGAGCAGCACGGTGCCACGAGCGAGCACCTGGCGCACCCGATCGAGGTACTGGGCGACGAGCTCGGGCGCGTGCCGGCTCAGGTCGACGACAGGTACCACGGGTGATCCCGGTAGAAGTCGAGCGTGCGGCGGAGCCCGTCGGCGAGGTCGACCGTCGGCGCCCAGCCGAGGGCGGTGCGGATCGCCGTGCTGTCGGTCTCGAACGAGCCGATGTCGATGCGGCGGTGCACGGGCGGCCACGGTGTTGCGATCACCTCACTGCCGGTGCCGGCGAGCCCCACGAGCGTGTCCGCGATCTCCTTCAACGAATGGCTGCACACGTGGCCGACGTTGTAGACGGCACCGTTCGCCTCGGGCGCGCTTGCGGCGAGGATGGCGTCGACGACGTCGTCGACGAACAGGCAGTCGCGGCGCTGCTCGCCGCCGCCGAACAGCTCGATCGATTCGCCCCGCAGCACCTTGCGCACGAACACGGGCAGGAAGCCGAGCTCGTCGCTGGTGAGACGTTGGCGAGGCCCGTAGACGTTGGTGAGCCGCAGCGACGTGATCGCCATGCGATGCGCATGGGCGTACACCATGTGCAGGTGCTCGCCCGCGAGCTTGGCGACGCCGTTGACGTCGATCGGTCGCGCTGCGGTGTCCTCGTCCACCGGGAGCCGCTCGACGCGCCCGTACACCTGCCGCGTGCTGGTGTGGACCACGCGGGCCGTCGGGTTCTCCACGCGCAGCATCTCGAGGAACCGTGCATGCGTGATGGCGTTCAGCTCGAGGTCGCGGACCGGATCGGTCATCGACGCCGTGTGGCTCACCTGGCCGGCCAGGTTGAAGACGTGGCTGACGCCGCGCAACACGGCCGCCACCCGTGGGTCGCCGATGTCGGCCTCGAGCACCTCGACATCGAGCCCCTCCACGTTGCGCCGGTCGGCGCCGTGCTCGGCGACCCTCGCGTCGACCACTCGCACCGGCACCCCTTCGCCGACGAGACGGTGCACGAGGTTGGAGCCGATGAAGCCCAGGCCACCGGTGACCACGCAGCCCCGGGCACGGAGCGCGCCGATGTCGACGTTGACTTGGGACACGGCCAGCGATCGTAGGCGAGATGACCCCGTCCGGTCGCGGCGCGGATGCCAGACTCGATCTCGATGGACGCCGACGAGTACCGCCGCATGGCCGACGCCGGCGACCGCCACTGGTGGTATCGGAACACTCGGCTGCTGCTCGCCGAGCTGCTCGTGCCGCACCTCGAGCGACGCGCGAACACCGACCCGGGTCGGCGTCCGCTCGTGCTCGACGCCGGCGGCGGCACGGGCGCGACCGGCGGGTGGATGACGCGCTACGCGACCACGGTGCTCGCCGACTTCGAACCGATGGCGCTCGAGGTCGCCCGCCACGACCACGGCGGTACCGGGCCCGACGGTCGCATCGTGGGCCACGGTCTGCTGCCCGTACAGGCCGACCTGAACCGGCTGCCCTTCGCCGATGCGAGCTTCGACGCCGTGCTGTGCGTGACCGCGCTCTGCCATCGCATGAACCCCGACCCCGGTGCGATCGTGCGCGACTTCGCCCGCGTCACCCGGCCCGGTGGCGTGGTGTGCCTGTGGGAGCCGGGAGTGCGCCGCCTGCGCCGCGGCCACGACGAAGTCACACACACCGGCCGCCGGTTCAGCGTGGGCGACATGCGTGACATGGCCGTCGGTGCCGGGCTCCAGGTGGAGCGGGCCACCGGGGCGTACTCGTTCCTCGTGCCGCCGGCCGCCGTGATCGGGCTGGTCGAGCGCAAGGAGGACGAGAAGAGCGACGTGGGCCGCAACGAGAGCGGACTCGGCGGGGTGTTCCCGGCGATGGCCCGCGCCGAGCGGTGGGTGTTGCGTCGCACGAACCTGCCGGCCGGACTGTCGGCGATCGTCGTGGCGACCAAGCCCGCCTGACCGCCGGGGCGTCTAGCGGTCCTTCATCCGCTTCGGTGGGGCGGCGGCCGGATCGACCGGCCAGTGGTGCTTCGGGTACCTGCCGGCCATCTCCTTGCGCACCTCCGCCCACGAGCCCGCCCAGAACCCGGGCAGGTCGCTCGTGATCTGGATCGGCCGGTCGGCGGGCGACAGGAGTTCCATCGACACCGGCACGGTGCCGTCGGCGACGGTGGGGTGCACCGAGGTGCCGAACATGTCCTGCACGCGCACCGACACGGTCGGGTGGTCGCGCGAGTAGTCGATCGGCACCTGTCGGCCGGTGGCCGTGGTGAGCGTCGCCGGGGCGAGTTCGGACAGGCGCACCTGCTGGTCCCAGCCGAGCTGGTTCGACAGCAGCATCGGCACGTCGAGCCGTTCGAGGTCGCTGCGGCCGGTGGCGTTCGGCAGGAACGGGGCGAGCCAGTCGTCGATCGTCGCCAGCAGGTGCTTGTCGCTCGTGTCGGGCCATCCGCCGTCGGGGAACCGGCGTCGGACGAAGGCGATGCGGGCCCGGAGCGTGTCGGCGAGGCGCATGTCGAGCGCGGCCAGCCGAGTCGCCACGACGCGCTCCACGAGCGCGGCCGTGGTGTCGGCGCCGGGGGAGGGGGCACGACTGTGGTCGCTCACGGTCATGTTGCCGAGTCGGGTCTCCACGCGGAGCACGAGGTCGTTGCGCTGCTTGTCCCACACCAGGGTCTCGCGGCGGTCGATGTGGTCGGCGAGCGCCATCTCGAGCTCCTCGGCGTCGAGGCCGGCCGCGAGGCGGATGCGTGCGCTCGTGCGGTTGCCGTCGAGATCGGCCGCGACCACGAAGGGTTCGCGGGCGAGCGGATCGTCCTTGCTCACCCATGCGCCGCCACCCGTGCGGAGCTGGAACTGTCCGAGCTGGCTGCGGCGCACGGCCACCCGATCGGGGAAGCCGAGCGCGAGCACGCTGCCGGCATGTGCGGCGTCGACCTCGGACAGCACCACGCGGATGCGGGCCCGTCGGGCGATGTCGAGCGCCCGGTCGCGCACGCGTTCCACGACGCGCCGCTCGGCCCGATCGTCGCGGGTGTCGCCGCACACCAGACGCACCCGGTACGAGAGGTCGCTCGGCAGTTCGTCTGCCCGTCCGCGCAGCACGTCTCGTTCGTCGACGATGGCGGCGACCACGCACGCGAGCGGCTGGAGGTTGACCGGGGCGGACACGATCATGCGGGCGAGCCGTGGGTGCACGGGGAGCCCGAGCATCGAACGGCCGGCGTCGGTGATCGCGCCCGCCGTCGTGAGCGCCTCCAGCTCGACCAGCAGCTGTCGGGCGGTCTGCAGCGCTTTGGCAGGCGGCGGGTCGAGGAACGGCAGCGACTCTGGCGTCGCCTGCCACGCGGCGAGTTCGAGTGCCAGGCCGGCGAGGTCGACCTGGGTGATCTCGGCCGGCAGGTGGGCGAGGCGCGTGTTCTGCTCGAGCTTGCTCCACAGCCGGTAGCAGACGCCCGGCTCGGTGCGGCCGGCGCGGCCCGCACGCTGATCGGCCGAGGCGCGGCTGGTGGAGACCGTGGTGAGCCGGGTCATGCCCGAGCGCGGGTCGAAGCGGGGGACGCGGGCGAGCCCTGCGTCGACGACGACCCGGACGCCGGCGACGGTGAGCGACGACTCGGCGATGTCGGTGCTGAGGACGACGCGGCGGCGTCCGGCGGGGGACGGCATCAACGCCAGGTCTTGATCGGCGAGGGGGAGCGCTCCGGCGAGCGGGCGCAGGTCGACGTGGTCGGGCACCCGTGCGGCGAGGTTGCTCTCGACGCGCCGGATCTCGCCGATGCCGGGCAGGAACACGAGCAGGTCGCCGGTCTCGTCGCGCAGCGCCGTGAGCACCGCCTCGGTGACCGCCTGCTCGATGCGCATGCCCTTGGCGAGGGGCAGGGAGCGGATCTCCACGGGGTACTCGCGGCCGGCGCTCTCGATCACCGGCGCAGGTGCGCCGTCGCCGAGCAGGTGCACGAGCTTGCGGGTGTCGGGCGTGGCCGACATCGCGAGCAGGCGCAGGTCGGGGCGCAGCGCGCCGCGAACGTCGAGGGCGAGCGCGAGGCCGAGGTCGGTGGGCAGGTTGCGTTCGTGGACCTCGTCGAAGATCACGATCGCCACGCCCGGCAGCTCGGGGTCGTGCTGTAGCCGTCGGGTGAGGACGCCCTCGGTGACGACCTCGATGCGTGTGTGCTCACCGATGTGGCGCTCGTCGCGGGTCTGGTAGCCGACCGTGCGTCCCACGGGCTCGCCGAGGAGGCTCGCCATCCGCTGTGCGGCGGCGCGGGTGGCGAGTCGCCGAGGTTCGAGCATGACGATGCGACGGTCGCCGAGCCACGGCTGGTCGAGCAACCACAGGGGCACCACCGTCGTCTTGCCGGCACCGGGCGCGGCGACGAGGACGGCGGCGTACTGCTCGTCGAGGGCGACGCCGAGCGCGTCGAGGGTGGCGACGACGGGGAGGTCGGCGACCGACGCGGGGATCGGCACCGGTGGTGGACTCCGGCGCGTCTGTTCGGGTCAGCCCGCGAGCGCGGGCGTGCCGTGGAACGGGCCGGGGTCGCCGGCGACCGGCAGGTTCGGCCGCGACCAGGCGCACGACTCGGCGATCGCGTCGGCGACGCCGCGCCACTCGGTGGCGTTCCAGCCCTCGGCGGCGGCCGTGACGGTGCCGTCGGTGCGGAGGAACACGAACGCGGGCAGCTGGGCGAGGCCGAGGGACTTCACGAACGAGCGGTCGGCGTCGCAGTAGACGAGGAAGTCGTCGGTGAGCGGACCCAGGAAGTCGCGGGCCTCGGCCCGGGTGCAGGTGAGCACGAAGTTGACCCGTGCATCGGACCCGCGGAAGCCGTCGAGGATGCGCACCGCCGTCTTCAGGATCCAGGCGCTCTCGTTGGTGAACGGGTCGAGGATCACGCTCGCGAGGTGGAACGTGGTGAGCCACTCCTCGAGCGGGCGGGCGTCACCGTCGAGCGAGGTGAGGACGACGTCGGGCGAAGGATTCATGGCCACGGGCGACAAGCTACCAAGCCGACCGGTCGCGCCCCCAGCTCATGCCGTCCGAGTCCTACCTGCCGCTCGGAGTCCCACCTGTCGGTCCGAGTCCCAGGGGCCACCCGGGTGGCTCGTGGCACTCGCGTCGTGTCGCCGGGAACTGGATGCTCCCGAGCGACGACCTGGGAGCCATGAGCCTCTCCCTTCGTCGCGCCCTCGCTGCCGTCGCCCTGTCCTCCCTCGCCCTCGCTGCGTGCGGTGGCGACGAGGATCACCACGACTCGACCGGGAGCACCGTGGCGCCGACCGCCGACGCGATCGTGGTCGACATCGACGCGGATGCCGCCGAGCCCGGCACGCAGACCGTGCCGGTGGGGTCGACCGTGTCGCTGCACATCACGTCGGCCGAGGAGCACGAGTTCCACCTCCACGGCTACGACCTCGAGAACGAGGGCACGGACGTCACGATCACCTTCGTGGCCGATGAGGCCGGCGAGTTCGAGGTCGAGACCCACGACACGGAAGAGGTCGTGTTCACCCTCGTCGTCGAATGACCCGCACGCGGTCCGAGTGCCACGCGCCGCCCGGGTCGCGGCGGGGACCCGGACCGACAGCTGGGACTCGGACCGTCGGCTGGGACTCGGATCCGGGGTGCGGCGATGCACCGTCGGGGGATCGCCACTAGGTTCGCGGCGTGCATCCCATCGAACGTCTCCGCTACGTGGCTCGGGCGTCGGGTGGCGACCAGCGGATGCTCGTGCGCGAGACCGCAGGTGCTTTGCGCGGTCTGCAGTTCGAGCCGGCCGGGCTGGTGATCGCCTGTCGGCGGATCGTCGAGCGCCATCCGACGAGCGGCCCGCTGTGGTGGTTCTGCTCGTCGCTGCTCACCTCGGCACGGCCGTTCGACGCCGCTCATCAGCTCGCGAGCGAGGTCGAGCACGATCGCACGCCGGACCATCTCTTCGACCTCCTCCCCGACGACGCCACGGTGTGCGTGGTGGGCTGGCCGGATCTCATCGGCGACGCGGTCATGCGTCGCGGCGACATCCGGGTGCTGGCGGTCGACGCCGACGACGAGGGCAGCTCGTTCGTCCGCCGGCTGCAGCGGGCCGACATCGAGGCCGAGGTCGTGCCGGCAGCGGGCATTGCTGCCGCGGCCGTGGCAGCTGACGTCGTCCTCGTCGAGGCGATGGCGGCCGGCCCGGGCGAGGTCATCGCGTCACCCGGTTCCCGTGCGTTGGCCAGCGTGGCCTACTGCAGCGAGGTGCCCACGTGGCTGGTCGCCGGACGCGGCCGCCGGCTGCCCGAGGCGTTGTTCACGACGATGTCGACCAGGATCGCCGACGTGCGCGTGCCGTGGGACGCCGACGCCGAGCCGCTCCCGCTCGCGCTGTTCGGCAGCGTGATCGGCCCGGACGGTCCGTTCGACGCGACCACACCGGGTGTGCTCGACGCCGAGTGCGCCATGGCTCACGAGCTGGTGAAGTCGTCCCCGATGTGACCAGGGCCGTGGCCGGCCCGAGCCCTCAGCGCTGACCGGAGCGGTTGGGCTGCAGGTTGGCGGCCTCGGCCAGACGGCCGGCGAGGCGCTGCTCGGTCGTGGGCACGAGCCCCACGGTGACGCGGATGTGCGGGTCGTCCCCGCGCACCTGGAACGGTTCGCCCGGCGCGGCACCGATGCCCTGCGCGGCGAGCGTGAGCAGCGCCGAGCGCTCGTCGCGCACGCGCATCCACAGGTTGATGCCGTCGTTGCCCGTGGAGGGCACCCCGTGGGTGTCGAGCACGGAGGTGATCGCGCTGCGCCTGGCCGCGTACTCGTGGCGGGCCGATGCGACCGCGTCGAGCGTGGCCGGGTCGTCGAGCATCTCGAGCAGCACCGCCTGCAGGATGCGGCTGCTCCATCCTGGGCCCAGCAGGCGGCGGTTCGCCACCGCGGTGATCACGTCGCCCGCGCCGCCGACGGCGGCCAGTCGCAGGTCGGGGCCGTGGCTCTTGGAGTAGCTGCGCACGTGGACGGTGCGGGCGGGCAGGCGCTGCCCGAAGCTGACGAGCTTGCCGCTCGCGATGTCACCGGAGTGGTCGTCCTCGACGATGATCGGCCGCGCCTCGTGGTGCTGGAGCAGATCGGCGAGCACCTTGGCGCGCCGTCGGCTCATCGTGACGCCGGTGGGGTTGTGCGCCCGCGGCTGGCAGAAAACCGCCACCGGCCGCTGGTCGAGTGCCGCCGCGAGTTGCTCCGGCACCATGCCCTCGTCGTCGACGTCGACGCCGATCGTGACCGCGCCGAGTTGCTCGAGGAGGTCGAGCACCGGCGGGAACGTGGGGTGTTCGACGACGACCCGATCGCCGAGCCGCACGATCACCTGTGCCACCCGGTCGAGCGCGTCCATCGCGCCGTCGACCACGGTGAGCTCCTCGGGCCGGAACGGCCATCCGGCGCGCAGCCGTTCGTCGAGGGCGGGCAGCACGGGCTGGTCGAGGTAGCTGGAGGTGAGCGCCTGGCCGCTCACCCGGGCGATGACCGGGCCGAGGTCGGGAAGCAGTGCCGGGTCGGGCGTGCCGGTGGAGAGGTCGAGCGTGAAGTGGCCGGGCCCTTCGGTGACCCGTCGGTAGCGGCGGGGCGAGCCCGGCCCGGTGGGCTGGCGGACGAAGGTGCCCTGACGGCCGCGGGCGTCGATCGCGCCGACGAGGGCCAGGGTCTGCCACGCCTCGCTGACGGTGGTGGGCGAGACCCCGAGGACCCGCGACAGCTCGCGGACCGTGGGGAGCCGGTTCCCCGGCTGCAGTTCGCCGGAGGACACGAGCCGTCCGATGGCCGCAGCGATGCCCTTCGCGCTGCGATCGTCGATGCCGTTCGAGATCACCGATGCGAGGTCCACGCGGGCCTTTCCCGCCGATCCCTGTGAACGGCGTGTGACGGTTTGTGCGGGCACAATATCGCCATTGTCAGCACCAGGGTGGAACATTACGATCCGGCGGATGAGCGACACGTCGACGGGGGGCCGCACCGTTCGCGCGGCACTGGTGCAGACCGATTGGCCGGGCACGAAGGCCGAGATGATCGACAAGCACGAGCAGTACGCCCGCGAGGCCGCTGCCCAGGGTGCCCAGGTCATCTGCTTCCAGGAGCTGTTCTACGGCCCGTACTTCTGCCAGGTGCAGGACACCGAGTACTACGAGTACACCGAGTACATCCCCGACGGGCCGACGACGCAGCGCTTCATGGCGCTCGCCAAGGAGCTCGGCATGGTGATGGTGCTGCCGATGTACGAGATCGTCCAGCCGGGCATCTACTACAACACCGCCGCGGTGATCGACGCCGATGGCAGCTACCTCGGCAAGTACCGCAAGCAGCACATCCCGCAGACCAAGGGGTTCTGGGAGAAGTTCTACTTCAAGCCCGGCACCGGCGGGTATCCCGTGTTCGACACGGCGGTCGGCAAGGTCGGCGTGTACATCTGCTACGACCGCCACTTCCCCGAGGGCTGGCGTGCGCTCGGCCTCAACGGCGCGGAGATCGTGTTCAACCCGTCGGCCACGCACCGCGGGCTCAGCGAGTACCTGTGGCGCCTCGAGCAGCCCGCGTCGGCAGTGGCCAACATCTACTACGTGGGCGCGATCAACCGGGTGGGCATCGAGCCGCTCGGCGAGAACGACTTCTACGGGCAGAGCTACTTCGTCGATCCCGAGGGCAAGTTCGTCGGCGACGTGGGCGACGCTTTCAAGCCCGAGCTGATCGTCCGCGACCTCGACATGGACAAGATCAAGCAGGTCCGCGACCGCTGGGCGTTCTACCGTGATCGTCGTCCGGACGCGTACGACGAGCTCGTCGAGCACTGATCACACGGCGCAGCGAACACGACTCACGGACAGACGGAACGAGGGAAGGGGAACCCCATGGCAAGGACGCTCATCAAGAACGGCAGGGTCATCTCGACGACCGGGGTGATCGCGCAGGACGTGCTCATCGAGGGTGAGACGATCACGGCGCTCGGCTCGCCCGGGTACTTCACGGACGAGGGCATGGACACCGTCATCGATGCGGCCGGCAAGTACGTCATCCCTGGCGGCGTCGACGTGCACACCCACATGGAGCTGCCCTTCGGCGGCACCTTCGCCAGCGACACCTTCGAGACCGGCTCACGCGCCGCAGCGTGGGGCGGGGTCACCACGATCGTCGACATGGCCGTGCAGCGCGCCGGCGAGAACGTGTTCGACGGTCTGGCCGAGTGGCACCGCAAGGCCGACGGCGAGTGCGCGATCGACTACGCGTTCCACCAGATCATCGGCGGCGTCGACGACGAGTCGCTGAAGGCGCTCCGCTACCTCACCGAACACGAGGGCATCAGCAGCTTCAAGCTGTTCATGGCCTACCCGGGTGTGTTCTACAGCGACGACGGTCAGATCCTGAAGGCGATGCAGACCGCCGCCGACTGCGGCGCCGTGATCATGATGCACGCCGAGAACGGCATCGCCATCGACGTGCTCGTGCAGCAGGCGCTCGCCCGTGGCGAGACCGACCCCCGCTACCACAGCTACACCCGCCCGTCGCCGCTCGAGGCCGAGGCCACGCACCGCGCCATCGTGCTCAGCCACGTCGCCGGCAACGTGCCGCTGTACATCGTCCACATGTCGGCCGGCGATGCGCTCAACGAGGTCGCCGCCGCCCGCCACCACGGCCGCAACGTCTTCGCCGAGACCTGCCCGCAGTACCTGTGGCTCACCCTCGAGGAGACCCTCGGCCAGCCCGGCTTCGAAGGGTCGAAGTGGGTGTGCTCCACGCCGGTGCGCTCGAAAGACCACGACCCGCACTACATCGGTCAGATGGGCCACGGTCACCAGGGCGACCTGTGGAAGGGCCTGCGCATGAACGAGCTCGCCGTGGTCAGCACCGACCACTGCCCGTTCTGCTTCAAGGACCAGAAGGAGCTCGGCCTGGGCGACTTCTCCAAGATCCCGAACGGCATCGGTGGCGTCGAGCACCGCATGGAGCTCATCTACCAGGGTGTGGTCGCCGGCGAGCTCAGCCTCGAGCGCTGGGTCGAGACCTGCTGCACCACCCCGGCGCGCATGTTCGGCATGTACCCGAAGAAGGGCGTCATCGCCCCCGGCAGCGACGCCGACGTCGTGGTGTGGGATCCCAACACCACGACCAAGATCGGCATCAACGACAAGCACCACATGAACATGGACCACAGCGCCTGGGAGGGCTGGGTGATCGACGGCAAGGTCGACACCGTGCTCAGCCGTGGCACCGTCGTGGTCCAGAACGACACCTACCTCGGACGCAAGGGCCACGGCCAGTACGTCAAGCGCGGGTTGTCGCAGTACCTGGTCTGACCCCTCCGGACCACGCCCCGGGGCGTCCCCTCCCGGGTTTCCACTCGAGCGCACAGGAGCACTCACATGCAACGCATCAGCCATTGGATCGACGGCAAGGTCGTCGAAGGAACGTCGGGCCGTTCGGGCGTCGTCTGGAACCCGGCGACGGGTGAGCAGGCCGCTGCGGTCGACCTCGCCTCGGCCGACGAGGTGTCGGCGGTCGTCGCCGTCGCGAAGGCGGCGTTCCCCGCCTGGCGCGCCACCAACCTGTCGCGCCGCGCCGAGGTGATGTTCAACATGCGCGAGCTCATCTCCGCCAACCGCAAGGAGATCGCCTCCCTGCTGTCGGCCGAGCACGGCAAGGTGCTCAGCGATGCGCTCGGCGAGGTGGCCCGCGGCCTCGAGAACGTGGAGTTCGCCTGCGGCGTGCCCAACCTGCTGAAGGGCGGCTACAGCGAGCAGGCGTCGACGGGTGTCGACGTGTACTCGATCAAGCAGCCGCTCGGCGTCGTGGCCGGCATCACACCGTTCAACTTCCCGGCGATGGTGCCCATGTGGATGTTCGCCAACGCCCTCGCGTGCGGCAACACCTTCGTGCTCAAGCCGAGCGAGAAGGACCCGTCGGCGTCGATGTTCCTCGCCGAACTGCTGAAGCAGGCGGGCCTGCCCGACGGCTGCTTCAACGTCGTGCACGGCGACAAGGAAGCGGTCGACACCCTCCTCACCCATCCCGACGTCCAGGCCGTGAGCTTCGTCGGGTCGACCCCGATCGCGAAGTACATCTACGAGACCGGCACGAAGAACGGCAAGCGCGTACAGGCGCTCGGCGGCGCGAAGAACCACATGCTCGTGCTGCCCGACGCCGACCTCGACATGGCCGCCGACGCGGCGGTGAGCGCGGCGTACGGCTCGGCCGGCGAGCGGTGCATGGCGATCAGCGTCGTGCTCGCGGTCGACTCGGTCGCCGATGCGCTCATCGAGCGCATCCAGGCCCGCATCCCCGACATCAAGGTCGGCCCCGCCAGCGAGCCCGGCAACGAGATGGGCCCGCTCATCACCGGCGAGCACCGCGACAAGGTCGCCGGCTACGTCGCCGGTGCCGCCGAGGAAGGCGCGACGGTGGTCGTCGACGGCCGTCAGGGTGCCCCCGACAACGGTGGCTTCTTCCTCAACCCGAGCCTCATCGACCACGCCAAGCCCGGCATGAAGTGCTACGACGACGAGATCTTCGGCCCCGTGCTCACGGTCACCCGCATCGGCAGCTACGACGAGGGCCTGCAGCTGATCAACGACAACCAGTACGGCAACGGCACCGCGATCTTCACCCGCGACGGCGGCGTGGCCCGCCAGTTCGAGTTCGACGTGCAGGTCGGCATGGTCGGCGTGAACGTGCCGATCCCGGTGCCGGTCAGCTACTACAGCTTCGGTGGCTGGAAGGCCTCGCTGTTCGGCGACCAGCACATGTACGGCCCCGACGGCATCAACTTCTTCACCCGTACCAAGGTGGTCACCAGCCGCTGGCCCGATCCGCGCACGTCGACCGTCGACCTCGGCTTCCCGCAGAACCGCTGACCGGGGCCACGACGCACATGGACTTCGGAGTCGTCCTCCAGACCACGCCGCCGTCGGCACGCGTGATCGATCTCGCCAAGCGC
>CAUJET010000142.1 GCA_963169665.1 Actinomycetota bacterium | reverse complement strand
GCTGTCGCGAGATCGAGGTCCGCCGCCGCGCTGATCTCGCCGAGCACATCCAACTGATGCGCGAGCTCGAGGTGCGAAAGCTGTACGACGCGGACGGCCACCGTGACCTCGCCGGCTACGGGCGCGCCGAGTTCCGGTGGGCCGACCGCGACGCCAAGGCCCACCGTGATCTCGAACGGCTCTGCCGTTCGTGTCCGCAGGTGCTCGACGCGCTCACGGTCGGCCATGTCGGATCAGCGCAGGTGTTCCTCCTCGCCCGCCTCGCCAGGGCTCCGCGTGTCGGGATCTCTGTGGCGGAGCAGATCGACGACTTCCTCGACCATGCGGCGAAGTTGTCGTTCCTCGCGTTCGAGCAGTACGTGATCGCGTGGAAGTGCCTCATGGATCAGGACGGGCCCGACCCCGACCGAGCCCACCGCAACCGCAAAGCCAGCCTCGGCCAGACCGGACTCACCGGCAAGTTCGACGTCGAAGGCCCCGCCAGTGATCACGTCAGGTTGAAGGCGATGCTGGCTCATTTCGAGGAGATCGAGTTCCACCGCGACTGGGCCGTCGCCAAAGCCATCCACGGCGACGACGTCTCGGCGGACAAGCTCGCCCGCACCGCCACCCAACGCCGCTACGACGCCTTCCAGGAACTCCTCCGACACGTGACCCTGCCGAAGATGGTCGATCCCGACCTCCAAGACAGTGAGACGGCTGACGCGGTCGATGAGGCTCCGGAGCCGGACGGTCCGGTCACGACCGTGTTGAACATCGTGATCGACGCGGAGTCCGCGGTGCATGGGCTCGAGCAGTTGTTGGGGATCTCGTCGATCGCGCCGGTGCGGTCGCCGTTCGGACCGGATCGGGCGTTCTGCCAGACCTTCGACGGCGACCCCATCGCACTCCGCGACGCAGTGCTCGCCGGGCTCGCCGGCAAGATCCGGATCGTGCTCCGGGGCAAGGACGGGTTACCGACCGCGATGTCGTCTGCGCAACGGTTGTTCACCGGCGCCATCCGCGATGCGGTCCTCATGACGGCGACGCATTGCACCGGGGATGGGTGCATCGTCCCGGCCACGAAGTGCCAGACCGATCACCTGACCCCCGCGTCAGAAGGTGGGGAGACCTGCGTGTGCAACGGCGGTCTCGCCTGCGGACACCACAACCGATGGCGCTACCTCGCCAAGGTGAAAGTCCGGCGACTCGCCGACGGCATCATCGCCACCTTCCGACCCGACGGCACCCGCATCGCGCCACCCCTCTGACCCGACCGTGCTCCGAACCGCAGGTGAACGAGGCCCGGCAGGGCCCACCCCGCCACGCCCCGACAGCGGGACGGGCTCAGTTGAGCTTGACGATGCCCATCTTCACGGCCATGAGGACCGCTTGCGTGCGGTCGCGGGCCTGGAGCTTCTCGTAGATGCTCGCCAGGTGGTTCTTCACCGTCTTCTGGCTGATGTACATCTTCTCGGCCACCTCGCTGGTGGCGAGGCCGTCAGCGATGTGCTGGAGCAGCTCTTCCTCACGCGGCGACAGGAGCGAGACCTGCTCGTCGGCGTGCTGGGCCTCTTGCAGCATCACCTCGGCGAGGCGCGGCGACAGGATGCGGTCGCCGTTGGCGGCGAGCTTCACCGCCATCACGACCTCCTTCACCGTCGAGTCCTTCGTCATGTACCCGACCGCGCCCGCCTTCATGGCCCGCTCGATCACCTCACGGTCGATGTGCATGGTGAGGATCACCACACGCTGGCGGTTGTCGGCCTGCACCAGCCGTCGGGTGGCCTCGATGCCGTCGATCTGGGGCATCGAGACGTCCATCAGCACCACGTTGGGCTTGGTCTCGAGCGCCATCTTGATGGCCTCCTCGCCGTTGGAGGCCTCGGCGATCACGGGGATCCCCTCGGTCTCGAGCGACCGACGGAGCCCCTGGCGGAGCATGGTGTGGTCGTCGACCAGCATCACCGACGGCGGCTTCACGACCGGACCTCGCCGGGCTCGAGCTCCACGGTGATGGTGGTGCCACCGCCGGGAGTCGGCTCCACGCGCAGTGACGCGCCGATGCCGTGAGTGCGTTCGCGCATGCCGATCATGCCGTATCTATCGGCACGCCGAGGCCCGTTGTTGAGACCGATTCCATCGTCGCTGACCTGCAGCAACACCCGATCGGGATGGGAGATGTACGTGACGGTCACCTTGGAGGCCTGCGCATGACGTTCGACGTTGGTGATGGCCTCCAGGGCGATCTGCCACAGTTCCCGCTCCACCTGGCGGGGCGGGCGCGACGGGGCGTCGACGTTGCTCTCGGTCTGCAGGTGGCGGCGGTCGCCGACACGGGCCAGGTGATCGCGCAACGTGGCCGGCAGATCGCGCTGATCGGTGACGTCCGTGCGCAGGTCGTGCAGCGTCTCGCGGATGTCGTTCACCACCGTGGTCACCTGTTGGCGGAGGTCGACGAGCACCTCGTCCATCGCATGCCCCTGGACGGCCAGTTCCTGCGCTCGGTCGACCTCGAAGCCGAGGAAGGCGAGCGAGGACCCCACCTGGTCGTGCAGGTCGCGGGCGATGCGGCGCCGCTCCTCGGTGACCGTCGCGGAGCGGATCCGGCGGAACAGGCGGCTGTTGTCGATGGCGATGCCGAACGGCTCGGCGAGGCCGTGGACGATCTCGGTGTGCTGCTGGGTGTGGCCGTCGGTGCGTTCGCTCTCGACGGCGAGGAGCCCGACCATCGTGCCGCGTGCCCGCAGGGCGGCGTAGAGGCCGCTGCGTGCCCCGGTGGAGAGGCCGGTGCCCTCGGCGAGATCGACGATGCGGACCGTGCGGGGAGCGTCGATGGCGGCGCGGACCATCGGCGGGGCCGACGACAGCATGATCTGCGGCGTGGCGCTGTTGCCGGAGTTGCGGAACAGGTCGAGTCGGCCGTCGGTGTCGTCGAACAGGTAGAGCGACAGCGAATCCGACGGCACGAGCGACGTGACCCGCGAGATGGTCGAGTCGATCACGTCGTCGAGGTCGAGCGAGGCGGGCATGCTCTGCGCCACACGCTGCAGCGCGAAGAGCAGCGAGTTGGCCTCGGCCAGGCGGTTCACGCGCTGGAGGGCCGCCTCCTTCTGTCGGGCGGCGTCCATGGCAGCCCGCTGCGACAGTCCGGCGGTGAAGGCCACCAGGCCGAGGAGACCGCCCCACATCGCGGCATCGCGGAGCCCGTGCTCGAAACCCGCGTCGGGCACGTACTGCACCGTCACGACCACGAGGGAGGCGATGATCAGCTGCGCCGCGAACACGCTGCCGGCGGCGAAGCCGGCCACCATCACGGTGGGGATCAGGCAGAGGGCGAGCGGCGAGGCCCACGCCCCGGTGAGCATGACGAGCCCCGTGTGGACGGCGTGCTCGATGACGATGCGCAGCCGGACACGGTGGTCGTCTCGGTGGGGGATCGGACGGAGGACCGAGGCGATCGCGTACACGGCAGCGACGACGATGCCGCCCCACAGCTGCCAGTTCTCCCAGGTGAGGTCCTCACGGCCCTGCACGATCGCGCCGGCGATGGCGAGGAGGCGGAACGGCCACATCGGCGCGTGGATCGGCGCAGGACCGGCACCGTCGACGGAATCGGGTGAACGGGCATCGGTGGTGCCGGCCGGCGGGACGGCTCGGCGGCCGGGGCGACGACGCTCGACCAGAGGCCAGTTCACGTCGGACGGGCGGGGCCGGTCGATGGGGTCGTTCTCGGGTGGCTCGAGCACAGGATCGGGATCGTCCGTGTTGCTCACCGGCGTGCATAGTAGTGACCGTGATCCTCGTAGGGCTGACAGGTGGCATCGGGTCGGGCAAGTCGACGGTGAGCGCGCTGCTCGCCGCTCGGGGGGCGGTGATCGTCGACGCCGATCAGGTGGTGCGCGACGTGCAGCGACCCGGTTCCCCGGTGCTGGCGAAGATGGCCGAGCGGTTCGGTCCGCAGGTGATCGCCGAGGACGGGAGCCTCGACCGTGCGGCAGTCGCAGCGGTCGCATTCAGCGATCCGGAGGCGTTGCAGGACCTGAACAAGATCGTCCACCCGGCGGTGGGGGCGGAGATGAACCGTCAGGTGATGGCCGAGCTCGCCACCGAGCACGTGGTGGTGATGGACATCCCGTTGCTCACCGAGAACCCCCGCGAGGGATTGCAGGCGGTGATCGTGGTCGACGTCGATCCCGAGGTGCAGGTGCAACGGCTGATCGGCGGGCGAGGCTTCGCCGAGGACGACGCACGGGCCCGCATCGCCAAGCAGGCCACCCGTGAGCAGCGCCTGGCCACGGCCACCCACGTGGTCGACAACAGCGGCACGCTCGACGACCTGGCGCCGCAGATCGACCGACTGTGGGCCGAGCTCACTGCGTTGCCGCAGTTGCCGAGCGACTGGGAGATGCCGGCGCCGAAGCCGAAGCCGAAGGACGCCTGACCGGCAGCGGCTCGGTCAGAGGTCGAGGCGGGCGACGATCTCCTCGCCGTCGAGTTCGCCGGTGGGCACGAAACCCAGCCGTTCGTAGAAGGGCCGTGGTCCGCCGGGGGCATCGACCCACGAGGTCCCGAGAGCCGGGTGGCCGTTGCTGCGCACGTGGTCGATGACCGCGGCGATCGCCTTCGTCCCGACGCCTCGGCGCTGGTGCATGCGGTCGACCAGGAACCGCCACAGGAACGGGTACGGCTCCACGGGGGAGACGTCGGCGTACATCACGAAGCCGACGATCTCGCCGTCGGCCTCGACGGCCCGGTACCACGGCACGGCAGCCACGCCGTCCTTCACGATCTCCGGCACCAGCGCCTGGGCGAGGTTGCGCTCCATCGGCGCGACGAACTGGCGTTGGAACCGGTGGGTCTGCAGCGCGGCGACCGCGGTGAGGTTGTCGGGGGTGACCTCCACGAGGCGGACCTCGGCGCAGGCCGTCGGGCGGGCGAGCCAGGCCGCGCGGTCCTCGGCGAGCAGCCCGAAGCGCATGTCGTCGAGCCACTCACCGCGGATGGGTTCGGCCTTGCGGGCGATGCCCTCGAAGGTGAAGCCGAGTTGCTCGAGCACGCGCATCGAGGCGAGGTTCGCCGGGTCGAGGCTCGCGATCACCCGATGCACCTCCCCGGTCGCGAACAGCGCGTCGACCAGCGCGCCGGCCGCCTCGCTCGCGAAGCCCTTGCCCTGGTGCTCGGGTGCGAGCGTGTACCCGAGCGATCCGATGTGGCCGTTGGCGAGCAGGCCGAGGGCCAGGTCGCCCACCATCTCGCCCTCGTGGTCGATCGCGAGCTGCACCCACTCGCCGGCGGCGGGGCCGTCGAGTTCGTGTTGTGCCTGCAGCGCCTGCTCGGCCTGTGCGAGCGAGTAGGGCATCGACCAGTCCTGGTAGCGGGCGATGTCGGGCAGGTTGCGGTAGGCGGCGAGGCGCGCGGCGTCGGGGCGTCGCATCATCCGGATCCGAAGGCGTGGAGTGTCGATCGGCAGGCGGAGCATGCGGGGGAGTCTGCCATGTCGGACGGCACGTCGAACGTGCGTTCTGGCCCGCGCACCCATCCGGTAGGATCCACCCATGACTGCGCCCGTCCTCACCGGTGAGCCCTTCAAGGTGGTGTCGGAGTTCCAGCCGGCCGGCGATCAGCCCAAGGCGATCGAACAGCTCAGCGAGGGCATCCGGCGCGGCGACCGGTTCCAGACGCTGCTGGGCATCACCGGCTCGGGCAAGAGCGCGACCATCGCGTGGACCATCGAGCAGGTGCAGAAGCCGACGCTGATCCTCGCGCCAAACAAGTCGCTGGCTGCGCAGCTGGCGCAGGAGATGCGCGAGTTCTTCCCGAACAACCGTGTCGAGTACTTCGTCAGCTACTACGACTACTACCAGCCCGAGGCGTACATCGCCGCGAGCGACACCTACATCGAGAAGGACTCGTCGATCAACGACGAGATCGACCGTCTGCGTCACTCGGCCACGGCCGGGCTGCTCACCCGCCGCGACACCATCGTCGTCGCCTCGGTCAGCTGCATCTACGGCATGGGCAACCCCGAGGAGTACCGGGGGCAACTGCTCGACCTCAGCGTCGGTGTCGACTACGACCAGCGCAGCATCCTGCGGCGCCTCGTCGACCTCCAGTTCGACCGCAACGACATGACCCTCGGCCGCGGCAAGTTCCGCGTGCGCGGTGACACCATCGAGGTGCACCCCTCGTACGAGGAGACGGTGCTGCGTATCGAGATGTTCGGCGACACGGTCGACCGGCTCACGATCGTCGATCCGCTCACGGGCGAGCAGCTCAAGGAGCTGAGCCGTACCCAGGTCTTCCCGGCCACGCACTACGTGGCGGGCGACGAGCGGATGCGCAAGGCGGTCATCGGCATCGAGGCCGAGCTGCAGGAACGGCTCGCCTGGTTCGAGGCCAACGGCAAGCTGCTCGAGGCGCAGCGCCTGCGCATGCGCACCCAGTACGACCTCGAGATGATCCAGGAGGTCGGCTACTGCAACGGCATCGAGAACTACTCGATGCACATCGACGGTCGTCAGCCCGGTGAACCTCCGTTCACCCTGCTCGACTACTTCGCCGACGACTACCTCGTCGTCATCGACGAGAGCCACGTGGCGGTGCCCCAGCTGCACGGTCAGTACGAGGGCGACCGCAGCCGCAAGGACCAGCTGGTCGAGCACGGCTTCCGGCTCCCGAGTGCACGCGACAATCGGCCGCTGCGCTTCGAGGAGATCATGGAGCGCATCAACCAGGTGGTGTTCCTGTCGGCCACTCCCGCGGCCTACGAGCTGCGGATGTCGAGCCAGGTGGTCGAGCAGATCGTGCGGCCCACCGGCCTCGTCGATCCCGAGGTGATCGTCAAGCCCACCAAGGGCCAGATCGACGACCTCATCGAGCAGGTCAACCAGCGCATCGCGATGGGCGACCGCGTGCTCATCACCACGCTCACCAAGAAGATGGCCGAGGACCTCACCGAGTACCTGCTCGAACAGGGCCTGCGCGTGCGGTACATGCACAGCAACATCGACACGATCGCCCGCATCCAGACCCTGCGCGGTCTGCGTCTCGGCGAGTTCGACGCACTCGTCGGCATCAACCTGTTGCGCGAAGGCCTCGACCTGCCCGAGGTGAGCCTCGTGTGCATCCTCGACGCCGACAAGGAGGGCTTCCTCCGCAGCGAGACGTCGCTCATCCAGACGATGGGTCGCGCCGCGAGAAACGTCGACGGTCAGGTGATCATGTACGCCGACAAGGTCACCGACTCGATGACCAAGGCGATCGAGGAGACCCAGCGCCGTCGTGAGCGCCAGATCGCGTACAACCTCGAGCACGGCATCGACCCGCAGACGATCCGCAAGGCGGTCGGCGACATCCTGTCGATGCTCGGTCTCGGTGGTGGGGGCGGCGACGGCGCACCGGTGCCGGGCAAGGACCGTCGCCGCATCCGCGAGCGCGACAAGGTGAAGGAAGAGCTGAAGACCCTGCCGCAGGAAGAGCTCAACCGGCTCATCCTCACCCTCGAAGAGGAGATGCACGAGGCGGCTGCGGAGCTCAAGTTCGAGTACGCAGCCCGCCTGCGCGACGAGGTCAACGAGCTCCGTCGCGAACTGCGCGACGCCGGCTGACCGGGCGGGCGCTCTCGCGGCTCCACGCCCGCACCGCGTCGATCACGGCGGTCACCGCGGGCGACTCGCTCATCGTCCGACGTGCCAGCACGCTGATCTCACGACGCGGTTCCGGGTCGTGCACCGCCACCGCGACGACACCGTCGGGCAACGCGGCCCGGCCGAGGCGGGGCACCAGGGCGATGCCCAGGCCGGCGCGCACGAGTGCGATGTGGGTCTCGAACTCGCCCGAACGATGGACGATGTCGGGCAGGCCGCCGGTGCCGTCGTGCATGCGCATCAGCCACTCGCGGCAGATGGTGCCCTCCGGTGTCGCGATCCAGCCTTCGCCGACGAGGTCGCGTGGCGACACCCGGGCGCGGCCGGCCAGGCGGTGGTCGGCGGGGACGAGCACGTCGGCCACGTCGTGCACGAGCGAGTGGACCACGAGGTGGTCGGGGATCGCGAGCGGGACGTCGCCCCAACTGTGCACGATGCCGACGTCGCTCTGTCCGGTGGCGACGAGCTCGACCGCCTCCCAGGGGTCGCGCTCGAGCAGTCGCACCTGGAGCTCCGGGTGTTCGCGCAGCAGCGCCGGCAACGACGGGGCGACGAGGCCGCGGAGCGCGGTGGCGAAGGCGACCAGGCGGATGGTGCCCGTGACGGTGCCGGCGCGGCGGTGGAGACCGGACTCGATCTCCTCGAGGTCGTCGAGCAGTCGGGCGCCGCGCTCGACCAGCTGGCGGCCCTCCTGGGTGAGCACGACGCCCCGGCCCACTCGCTCGAGCAGGGCGACGCCGGCCTGTCGTTCGAGCCGCTTGATCTGCTGCGAGATCGCGCTGGGCGTGAACCCGAGTGCCGAGGCGGCCGCGACGACGGATCCCTGCTGTTCGACGGCCCGTAGCGACGCCAGTGCGTCCAGATCGATCATGAAGCCACGCTACATGGAATGCGCAACATCAATTCGATGGTGCTTCACGGTCGTCGTCGCCATGCTGTGGGCGTGAACCTGCGTGATTCCCTCCGCGCCGCGATGGTGACCACCATCTGGGGCATCAACTTCCTCGTGATCGGGTGGGGGATGGAGGGCGTGCCACCGCTGCTGTTCGCGGCCATCCGCTTCACCGTCGTGCTGCTCCCGGCCGTGTTCCTCGTGCCTCGCCCCGATGCGCCGTGGCCGAAGATCCTCGCCGTCGGCACGTTCATGTCGCTCGGTCAGTTCGCGTTCCTCTACTCGTCGATGCACGCGGGCATGCCGCCCGGCATCGCCGCCCTGGTGCTGCAGGCGCAGGTGATCCTGACGGTGGTGTTCGCGGCGGGCGTGCTCCGTGAGCGCCCGAGTCGGCGTCAGGCCGTCGGGGTCGCCGTCGGCACCGTCGGGCTGGTGGTCGTCGGGATCGGCCGGGGCGGCCACATCACGCTGACGGCGCTGGTGCTGTGCCTGCTGGCCGGGGTGTCGTGGGCGATCGGGAACGTGGTGTCGCGCTCGTCGGGCATCCGTGGCGGCCTGTCGCTCACGGTGTGGTCGGCACTCGTGGTGCCGGTGCCGCTGTTCCTGCTGTCGATGTTGCTCGACGGGCCGGCGGCCATCGGCGACGCGCTGGCCGACTTCTCGTGGAAGGCCGTGATGTCCACCCTGTACACCGCGTGCCTCGCCTCGCTGCTGGGCTATGCGATCTTCAACGACCTGCTGTCGCGGTATCCGTCGTCGGCCGTGGTGCCGTGGGCGCTGTGGGGTGTGGTCGTGGCGATGACCGCCGCCTGGCTCCTGCTCGATCAACGGCCCAACGGCGCCGAGTTCGGCGGTGGGCTGCTGCTGCTGATCGGCGTGCTGGTGGCGTTGCGTCCGCAGCGCGCGGCGGCGCCGGTGACGTCCGAGGAGCTGGTCAGAGCAGCTCGGTGAGCAGGTGGATGACCAGACCTGCGAGGCCACCGACGACGGTGCCATTGATGCGGATGAACTGCAGGTCTCGCCCCACCTGGAGCTCGAGGCGGCGACTGGTCGACTCGGCGTCCCACCGTTCGACGGTGGAGGAGATCATCGAGCTCACCTCGCCGCGGTAGTTCGAGACGAGGTAGCTGCCTGCCGAGGCGACCCAGCCGTCGACCTTCGCCTGGAGCGAGGGGTCGTCCTTCAGCCGTTGGCCGACCTGGGAGAGGCTGAAGGTCATGCGACGGCGCAGTTCGCTGTCGGGGTCGACGGCGGCGCGCTCGATCGACGTCTTCATCTCGCTCCACAGCGAGGCGATCCAGGCGCGCACGTCGGGGTGGGCGAGCAGCTCGTCCTTGATCTCCTCACCCTTGGCCACCAACTCCGGATCGTCGCGCAGGCGTTGTGCGAAGGCGACCACGCGCTGGTCGATCGAGCGGCGGACCTCGTGCTGATGGTCGCGGCCGACGTCGTCGAGGAAGCGGTGCACGCCGGTGAAGATCTTGTCGAAGATTCGATCGTCGATCGTCTCCGGTACCCACCACGGCGACTCGGTCTGGAGTCGGTCACGGAAGGTGTTGCGGTTGTCGTCGAGGAAGTTCTTGAGGCCCGCCATGGTCGCGTCGAGGAGCCGTTGATGGTGGCCGTTCTCCACGGCGACGTCGATCGCCCTGCCCATCAGGGGCGCGACCGGTGTCGCCCGGATGCGGCGCTCGACCATGGCCTCGATCGATCCCGAGATCGCCTCGTCGTCGACCACCTCGAGTGCGCCACGGAGTACGTCGCCGGCAGCGGCGGAGGCCCGGAGTGCGTTGGCCGGGTGCGACAGCCACTCGCCGAGGCGCTCGCCGACGTGTGCCTTCTGCAGACGCTCGTTCAACAGCTCCTCGGTGAGGAAGTTCTCCTGCACGAACTGGCCGAGCGACGCGCCGATCTGGTCCTTGCGCTTCGGGATGATCGCGGTGTGAGGGATCGGCAGGCCGAGCGGGTGGCGGAACAGCGCGGTGACCGCGAACCAGTCGGCCAGCGCGCCGACCATCGCCGCTTCGGCGAAGGCCTCGACGTACCCGAGCCAGGTGCCGGCGTCGTCGCGCAGGGTCCGAGCGACGACGAACACGATCGTCACGGCCACCAGGAGGCCGGTGGCGAACCACTTCATGCGGCGCAGCTCGCTCGAGCGCTGGGCGTCGGTGGGTGAGTTCATCGTGGCCCCACCCTAGGGGCCGATGGTCACCAGCTGCCGACGAGGGGTGCGCCGAGCACGGCCGAGAGCGACCCGGCGGGTTGCGGCACGGCGAACAGGTAGCCCTGCCCGAACCGGCATCCGAGCTGTACGAGCTTGTCGCACTGGCTCTGCGTCTCGACGCCCTCGGCGATCATCTCGATGCCGGCGTCGGCCGCTCGGGCGAGGATCGCCCGGACCTCGGCGACGTCGCGCTCGGTGCCGTTCACCTGCTGCACGAAGCGCCGATCGAGCTTGGCCCCCGAGACCGGGATGTCGCCGAGCTGATCGAGTGCGTGGAAGCTGTGCGGGACGTCGTCGAGGAGCAGTTTCACGCCGAGGTCGACGAGTTTGCGGAGCTGGCTGCGGGCACCATCGGTGAGCTGGTAGGCGATGCGCTCGTTCAGCTCGATGGTGATCGCGTCGGCGTCGGTGCCCGTCTCGGTCAGGCGCCGCTCCACCAGTTCGGCCAGGCCGAAGTCGGGCACGCCGGCGAACTCGAGGTTCAGCGCGGCGCTGAGATCGGGCATCCGGTGCCGGAAGTCGCCGAGGAACTGCAGCGACGAGTCGAGCATCCGGTCGAAGAGGCTGAGCATCGAGGCGCCGGTGCAGTAGGCGTCGAGGAACGAGTCGGGGCCGAGCACGCCGTCGGAGGTCTGCATCCGGGCCAGCGCCTCGATCGCCACCACCTCGCCCGTCGCGAGCTCGACGATCGGCTGGAAGTAGGCGATCATCCGACCGTCCACCTCGCCGGTCGCCGATGGCGCCATGTCCGATGGGTCCTGGAGCACGACCACGCTGCGCGATTCGGCCTCGGCGATGGCGCCGAGTGCCGACGCGACGGCTGCGCCGAGGCGTTGGTAGCGCTGCGGCTCGAGGTCGTCGTGGAGACAGAGGAACGACAGCGCAGAGCCGTCGTGGCCGGGGACGCCGAACGCGGTGCCGACCGGCGATGCGCTGAGGGACCAGTGCGCGTCGGTCTCCTGGTGCAGGTACTGCAACAGGTGCAGGCCGATGCGACTCAGCGCTGCGTCGAGACTCGGACTTCCAACCACGGAGTGACTATCGGCACGCAGCGTGTGCAGCTTCAACATTTCCTGCAGATCATTCCCGACAACGCCGAGACTTCGTTCGGTTTCGAGGTCGGTTCCGGGGGTGCGGGCAGGGCAGACGCGATCGGGTCGTCGGGTGCGCCACGAGTCTCACCGGCAGAACGTGTGTTCGTGAACGCCTGCGAGTAGCCTCGCCGCGATGCCTCCCGCCCCCCGTACCGCCACCGGCCCTGGCACCGGTTCTGGCACCGGTTCGTCCACGGCCACGAAGCCCGCCAAGCCCACGTCGAAGGCCACCTCGAAGGCCAGTGCGAAGGGGGCTGCGAAGACCACTGCGAAGGCCACGACGAAGGCGGCCGCGCCCGCCGCCGTGCCGCGCGGGGCGATCATCACCCACGAGCCGCCGCGCCCGCCGTCGGGCACGATCATCGTTCGCGGGGCGCGCGAGCACAACCTCAAGAACATCAGCGTCGACCTGCCGCGCGACCGGCTCATCGTGTTCACGGGCCTGTCGGGTTCGGGCAAGAGCAGCCTCGCCTTCGACACCATCTACGCAGAGGGGCAGCGTCGGTACGTCGAGAGCCTCAGCGCCTACGCCCGCCAGTTCCTCGGGCAGATGGACAAGCCCGACGTCGACGTGATCGAGGGCCTGTCGCCGGCCATCTCCATCGACCAGAAGTCGGCCAGCCGCAACCCGCGGTCCACGGTGGGCACCATCACCGAGGTCTACGACTATCTCCGTCTGCTGTGGGCGCGCATCGGCATCCAGCACTGCCCCAACGACGACACCCGTCTCGAGCGTCAGACGCCGCAGCAGATCGTCGACCGCATCCTCGAACTGCCCGAGGGCACGCGCTTCCAGGTGCTCGCACCGGTCGTGCGCGGCCGCAAGGGCGAGTACGACACCCTGCTGCAGGACCTCGCCGGGCAGGGCTTCGTGCGCGCCAAGGTCGACGGCGAGACCGTCGACATCAACGAGTTCCTGAAGCGCGAGGAGAAGCTCGCCCGCTACGAGAACCATCACATCGAGATCGTCGTCGACCGCCTCGTTCGCCGCGAGGGCATCGAGCGCCGGCTCACCGACTCGCTCGAGACCGCGTTGCGGCTCACCGAGGGTGTGGCGCAGGTCGAGCTCGTCAACCGCGAGGGCGTCGACGACGAGACGCTCACGTTCAGTCAGCACCTCGTGTGCCCCACGTGCGGCACCAGCTACGAAGAGCTCGCCCCGCGCAACTTCTCGTTCAACTCGCCGTACGGCGCCTGCGAGGCGTGCGACGGGCTCGGCACCACCTTCGAGGTCGACCCCGAACTCGTCATCCCCGATGCCGACATGAGCATCAACGAGGGTGCGATTGCACCGTGGCGCAGTTCGCACACCCAGTACTTCACGCGCATGCTCGAAGCGGTCGCCGAGGCCTACGAGATGGACCTCGACGCGCCGTACCGCACGTTCACCGCCAAGCAGCAGAAGATCGTGATGCACGGCGTCACCGGCAACCTGCAGGTGAAGTACAAGAACCGCTACGGCCGTACGCGCCAGTACAACACGGCCTATGAAGGCGTGATCCCCTGGATCAAGCGCCGGCACGAGGGCGCCGAGAGCGACTGGAGTCGCGAGCAGTACGAGGGCTACATGCGCCTCGTGCCGTGCCCCACCTGCAACGGCGCCCGGCTCAAGCCCGCTTCGCTCGCCGTGCGGGTGAACGACAAGCACATCTCCGAGGTGTGCGACATGAGCATCGGCGAGTCCTCGATGTTCCTCGCCGGTCTCGAGCTCAGCGAGCGCGACCGGCTGATCGCGGAGCGGGTGACCAAGGAGATCAACGCCCGCCTCGGCTTCCTGCTCGACGTGGGCCTCGACTACCTCACGCTGTCGCGCAACGCCGGCACGCTCGCCGGTGGCGAGGCGCAGCGCATCCGCCTCGCCAGCCAGATCGGATCCGGTCTGGTGGGCACGCTCTACGTGCTCGACGAACCCTCCATCGGTCTGCACCAGCGCGACAACCGTCGGCTCATCGACACGCTCATCCGGCTGCGCGATCTCGGCAACACGGTGCTCGTCGTCGAGCACGACGAGGACACGATCCGCGAGAGCGACTGGATCGTCGACATCGGTCCCGGCGCCGGCGAGCACGGCGGTGCCGTCGTCTACAGCGGTCCGGTGGAGGGCATCCTCACCACGCCCGAGTCGATCACCGGCCAGTACCTCGCCGGCACCCGAACGATCCCGGTGCCGCAGCAGCGGCGGTCGCCGGGGGAGCAGTGGGTCCGGGTGAAGGGTGCTCGCGAGCACAACCTGCGCAACATCGACGTCGACATCCCGCTCGGATGCCTCGTCGCCGTCACGGGTGTGTCGGGCAGCGGCAAGAGCACGCTCGTGCGCGACATCCTGCTGCCGGTGCTGATGCAGCGCATCTACAAGAGCAAGGACGCGGCCGGCAAGCACAAGAAGATCGAGGGCATCGAGTTCCTCGACAAGGTCATCGACATGGACCAGTCGCCCATCGGGCGCACCCCGCGGTCGAACCCGGCCACCTACACCGGCGTGTTCGACAACATCCGCAAGCTGTTCGCCACGACGGCCGAGGCGAAGGTGCGCGGCTACCTGCCCGGTCGGTTCAGCTTCAACGTGGCCGGCGGCCGCTGCGAGGCCTGCTCGGGCGACGGCACCATCAAGATCGAGATGCACTTCCTGCCCGACGTGTACGTGCCGTGCGAGGTGTGCAAGGGCGAGCGCTACAACCGCGACACCCTCGACATCACGTTCAAGGGCAAGAACATCGCCGAGGTGCTCGACATGCCGATCAGCGAGGCGGTCGACTTCTTCTCCAACCAGCCGGCGATCTCGCGGCACATGCAGACCCTGCTCGACGTCGGCCTCGGTTACGTGCGCCTCGGTCAGAGCGCACCCACCCTGTCGGGCGGCGAGGCCCAACGCGTGAAGCTGGCGAGCGAGCTCGCCAAGCGCAGCACCGGCCACACCATCTATCTGCTCGACGAGCCGACGACCGGTCTCCACTTCGAGGACGTGCGGCGGCTGCTCACCGTGCTGTCGCGCCTCGTCGACCAGGGCAACACGGTCCTCGTGATCGAGCACAGCCTCGACGTCATCAAGACGGCGGACTGGCTGATCGACCTCGGGCCCGAGGGCGGCAGCGGCGGCGGCATGGTGGTCGCCGAGGGTGCGCCCGAGTTGGTGGCCGCCACGGACGCGAGCCACACCGGCCGCTTCCTGCGCCCCCTGCTCGGCATGTGATCGAGGCGGTCGCTGTGGGCGAAAGGTCTTCGTTGCGACCCCCTCGGTCTGTGACACTGCGGGGGTGACCACCGCTGCGGCCCACGCCGTTCCCGCGCTGACCGATGCCGAGCGGGCGGCGCTGCAACGCCGGACGCTGTTCACCCTGAGGATCGCGCAGGTGCCGTCGCAGGCGGCGGTGGCAGGCATGGTCGCCGTCGTGGCGCTCCTCGTCGGCGAGCTCATCGACAACGACCGACTCGCCGGAACGGGGAGTGCGATGTTCACCCTCGGTTCCGCGCTCGTCGCCGTGCCGCTGTCGGCGTTCATGCGTCGCAGCGGCCGTCGGCCGGGGCTGGTGCGCGCCTGGACCGCGGCCTCGCTCGGCGCGCTGGTCGCGGCGATCGCGGGACAGATCGGGTCGTTCCCGCTGTTCGTCGTCGGCATGCTCGCCTTCGGCTCCGGTCAGGCCGCGGCACTCCAGGGTCGCTTCGTGGCGGCCGATCTGGCCACGTCAGCGACGCGTTCACAGGCGATCGGCTCCGTCGTGTGGGTGGGCACGCTGGGTGCTGCCTTCGGCCCGCTGCTCACCCCGTGGGAACGCCGGCTCGCCGACGCTGCCGGTCTCGAGCCGCTCGTCGGACCATTCCTCTTCGCGTCCGTGTTCTTCGCGCTGTCCGCTGCGGTCGTCGCGTTCCGGTTGCGCCCGGATCCGCTCGTCGCCGCGGGTCTCACCAACCCCGATGCGGAGCGAGTGCGCCCGCTGCGGCAGGTGCGCAACGCTGCTGGCGTGGTGGCCGCCAGGCCGCTCGCCCAGTTGGGCCTCGCCTCGATGGTGGTGAGCCAGACGGCGATGGTGGCGGTGATGACGATGACCCCGCCGTACATGAAGGACCACGACCACTCGGATCTCAGCGCGTACGTGATCGCCCTGCACATCGTGGGCATGTACGGGTTCTCGCCGTTCGTCGGCCGGCTGATCGAACGGATCGGGCGTCCGGCGTCGATCATGCTCGGCTCCGTCGTCACCGGCCTCGGCACGACCATCACGGTGATCCTCGGCTACTCGGCGCCGGCGGTCTTCGTCGGCCTGTTCCTGCTCGGCGTGGGCTGGAGCTTCGGACTCGTCGCCGGCAGCACGCTGCTCACGGAGTCGGTGCCGGAGGAGACTCGCGTCGAGGTGCAGGGCGCCGGCGACCTGTTGATGAGCCTGTTCGGCGGCAGCGCTGCGTTCGCCTCCGGCTTCATCAAGGCGTCGTTCGGCTACTCGACCCTCGCGTACGCGGGCACCCTGCTGGCGGGCGTCCTGCTCGTCTACTCCATGGCCAGCCGGCGTTCTGCCCTCGCACGGATCGCGTGACGACAACGCCCGAGCGGCGTAGCGTCGCGACATGGACGGGACCCGACTGTTCCAGGTGGCCCAACGCGCCGACGACCTCGCTCGGGCCGAGGCGTTCTACCGCGATGTGCTCGGCCTGCCGGTGTTGGCCCGTTTCGATCCGCCGGGACTGGTGTTCGTCGGCGTCGGTGGCACCCGGGTGCTGCTCGAGGCGGGCGCGTCGTCGACGACGCTGTACCTCCAGGTCGACGACATCGACGCCGAACACCGTCGACTCGAACGCCTCGGCGTGACCTTCGAGCAGACCCCTCACCTCATCCACCGCCACGACGGCACGATGGCCGGGGCAGGGGTGGAGGAGTGGATGGCGTTCTTCCGGGACAGCGAGGGGAACCTGCTGGCCATCGCGGAGCAGCGGACCGCTCCTGGCTGATCAGCCGCCGCGGAGGCGCTTGCCGAGCTCGCTGAGGCGCTTGCGCTCGACGTCGCTGAGGCCGACGGAGTTCATCTTGTCGAGCAGCCGGTCCATCTCGGCCTGATCGCCCGGCGTGGGACCGTTCCACGGGCCCTGGGTGACCACGCGGTCGAAGTCGCGGCTCTGCTTCTTGCGCTTGGCCGGCTTCGCACTGCGGCCGCCGCGGCTGCCGCTCGACTTCGAGTCGCCGAACACCTGCGGGATGAAGCTCATCGTCTCGCGCAGCTCGCCGAACTGGCGCATGACCACGAGCGCCAGGGCGCAGGTGAGCAGCAGCTGCACGAGCACGCCCCACCAGCGGTTGCCGACGTACTGCAGCACGTCGAGGGCGACGAAGATGACGGCGATGACCCAGGCGGGGATGCCGAAGAAGAACGGTGCGTTCGGCTGGTCGGCGGCGAAGATGCACAGCATCGCCGTGCCGAGCAGGCCGATGCCCACGGCGCCGCCGCGGCTGATGCCCAGCACGGTGACCACGATCGCCGGGAAGACGATGAGGATCACCGCCAGGCGGGTGAACCGGGCGCGGCCGACCATCTCCTCGATGCGATGGCCGAAGATCCAGAAGAAGGCCAGCGAGATGACGGCCCAGATGGACGGATCGGTGGCGATCGGCCAGGTGATGAGGCGCCAGAACTCTCCGTCGCGGACGAGTTCGGGGACGAAGCCGAGCTTGCTGAGCGAGCTGGGGCTGATCGCGTAGGCGAACATCGAGATGACGCCGAGACCCACGAGCAGGGCGGTGGTGGTGACGTCGAACCCACCGAGTTTGAACCACCCGTCACGAGGGCGAGGCTCGGGGAAGTTGAGCTGAAAACGTCCGGTCACGCCTCGAACCCTACCGGCGTAGCCTGGGGCTCGATGGTCACTCGTCCCCCCGCCGGCACCATCCCCGAGAGCCCCGGCTCGTATCAGTTCAAGGACGTGCACGGCCGCGTCATCTACGTCGGCAAGGCGTCGAGCCTCCGCCAACGCCTCTCGAACTACTTCCAAGACCCTCGGAACCTGCACCCGCGCACCGCCCAGATGGTGGCGACGGCGGCGACGGTGGAGTGGATCGAGGTGCGCAACGAGGTCGAGGCGCTCATGCTCGAGTACAGCCTGATCAAGCAGCACCGGCCGCGGTTCAACATCCGGCTGCGCGACGACAAGAGCTACCCGTTCCTTGCCGTCACCCTCGACGAGCAGTACCCGCGGGCGCTGGTGATGCGCGGTCGCAAGCGCAAGGGCACCCGCTACTTCGGCCCCTACGCGCACGCCTACGCGATCCGCGAGACGCTCGACCTGCTGCTGCGCAGCTTCCCGATCCGTACGTGCAGCCCGGGCAAGTTCAACGAGCACCAGCGGCTCGGCCGGCCGTGCCTGCTGTTCCACATCGAGAAGTGCTGCGGCCCCTGCGTCGGCGAGATCGAGGAGATGCCGTACCGCCAGCTGGTGCACGAGCTGTGCGAGTTCCTCGACGGCGACACCGACGACATCCTGAAGCGGCTCGAGGCCGACATGAAGCAGGCCGCCTCCGAGCTCGAGTACGAGCGAGCCGCCCGCCTGCGCGACCGGCTGGTGTCGGTGCAGCGCGCCGTCGAGAAGCAGCAGATGGTCGCCGACCGCAACGAGGACATCGACGTCATCGGCCTGGCCGACGACGAGCTCGAAGCGGCCGTACAGGTGTTCTTCGTCCGCAAGGGTCGCGTCGTCGGCCGCAAGGGCTTCATCCTCGACAAGGTCGAGGAGCTGTCGGCCGGGGGACTGATCGACCGGATCATGGAGGAGATGTACGGCGACGAGCCGCCCGCGGGCGTGCCGAAGCAGGTGCTCGTCCCCGTGGAGAGCGAGGACCTCGCGACGTACGAGGAGTGGCTCACCCATCTGCGCGGGTCGAAGGTGCAGATCCGGGTGCCCCAGCGTGGCGACAAGCGCGAGCTGCACGAGACCGTCACCCGCAACGCCCGTGAGGAGTTCGTGCGCCACCGCCTACGCCGGGCCGGCGACCACAACGCTCGCAGCCGCGCGCTCACCGAGTTGCAGGACATGCTGTCGCTGCCCGAGGCGCCGCTGCGGATCGAGTGCTACGACATGGCGCACCTGCAGGGCACCGACTACGTCGGGTCGATGGTGGTGCTCGAGGACGGGCTGCCCAACAAGCGCGAATACCGCCGGTTCAAGGTGAAGGACGTGCCCGGCAACGACGACTACGCGGCGATGGAGGAGGTGCTCACCCGGCGCCTCAAGGCGTACCTCGACGAGCGCGACCTGCCGATCGGCGAGCGTGGCGCGAAGCCCGGCAAGTTCGCCTACCCGCCGCAGCTGCTGCTGGTCGACGGCGGCAAGGGCCAGTTGGGCGTGGCCGAGCGCGTCGTCGCCTCGCTCGGGCTCACCGACGAGATCCCGATCGCCTCGCTCGCGAAGCGCTTCGAAGAGGTGTACCTGCCGGGCCGCAGCGAGCCGGTGGAGGTGCCCCGCGGCAGCGACGCGCTGTTCATGCTGCAGCGCATCCGCGACGAGGCGCACCGGTTCGCGAACGGCTTCCACCGCGAGCTGCGCGGCAAGCGAATGACGGCCAGCTCGCTCGACGGCATCCCCGGTCTCGGCGAGTCGCGCAAGAAGAAGCTCGTGCAGGCGATGGGTGGCGTCACCCCGGTGAAGAAGGCGTCGCTCGACACCTTGAAGGACCTGTCGTTCCTGCCCGACGCGGTGGCCGAGGCCATCCACGCGAAGTTCCACCCGGACGAGGCGGGTACGCCCGTCGCGCTTCCGCAGCGGGCAGCCGGCGCCTCGTTGCAGGGGACGTCAGGTGAAGGCGCTGAGCACCTCGGCGTGGAGCCGCTGGTAGGTGGTGAGGCGCTGCTCGGCGGTGGCGCCGAGGGTGAAGTCGGGAATGGCGAGTTCGTCGACCCCGGCCTCCACGTAAGTGCCGACGAGGTCGATCAGCTCGGTCGCGCCGCCGACGAGTGACCGGTCCTGCGGGGCGCGGGCGCGGAGCTTGTCGCGGGTGCCGTCGTCGTCGGTGAGGAAGAACAACGCCTGGCTCGACCGCCGCACCGAGACCGGGTCGCGGCCGACTGCGTCGCACGCCTGCAGGAACACCTCGGTACGCCGAGCCCGTTCCTCGGGGTTGCCCCACGTGTTCCACACGTCGGCCCAACGGGCAGTGATCCGCATCATCCGAGGACTGCCCGTGCCGACGAGGAGCTCCATCGAACGTGGCCGCGGGTCGAACGGCACCGTGTCGTCGCGCAGCAGCTCGTGGATCGTCCGGATCGCCTCCTCGAAGCGGGTGACGCGCTCGCCCGGCTCGGGGAGCTCGAAGCCGTACTCGCGGTGCTCGTTCACCTGCCACCCGGCGCCGAGACCGAGCACGGCGCGGCCCCCGGTGATGTGGTCGACCGTGGCGGCACGTTTGGCCAGCACCACGGGGTGATGGATCGTCACCGGCGACACCATCGAGGTGAGCAGTAGCCGCGGCACGCACGCTCCGATGGCTGCGAGCATCGTCCAGCACTCGTAGGCCGGGCCGACACCGACCGTGTCGTCCTCGGTCTGTGGCATGAAGTGGTCGGCGTACCAGCACCCGTCGAATCCCGCCTGTTCGGCCCAGGTGGCGAGCGCGAGCACCTCGTCCCAGGAGCGTTCGTACGACGGCCACACGGAGAAGCGCATGACGGGGACCGTAGCCAACCCATCGCGATGAGCGATGAGTGGCGGTGCCGACCGCATCTCTCATCTCCACGTGACTCCACCCCTGGCGATGAGTCGTGAGTGGCGGTGGCGACCGCAACTCTCATCGCAGCGGGTTCACGCAGCGAGATCCCGCCGACGTCGCCGAACCACGCGCAGGACCGTCTCGATCTGGCGATCGAAGTCCTGCTGCAGCCCCAGTGTGGTGACCCGGCTGATCGACCATCCGATGGCATCGCAGGCCAGATCCCGTCCTGCGTCCCGGGTCGAGCCGTCCTCGGAGAAGTGCTCCGGATGTCCATCGATCTCGAGGCCCCAGCGGAGCGGGATCAGCGCGGCATCGAGGCGGATGCGACCCCAGCCAGGCACGTCGAGCCAGTGCTGAGGGACGAGGTCGAGCCCTCGGGCACGCAACTCGCCGACGACCCGCGACTCCCAGTGTGACTCGGCCGCCGCGGCGTCGCCCCGCGCGTCGAGCAGTTCCAGGAATCGCTTCGCCCAGCGCCGACCCGGCGTGGCGAGCGGTTCCGCGACCGCACGCATGTCGTCGATCGACGCGAGGCCGCGATGGAGGATCTGGTCGACCACGGACCGAACGTCCGAGGTCGACAGATGCCGCATGAGGTCGACCGCCGTGCGGGCTGGATGCGTGATCCGGATCCCGTCCGGGCGCATCACCACGTGGCTCGGGTCGATTGCCGCCGTGCGGTATGGCACGAGCCAGGGCACGACGGACGGATTGCTCGCCGGTGGCGCCAGCACGTGCACCTTGTTGTCCCGTGGCATTCGCCGGAGGCCGTCGATCCGGCCGGCGGTGGGTCCGGCCACGATGAGCCCACCTGGTCGAGCGCTGGCGGCGACGCAGCGTGCGAGCTCGTCGAGCGGCACGCCGGTGAATCGGTAGCTACCGTCGATCAGCCGCTCGAGCACCCCATCGCGCACGAGCCGCTTGCGAGCCTCGACGCTGACGTTGAGCGTTCGCAGCACCTGATCAGTGACGACCGCGTGGTGCTTCGACGTCCACGCGAGCAGTTGTGAAATGGCCAGGTCCATGGTGCCTCCCGTCGAACGTTGGGGGAGGGGGAGCCGTCGCGCAACCTATCGACGGTGCTCGGTGGAACGACACGCGATGAGAGATCGGGTCGCTACAGCCACTCATCGCTCATCGCGTCGGGGTGGTTGTGAGGGGCGATGAGAGATGCGGTCGCCACAGCCACTCATCTCTCATCGCGGGGTTTGGTCGTAGTCTCGCCGGGATGAGTGACGACCTGTGGGAGACGCATGCGGAGTGGTGGATCGACGGGTTCACCGACGGTGCCGATCCGGAGTACGAGGAGCAAATCCTGCCCCTGGCCGCCGAGGAGCTGGCCGGGGCACGCCGCGTGCTCGACGTCGGCTGCGGCGACGGGCAGGTGAGCCGCCTCGCCGTGAAGCTCGGCGCCGAGGTCGTGATCGGGCTCGACCCGACGTGGAACCAGGTGAAGGTCGCGCACGAGCGCGGCGGGGGAGCGATGTTCATGAAGGCCGGCGCCGGCAAGCTGCCCTTCGCCGACGCGTCGTTCGATGCCGTCGTCGCCTGCCTGGTGTTCGAGCACATCCGTGACGTGGACGACGCGATCGCCGAGGTCGCCCGGGTGGTCGCACCCGGTGGGCGGTTCTGCTTCTTCCTCAACCATCCGTTGCTGCAGACACCGAACAGCGGATGGATCGACGACCAGTTCCTCGACCCGCCCGAGCAGTACTGGCGCATCGGTCCCTACCTCGTCGAGGACGAGACGATCGAGGAGGTGGAGAAGGGCGTGTTCATCCCGTTCATCCACCGGCCGCTCAGCCGCTACGTCAACGCGCTGGCTGCCAACGGGCTGCTCCTCGAGCGGATGGTCGAGCCCGCCCCGCCGCCCGGGTTCATCGCCCGGGCCGAGGAGTACGAGGCGGCGGCCACGATCCCGCGCCTGCTCTATCTGCGGACACGGCGTACGGAACACGTACCATCACCTTCGTGACCGACATCCTCGTCATCACGGGCCTCTCGGGCGCCGGTCGCTCTCAGGCCGCGGACGACCTCGAGGACCTCGGATGGTTCGTCGTCGACAACCTGCCGATCGAGCTCCTCGACAAGATCGTCGAGCTGGGCAGCGGCACCGGTGCGCTCTCGAAGCTGGGTCTGGTCGTCGGTCCGACGGCCGAGCCGTCGGCGGTGCTCGATGCCATTCGTCGGCTCCGGGTCGCTCATCGGGTTCGTGTCCTGTTCCTCGATGCGGCGACGCCCGAACTGGTGAAGCGGTACGGCAGCAGCCGGCGCAAGCACCCGCTCGACGACAGCTCGTCCGGCATGGCCGAGACCATCGAGCGTGAACGCGAACTGCTCGAACCGGTGAAGGCCGAGGCGGACCTCGTGGTCGACACGTCCGACCTGAACGTGCACCAGTTGAAGGCGCTCATCTACGCCACCTTCGGCGAGGAGCACACCCGCTCGACCATGCAGATCGCCGTGACGTCGTTCGGGTACAAGCAGGGCATCCCGCTCGACGTCGACCTGGTGATGGACGTCCGGTTCCTGCCCAACCCGCACTGGATCGAGGAGCTGCGCCCGCAGACCGGACTCGATGCGCCCGTGCGCGAGTACGTGCTCGGTCAACCGGCGACCAACGAGTTCCTGCACCGGTTCGAGCACCTGCTCGAACTGCTCCTGCCCGCCTACGAGGCCGAGGGCAAGAGCTACCTGTCGATCGCGATCGGCTGCACCGGCGGCCGCCACCGATCGGTGGCGCTCACCGAGGAGCTCGCCTCGTGGCTGCGGGCCATGGGCCACCACCCCCGCGTCACGCACCGCGACCTGCGCAGCTGATCCGGCCCGGCTGATGCGCCGCGTGATCTGCCCGGCTGATGCAGGGCATCTGCACAAGTTGTCGCTCGCGGGCACGCTCAGGACCTTGGCCCCTGCGGAAACCCCTGGCCAGGCGTGACGATTGGGTACAGTCGCAACGGCTCTCAGACCCTGCTGGCGAATGCCGGCGGCGGTGGTGCTCCCCGACAGGACAACTCGACAGGAATGAAAGGACGGCCGTCATGACGGTTCGTGTGGGAATCAACGGCTTCGGTCGCATCGGACGCAACTTCTTCCGCGCTGCCAAGGAGCGCGGCGTGGACATCGACATCGTGGCGGTGAACGACCTCGGCTCGCTCGAGACGATGGCGCACCTGCTCAAGTACGACTCGGTGATGGGCACGCTCAAGCAGACCATCAAGGCCACCAAGGGCGGTATCTCGGTCGACGGTGACGAGCTCAAGGTGCTGCAGGTCCGCGATCCCAAGGAGCTCCCGTGGGGCGATCTGGGCGTCGACGTCGTCATCGAGTCGACCGGCATCTTCACCAAGCGCGACACCGCCGCCTATCACCTCGAGGGTGGCGCGCCGCTCGTCATCGTGTCGGCCCCGTGCGACAACGCCGACGCGACGTTCGTGTACGGCGTGAACCACAAGGACTTCGACTTCTCGACCCAGAAGGTCATCTCCAACGCGAGCTGCACCACGAACTGCTTCGTGCCGATCGTGAAGGTGCTCGACGACGCGTTCGGCGTGGAGCAGGGCCTCATGCAGACCGTGCACGCCTACACCGGCGACCAGCAGCTCGTCGACGGCCCGCACAAGGACCTCCGTCGTGCCCGTGGCGCCGCGATCAACATCGTGCCCACCAGCACCGGTGCCGCCCGCGCCACGAGCCTCGTGCTCGAGAGCATGAAGGGCAAGCTCGACGGCACGTCGCTGCGCGTGCCCGTGCCCACCGGCTCGGTCGTCGACTTCACCGCCAACCTCAAGACGGCCGCCACGGTCGAGCAGATCAACGCCGCCTTCAAGAAGGCCGCGTCCTCCGGTCCGCTCAAGGGCATCCTCCGCTACACCGAGGACCCGATCGTGTCGAGCGACATCCAGGGTGACCCGCACTCGAGCATCTTCGACGCCGGCCTCACGATGAGCATGGGCAAGATGATCAAGGTCCTGTCGTGGTACGACAACGAGTGGGGCTACTCCAACCGCCTCGTCGACACCACCCTGTTCGCCGGCGCCAAGGCCGCGAAGCGGAAGAAGTGAGCGAGCGTCATGGCTGATCGCATCCCCACCCTCGACGACCTCGGCGACGTCGCCGGCAAGCGTGTGCTCGTCCGCACCGACTTCAACGTGCCGATGGAGAACGGGGTCATCACCGACGACTTCCGCATCCGCGCCGCGCTGCCGACGATCAACTGGTTGCTCGAGCGGGGAGCGACGGTCGTGACGGCCTCGCACCTCGGCCGCCCCAAGGGGCAGCCGAACCCGAAGTACTCGATGGACCCGGTGCGCGCTCGGTTGGCCGAGCTCGCACCGGGGGTCGAGCTCCTCGAGAACCTGCGGTTCGACGCAGGTGAAGAGGGCAACGATCCGGCGTTCGTCGCGACGCTCATCGAGGGCATCGATGCCTACGTCGACGACGCGTTCGGTGCGTGCCACCGTGCACACGCATCGATCGTCGGCCCGCCGCAGACGCTCCCGTCGGCGATGGGCCTGTTGCTGCAGAAGGAGGTCGACGTCCTGCTCGGCCTCCGCAACCACCCCAAGCACCCGTTCGTCGCGGTGCTCGGCGGTTCCAAGATCTCCGACAAGCTCGGCGTCGTCGAGGCCCTCCTGAACGCCGTCGACTCGCTCGTCATCGGCGGCGCGATGTGCTTCACGTTCCTCGCCGCGCAGGGCAACCCGATCGGCGCGTCGCTGTGGGAACCCGACCAGGTCGACACCTGCAAGCGCCTGCTCGACACGGCGGGCGAGCGGGGCAAGACCATCCACCTGCCCGAGGACATCGTCGGCCTCGACGCCGACGGCAACTTCGCCACGTACGGCGTGCGACTGCCCGAGGGTGCCAAGGGCTTCGACATCGGCCCCGGCTCGGCCGCGGCGTTCAGCGACATCATCATGGACGCGCGCACGGTGTTCTGGAACGGCCCGATGGGCATGTTCGAGGACGACCGCTTCGCCGCCGGCACGCGCACCGTCGCCCAGGCGATGGCCGACACGAAGGCCTTCACGGTCGTCGGTGGCGGCGACTCCGCCGCGGCGCTCGCCCAGTTCCGCCTCGACGACGAGGTCGATCACGTCTCCACCGGTGGCGGTGCGTCGCTCGAGCTGCTCGAGCTCGGCGACCTCCCCGGCCTCGAGGCCCTCCGAAAGGCTCCCAATGCGTAAGCCACTCATCTCCGGCAACTGGAAGATGAACAACAACCACTTCGAGGCCATCCAGAGCGTGCAGAAGCTGGCCTACCTCGTGGGCAAGGACGACTTCGAACAGGTGGACGTGAGCATCCACCCGCCGTTCACCGACATCCGCAGCGTCCAGACGGTGATCGACGCGGACAAGCTCGAGTTCTCACTCGGTGCACAGCACTGCCACTGGGAGGACAAGGGCGCGTTCACCGGCGAGGTGTCGCCGGTGTTCCTGTCGAAGCTGGGCGTCGAGTACGTGATCTGCGGTCACAGCGAGCGGCGAGAGCTGTTCGGCGAGACCGACGAGATGGTGAACAGCAAGGTCGCTGCGATCCTGAAGCACGGCATGACGCCGATCATGTGTGTCGGTGAGACGCTCGCGGAGCGCGAGGCGGGGGAGACCGAGACCAAGGTGCTCGGCCAGGTCCGCGCCGGGCTCGCCGGCCGCTCGGCCGACCAGATCGGATCGCTCGTCATCGCCTACGAGCCGATCTGGGCCATCGGCACCGGACGTACCGCGACCGCCGAGGACGCCCAGACCGTGTGCGCCGCGATCCGCGGAGCGATCGTCGAGATCGCCGGCGACGCCGCGGCGGCGAAGGTGCGCATCCAGTACGGCGGGTCGGTGAAGGCGGGAACGATTGCCGAACTGATGGCTGGGCCCGACGTGGACGGTGCGCTGGTGGGCGGGGCGAGCCTCGACCCCGACGAGTTCGCACGAATCTGCAAGCTCGGCGCCTGACGCTCCCGAGGCACCGATCCTCGTCGGGAGGTCGCTGACCAGGCGCGACCCGTCAGCGACGCCGTGTCGTCGAATGTGTCCACACCGGGTCGAAACACTGCTGGAACGTTTGCGCCAACTTTTCGTACATCTGAAACGACGTTGCTACCGGTCGGTAGGTGTTGGTGCTAGCTTTTCCCTGCTCACGCCGATCGGGGAGGACGGCGTGAGGGTTCGAATCCGTCGAACGCCGCAGTGCCGGGTCCATCGGACCCACGTGGTGCGGGCGGTTCCGGGCTCGAAGAACACCTCCCTCCGAACCACCATCAGGAGGACAACCACGTGAGCACCACGAGGCGCGGCGCAAAGTTTGCCGCACTTGTCGTGGGTCTCTCGCTCATCGCCGCAGCATGCGGCGGTGACGACGAGGAGACCACGACCGCCACGGAAGCTCCCGCGACGACCGAGGCGACGGAGGCCACCGAGGCCCCCGCCACCACGGAAGCCGGCGGCGAGACCACCGAGGCACCCGGCACCACCGAGGCGCCGGCCGAAGAGGCCGCCATGCGGATCACCTACGACATCGCCGACGCTGCGGTGTGGGACGACGGCACGCCGATCACGGCCGCCGACTTCGTCTGCCAGTACGACGCCGTCATGGGCACCGTCGGCTCGCTGAGCACCGTCGGCTACGACCAGATCATCTCGATCGGCGCCGGCGAGAGCGACAAGCAGGTCGTCGTCGAGTTCAAGTCCGTCTACGCCCCGTACCGTGGCCTCTTCGGCGCCGGTTCGCTGCTGAAGGCCGACGCGTTCGAGGACTGCAGCGACATCTCGGCAGACCTCCAGACGGAGTTCACGTTCTCGAACCGCCCGTACAAGCTCGAGTCGTGGAGCGACTCGCAGTCCGTGTTCGTGCCGAACGAGAACTACTTCGGTGAAGATGCCGCCGTGACGCCCAAGGTCGTCATCGTGCCGAAGGCCGACCAGGAGACCGAGATCGCTTCGCTGCTCGCCTCCGAGGTCGACTTCATCTACCCGCAGTACAGCCCGGAGACCGCTGACGCGGTGGCCGGCGACCCGAACGTCGCCGTGTCCATCCAGTTCGGTGGCGACTACGAGGCCCTGTACTTCCAGCAGCAGGAAGGCCCCTTCGCCGACCCGGTGTTCCGTCAGGCGTTCGCCCAGTCGATCGACATCGAGGCCTTCTTCCAGCAGATCTACGTCCCCATCGTCGACGGCGCCACGCCGCTGACCTGTGGTCCGATCGTGCCGGGTCGCTACTGCGACGAGACCACCTTCCAGGGCACCTACGACGCCGAGGGCGCGGTTGCGCTCCTCGAGGGCGACGGCTGGGTCAAGGACGGCGACGGCTTCTGGAGCAAGGACGGCGAGACCCCCGAGATCCGTTGGATGGTCAACGCCGGCAACAGCCGCCGTGAGAACGCTCAGGCATACCTCATCCCGCTGCTGCAGGCCGCCGGCTTCAACGTCGTCGCGGACAACTGCGAAGCGGAGTGCGTGTTCCAGCAGCGTCTCCCAAGCCTCGACTACGACCTCGGCATGTACATCTCGACCGCACCGCCGGACCCGCAGTACCTGACCGCCAGCTTCACCTGCGACCAGATCCCCACCGAGGAGAACGAGTTCGCCGGTCAGAACAGCCAGGGCTGGTGCAACGAGGAGGCTTCGGCCGCTCTGCTCGAGGCCGACGCGACCATCGATCTCGATGCTCGTGCCGAGCTCATCAAGGGCGCCATCGCTGCGATGCGCGAGGACTGGGTGCTCCTGCCCACGTTCCAGTTCCCGAAGTCCGGCCTGTACCGCACCGACAAGGTCGGCGGCCCGGTCGAGGGCGACCTCAACAACTTCGAGGCGTTCATCAACTTCAACGAGTGGACCGACGTCGACGGTGACGGCCAGATCGTCATCGGTGCCGAGCAGTGGCCGGGTTGCCTCAACCCGATCACCGAGTGCGCCAACTCGTCGTGGTACGTCTGGACGATCGCGTTCCCGCTCGTCATGGGCGTGTACGACACCACCAACGACGGTGAGTACGAACTCACCCCGCTGATGGCCAGCGAGCCGGTGGTCGAGGTCCTCTGATCCTCGATTCGGGCTCCTGCCTGAAGTAGTAGTTTCACACCTGCGACAGCGGGGTCGGTCGCCAGATCGACCCCGCTGTCTCGTGAAAGGGAGCGGTGCATGCTGCGTTTCATTCTTCGTCGCCTGCTGTGGGCGATCCCCACGTTGTTCATCCTCACGTTCGTCGTGTACTGCGCACTGCGCCTGTCGACGAACCCCCTCGCGAGCTATGCGCGTTCCAACCCGCGCATCGCCAAGCAGCCGGAGAAGATGCAGCAGTACATCGAGGTCAACGGGTTGTACGAGGGTTTCGGGGGCTACGTCCGGGGCTACTTCCAGTGGCTCGGCGGCTTCCTCACGGGCGACTGGCAGCCGAGCATCAAGGGCAGCCGGCCGGTGTGGCCGAACCTCAAGGACGCGTTGGTCAACACCATCCGCCTCGGTGCGGTCGCGTCGGTGTTCGGCATCAGCATCGGCCTCGCCCTCGGCGTGTTCGCCGGCCTGCGCCCCGGCAAGTTGCGTGACAGCGCCGTCAACACCGGCGCCCTCATCGGTTTCTCGATCCAGCCCTTCATCAGCGCCGTGATCCTGCAGCTGTTGTTCTCCGTGCAGTGGGCCAAGTGGTTCGGCTCGCCCCTGCTGCCCACCTCGGGCATGTACCCGCCGGGACACAAGGGCTTCGACCTGTTCCTGATGCTGAAGTACATGATCCTGCCGGTGATCGTGGTCTCGATCCAGACGATCGCCGCGTACAGCCGCTACATGCGGGCGTCGCTGCTCGACGTGATGAACAGCGACTACCTGCGCACCGCCCGTGCCAAGGGCATCAGCGAGCGCCAGGTGCTGGTGAAGCACGCGCTGCGCAACGCGATGGTGCCGATCGTGACGATCGCCGCCCTCGACATGGGCCTGATCGTCGGTGGCCTCATCATCTCCGAGGGCATCTTCGAGTACCCGGGCATGGGCCAGTTCTTCCTGACGGCGGAGGCCAACGGCGACTTCCCCGAGCTCATGCCCTGGATGGTGATCATCACCGCCTCCGTCATCCTGTTCAACCTCCTGGCTGACCTCGCGTACGCCTGGCTCGACCCGAGGATCCGCCTTGACTGATCTGAAGACCCCGGCTGCCGCATCCTCCGACGACGCGGCAGCGCCCACCGACGCCGCGATCGGTGTGCTCAAGCAGACCATCTCGCCTCGGCAGATGGCCTTCAAGCGCTACATGAACCACAAGGCAGCGGTCGTCTCCGCGATCTCGCTGACGTTCATCGTGCTGTTCGTGATCCTGGCGCCGATCACCGCCCGGTACGGCGTGAACGAGCCGATCTTCGAAGCCGTCGCCGGCCGGCCCAACACGAACCTGCCCCCGAGTTCCCAGGCGTGGTTCGGGACCGACCAGATCGGCCGCGACCTCTACAGCCGCCTCATCTACGGCGCACAGGTCTCGCTGTTGCTCGGTCTGTTCACCGGCATCATCTCGGTCGTGCTCGGCGCCATCCTCGGCGCGATCGCCGGCCTGAAGGGCGGCTGGATCGACGACCTCCTCATGCGGGCCACCGACATCATGCTGGCGCTGCCGCTGCTGGTGGTGCTCGTGATCGTGCGAGGCGCCCTGCGCAACGTGAGCTGGGTGGAGACGATCATGGGGGAGAGCACCTCGGTGCGGTTCCTCGTGGTCCTGTTGTCGCTCATCGGCTGGATGGGTGTCGCCCGCCTCGTCAGAGGCCAGGTGAAACAGCTGAAGGAACGCGAGTTCATCGAGGCGGCCCGAGCCCTCGGGGCCTCGACGCCGCGCATCATGTTCCGCCACCTCCTGCCGAACTCGATCGGCCAGCTCATGGTGGCGCTGTCGTTCGCGATCATCGGTGCGATCACCGCCGAGGCGACGCTGTCGTTCTTCGGCTACGGCCCCGATGCCGGATCGGGCATGACCTCGCTCGGTCTGCTGATCCGTGACTCCAAGAAGGCGGTGCCCGCCGGGTACTGGTGGTTGGTGGTGTACCCCGGTGTGCTGCTGATCATCATCTCGCTGTGCATCAACTTCATCGGTGACGGCATGCGTGACGCCGTCGATCCCAAGATGCAGGTGGATGCCAAGTGAGTGACGCAGCACTGTCCATCAAGGACCTCAAGGTCAGCTTCAAGACGTTGCTCGGCGAGGTGCAGGCCGTCCGCGGTGTCAGCCTCGACGTGGCGCCCGGCGAAGTGGTCGGCGTCGTCGGCGAATCCGGCTCCGGCAAGTCGGTGTCGTTCCTCGCCGTCATGGGCCTGCTGCCCAAGTCGGCGCGCATCACCGGCTCGGCGACGGTGAACGACATCGAGCTCGTCGGTGCCACGCCGAAGGTGCTGCGCAAGGCCCGCGGCGGCGAGATCGCGATGATCTTCCAGGACCCGCTGTCGGCGCTGAACCCCGTCCATCGCGTCGGGGCCCAGATCGTCGAGATGCTGCAGGCGCACCAGTCGATCTCCAAGGACGAGGCCAACACCCGGGCCGTCGAACTGCTCGACATCGTCGGCATCCCGCAGCCCAAGCAGCGTGCACGCCAGTACGCCCACGAGTTCTCGGGCGGCATGCGCCAGCGTGTGATGATCGCGATGGCGATCGCCAACGACCCGAAGGTGCTGATCGCCGACGAGCCCACGACAGCGCTCGACGTGACGGTGCAGGCCCAGATCCTCGAGGTGATGGAGCGCATCCGTCGCGATCTCGGCACCGCCGTCGTGCTGATCACCCACGACCTCGGCGTGGTGGCCCGCATCGCCGACCGCGTGCAGGTGATGTACGCCGGCCGTGCGGTCGAGCGTGGTCAGGTGCTGCCGCTGTTCGAGCACCCGTCGCATCCCTACACGCAGGGCCTGCTCAACTCGCTGCCCCATGGCGGCAAGGAGCGGCTGCAGCCGATTCCGGGTGCGCCGCCGAACATGCTCCAGCCCCCGTCGGGCTGCGCGTTCCGCGCCCGCTGCGCCTATGCCATCGACCGCTGTGCCGAGGCGATCCCCGAACTGATCCAGGTGGGCGTCCACGAGACCGCCTGCATCCGAGCTGAGGAGTTGGAGCTCACCACATGAGCGTTCCGGTGTTGGAGGTCCACGACCTCGTCAAGAACTTCTCGATCAAGACCGCAGCGGGCATCCGCGTCGTGCGCCGCACGGTGCAGGCCGTCAGCGGCGTGAGCTTCACGATCAACGAGGGCCAGACCGTCGGCCTCGTGGGCGAGAGCGGCTCCGGCAAGACCACGGTCGGCCGGTGTGTGCTCCGCCTGATCGAGCCCACCGGTGGGTCGGTGAAGTTCAAGGGCCAGGAGTTGGTCGGCATGGACCAGAAGATGCTGCGGCGCCTCCGGGCCCAGATGCAGATCGTGTTCCAGGATCCGTATGCGTCGCTCGACCCGAAGATGACCGTCGGCTCGGCGATCGCCGAACCGCTGGTGATCCAGAAGGTGGAGGGCAACCACGAGGACCGCGTGGTCGAACTGCTCGAGCTCGTCGGCCTCGCCGCCGATCACTCGAAGCGGTTCCCGCACGAGTTCTCGGGAGGCCAGCGTCAGCGCGTCGGCATTGCCCGTGCACTCGCGCTCAACCCGTCGCTGATCGTGCTCGACGAGCCGGTGTCGGCGCTCGACGTGAGCATCCAGGCCGGTGTGGTCAACCTGTTGGAGGACCTCCAGGCCCAGCTCGGCCTCAGCTACCTGTTCATCGCCCACGACCTGTCGGTGGTGCGCCACATCAGCGACGTGGTGGCGGTGATGTACCTCGGCAAGCTGATGGAGATCGGGCCGGCCGACGAGATCTACAACGCACCGTCGCACCCGTACACGCAGGCGTTGCTGTCGGCGATCCCCGAGCCGGATCCGGTCACCGAGCGTCAGCGTCAGCGCATCCTGCTGCAGGGTGACGTGCCGAGCCCGATCGACCCGCCGTCGGGTTGTCGGTTCCGTACGCGCTGCCCGATCGCGAAGGAGATCTGCGCCCAGGAGGAGCCCGAGCTGATCGACCGCGGTCAGGGCCATCCGGTGGCGTGCCACTTCGCGGAGGTCATGCCCGTGAAGGTGTCGACCTCGGGTTCGGTCCTCGGCTCCTCGGCCGTCTGACCATCATCACCTGCATCATCACGCGCCGGCTCCACCGTGTCGCCGCTGCCGCCCGATAGGATCGTTCCCCGTGCGTGACGTCGTCCTCTACCTCGTGCTGATCATCAACCTGGTGTCCCTCGTGGCCATGGTCGCGGGCATCCTCATGCACAGCGGTCGTGGCGGTGGCCTCAGCGACATGTTCGGTGGCGGCGCCTCAGCCGCCCTCGGGTCGTCGGCCGCCGAGCGCAACCTCAACCGGATCACCACCGTGTTCGCACTCGTGTGGTTCCTCACGGTGATCGCACTCGGTTTCCTGTTGGTCCGCAGCTGACGCTCCGGTAGATTCAACACCCGCACGTTCACCCGCCGGTCACGCCGGCACCGAACGGGCACACCACGTCGAAGTGGCGAAATAGGCAGACGCGCTAGCTTGAGGGGCTAGTGGGAGAAATCCCGTGGGGGTTCAAGTCCCCCCTTCGACACGAACGAAACCCCAGGCCCGCGGCCTGGGGTTTCTGCGTTCTCCGCCTCTGTCGCAGCCCGGTCAGACGACGGACCGTCAGACGAGGTCGGTCCGGACCCGCTCGCAGGTCGGGTGCACCTGATCGAGGTCGCCGCTGTCGATCCGGGCGACGTCGACGCCGTTCCCGCACCTCAGCGAGTCGGGTTCGCCGTCGCGACTGCGGAGCAGATCGTCGCCGGCGCCTCCGTCCAGGGTGTCGGTACCGGCGTCCGCCCTGATCTCGTCGTCGCCGGCGCCCCCGAGCAGGGTGTCGTTCCCACCGCCGCCGTCGAGGAGATCACTGCCGGGGCCGGCATCGATCACGTCGTCGCCACCCTCGCCGAAGATGTAGTCCAGGTCGCCGCCGCCGATCAGCAGGTCCGCTCCCGACCCACCGAAGATGAAGTCGAAGCCGGCACCGCCATCGACGAGGTCGGCACCAGGACTGCCGTTGACGTAGTCGTCACCGCCCTGTCCCAGGACCTCGTCGGCGCCATAGCCGCCGTACAACGTGTCACTGCCGGCACCGCCCACGATGCGGTCGTCGCCATCGCCTGGTTCGACGATGTCGTCGCCATCGCCGCCATGGACGTGGAGTGTGAAGCGAGGTGTCAGCATGTCTGCGAGGACGTGGTCGTTGCCATCGCCGAGGTCGACCTCGATGAGCACCTCACCCGGGGCCGAGCACCGGATGCTGATGCCGGCAGGGACCGGCAATGACGTGCACCACGTCAGCGACCGGGGGATCGTCGATGCTCCGACGTCGGTGATGACCACACCACCGATGTCTTCGACGATGGTCAGGTCGTTCGTCTCGCCAGCTGCTGCCCGGTAGCGCAGTTCCACCTGGCCCGCCGCCGATGTCGATCCCCACGACATCCCGACGCCGGCCGCTGCCGTGGATGTCACCGCGACCGCGATCCATCTCCGCCTGTTCGTCGTCTGCTGCATGGCGCCCTCCGAGCTCGTGCGTCCGACGGACGCCCTCGCTGCGACGGTACGGGAGCCTCGGCACACCGTCTGTTCCGACGGCGACACAACGGCACATCACGTGTGCGTCGGTGGGAACGATCGGTAACCTGTGCGGCGCTGAGGCCTCCACGGGCCGAGGCCACGACCCCGGGCGACTTGTAACCGTGCCGGGGTCACTTCGCGTCTCGGCCCTCGGTGGGGCTACTCGCTTGCGATGGCAGGCAGGATGTCGAGGTGCGATGCCCGCCAGGCGGGGCGCAACGACGCGACCACGCTGCCGGCAACCGCCAACGCCGCCGTGACTGCGATCGACCAGCCGGGGACGTTGAACGCGCCGAGTCCTTCACCGCGCAGCGTCACGCTGATCGCCCAACCGAAGAACAGCCCGAGCACCGTGCCCAACAGCGTGCCGAGCAGCGAGATGATGACGACCTCCCATCTGACGACGCTGGCGACCTGGTGGCGGGTCATCCCGACCGCCCGGAGGAGGCCGATCTCACGGAGCCGTTCGTGGATCGACAACGAGATGCTGTTGGTGATGCTCAACAGCGCGATCACGATCGCGAGGCCGAGCAGGCCGTACATCAGGTTCACGATCTGGTCGATCTGAGCCGCTTGATCGTCCACGTACTCGGCTCGGCTCTGCAGCTCGGCGTTGGGTACACCGGCCACGATCGGCGCGATCGCCCGTTCCGCATCGGAGTCGCTGACACCGTCGGCCAGGCGTACGTACACCGAGAAGTCGAACTGATCGGTGCCGGTGAGCTCGTGGAGGGCGTTGCTCACCACGAACGGCCCGGCGAGGTCGTCCTCGCGGTAGATGCCGCGAATCGTGAGGGTCCGATCCATCCCGTTCAGGAAGCGGAACGTCAGCTCGTCGCCGACCGACAGGTCGCGGTCGGCTGCCTCGTCGTCGTCGACCAGGATGCCGTCGAGGTCGAGCGCCTCGATCGAGCCGTCCACCATGCCCAGGTCGAAGACCCTGCCGGCGATGGACGGATCGATCGACACATAGCCGGTGTCGCCGCCGCCGCCGGTCACGTCGATCGCGCCGCCGACGCGGATGCCGACGGCAGCATCGACTTCGGGCAGCTCCCCGATCGCCGTCGCCACGGAGGGACTGAGACCGCCGAAGCCGAACGTGTCGGTGGCGACCACGAAGTCACCCTGGAACTGGTCGCCGAAGATGTCGCGCGTCCAGTCCTTGGCCGTCGCGGCGATGATCGTGATCGCCCCCACGAGTGCCACGCCGATCATCAGCGCCCCGCCCGAGCGGGCGGTGCGCTTGGGGTTGCGGCCGGCGTTCTGCTGCGCGAGCACACCTGTGGTACCGGTGGCGTGAGCGATCGGTGCACCGATCCATCTCGAGAACGGGAGCGCGAGCAGCGGGCTGAGGACCGAGACGGCGATGAACGTCAGGAGCGCACCGATCCCGACCCACAACAGTCCGGCGCCGGCAAGGCCGGCGATGAACCCGGCGGTACCCAAGCCGGCGAGGAGCACGCCCTCGACGAGACGTCGACGGTCGGCGCTGACGTCGACCGGTGCCTGGAGCGAACGGATCGCGGCCAGGGGTCGGACGCGAGACGCCCGGATCGATGGGAACACCGCCGAGCAGACCGTCACGAGGGTCCCGATGGCGAGTGCGACCACGACGGTGCGCACCTCGAGGACCGTGCCACCGGCAGGGATGTCGATGCCGAACGCCGCCATCATCGCCTTCAAACCGCCTGCCACCACGACGCCACCGATCAGGCCGAGCACGGATGCCACCATGCCGAGCACCAATGCCTCGATGAGTTGGGCGACGAGCACCTGACGACGCGTCGCGCCGATCGCTCGCATCATCGCCATCTCCTTGCTCCGTTGGGTGACGATGATCTGGAACGTGTTGTAGATGGTGAAGCAGGCGACGACCAGCCCGATGGCGGCGAAGACCAGTAGGAAGGTGCTGAGGAAGCTCAGACCCTCCTGCATCTGGTCCTGGGTCTCCTCGGTCATCTCGGTCCCCGTGACCGCCTCGATGCCGGCGGGCAGCACCTCGGCGATCCGCTGTGTGACGGTCTCCTCGTCGAGGTCGCCGGCACCGTCGACCCACACACCGTCGACCTCGCCGTCACGTCCGAGCAGGATGTCCTGCGAGGTCTGGAGATCGAACAACGCGACGCTTGCGCCACCGGGGGAGTCGATGGAGCCGAACCGGACCGTGCCGACCAGCGGCAACGTGTGCAGGCCCGTTTGGGTGACGACCTGCACCATGTCGCCGATCTGGAGATCACCCTTGTCGAAGCTGCCCTGGTCGACGACGAGTTCACCTGGGCCGGGGGCGCGACTTCCGTCGGTGAGATCCCACGGATTCGACGGTCCCGTGCCGAAACTCATCCCGAACGTCGGGGCTCCTTGGCCGGGATTGCCGATCGGATCGCCCGATGCATCGATGATCTGGGCGAACGCCGAGACGTAGCCCTCGGCGGAGGCGACACCACCGACCGCCGCAACCGTCGCGATGGTCGACTCGGGGATCCGGCCGCGCTGTGCTCCGCCCGTGCCCGACTCCACACTCGTCGAGGCACGAACGATCGTGTCGGTCTCGGCGTAGATGCCTTCGAACAGGTCGTCGAAGGTGCGTTGGATGGTGTCCGTGAACACGAACGTGCCGGCGAGAAAGGCGACACCGAGCATCACCGACATCGCCGTGGCGAACAGGCGCCGCTTCTTGGCGAGCATCGATCGGATGGCGAGGCGCAACATGGTTCACGCTCCGAGTCCCTTGAGCACGTCGAGGATCGCATCGACATCGGGATGGTCGAGTTCGTGCACCACCCGGCCGTCGGCGAGGAACATCACCCGATCGGCGTAACTCGCGGCCCGTGGGTCGTGGGTGACCATCGCCACCGACCGTCCGAACCGGTCGACCGCGTCGCGAACGATGCCGAGCAGTTCGGTGGCCGACCGGGAGTCGAGGTTGCCCGTGGGTTCGTCGGCGAGGATGAGATCGGGACGGGTGACCATCGCCCGGGCGACCGCCACGCGCTGCTGCTGGCCGCCGGACAGTTCCGACGGACGATGTCCGAGCCGCGGGGTGAGGCCCAGATCGCCCACCAGGGTCGACATCCACGCCCGGTCCGGCCGACGGCCGGCGAGGGTCAACGGCAGCTCGATGTTCTCGGCGGCGGTGAGGGTGGGGATCAGGTTGAAGGCCTGGAAAACGAATCCGATGCGGTCTCGTCGCAGGATCGTCAACTCCCGGTCTGTCAGGGTGGTCAGATCGGTGTCGCCGATGAAGGCGGCGCCGGTCGTCAGCGAGTCGAGCCCGGCAATGCAATGGAGGAGGGTCGACTTTCCGGACCCCGAGGGCCCCATGATCGCCGTCCACCGACCGGTCTCGAAACCGACGGTCACGTCGTCGAGCGCCCTCACCAGGGTGTCACCTGCCCCGTAGACCTTCACGGCATGTTCGGTCCGTGCCGCCGTGCGCATCCGCACGAGGCTCGGCTGCTGCAACGTGTTCATCGCTGACGGCCTCCTCGTCACGCCATCCTCATCACCTCGCGACGGTCCCGCAGCCATGTGACCGACACCAGGGACGAAGGTCCCGCCCGGTGACGGCTGTCCGCCGATCAGCAGGGCGGAGGAGCGGTGCTCGATCGCACCACGAGCTCGGCGGGCAGCACGATCCGCTTCGCCCTCACTGACGTACCCGTACGCGAACGCTCCAGCGACTGTCGCAGCTCGGTCACCGCGGCGTTGCCCTTGGCGGTGACGTCCTGGCGCACCGTGGTGAGGGCCGGGCGCATCCTCGCCGCGAGCGGGTTGTCGTCGAAGCCCACCACCGACAGGTCGCCGGGTACGTGGAGGCCGCGCTCCTGTGCGACCTGGACCGCGCCGTACGCCATCGCGTCGGAGAAGCAGAGGATCGCGGTCGGCGGCTCGCGCAGGTCGAGCAGGAGTTCCGCGCCGGCTCGGCCGGTGTCCTCGCCCGAGCGTGGCTGCTGAGCGACCTGCGGTGTGATGCCGTGCTCGGTGAGCGCCTCGAGCCACCCGTGCATTCGTTCGCGGCTCACGTGCGCAGGGCTCGCGAGCGGGTCGTCGGTGAGACCGGCCCGCCCCGAGTATGCGGACGTGACGATGCCGATGCGGCGGTGGCCGAGCCCGACCAGGTGGCTCGCCGCTTCCCGGGCGCCGCCACGGTCGTCGATGTTGATGCTCGACACGCCAGGAACCGGCGTCTGGTCGACGAACACCAGCGGGAGCTTGCGTCGGCGCAGCCACTCGACCGCGTCGGAGGTGGTGTCGCAGGAGTACACGAGCGCGCCGTCCAGCGGGATGTCGCGGGCCGGGATGTGCCCCGAGCCGCCGGTGTCACCGGACGACGACAGCAGCGTGAGCGCCAGCCCGCTCGACTCCAACTCGCGGGCGACGGCACCGAAGAACAAGGCGGCCACCTCGTCGGTGAACGCGTCCTGCAGGTTGTCGGTGAGCAGTACCCCGACGGCGCCGGTGGTGCCACGGGCGAGCGCACGGGCAGCAGGGTCGGGGCCGGCGTAGCCGAGCTCGTCGGCCGCTTCGAGGATCCGCCGGCGCAGGTCGGCCGACAGCTGGTCGGGCCGCGAGAACGCGTTCGACACCGTCATGCGGCTGACGCCCACATGATCGGCGACGGTCTGCAACGTCACTCTCGACACCGCCCGATTCTTGCCGGTGCCCGGGCGACATGCCCACCGGTGCGCCGAGTTGCCTACGCTGCCGCGATGCTCATCATCGGACTCACCGGCGGGATCGGATCGGGGAAGTCGACCGTCGCCGCGATGCTCGGCGACCGCGGCGCCGCCGTCATCGACGTCGACGCGCTCGGGCGTGTGGTGATCGCTCCCGGCGGGCGAGCGGAGGCGGCAGTGATCGCCGAGTTCGGCGACGGCATCGCCGACGCCGACGGCCACATCGACCGAGCTGCGCTCGCACGGGCTGCTTTCGGGCGGCCAGATGCACTCGCCCGGCTCACCGCCATCAGCCACCCGGCCATCAACGCCGAGATGGCCGATCGGCTCGACGAACTCCCCGACGACTCGATCGTGGTACTCGACATGGCGATCCTCGTGGAGAGCAACCTCGGCCGCAGCGACCCGGCGCACTCGTACACGCGGGTGATCGTGGTGGAGGCCCCCGAGGAGCTGCGAGTCGAACGAGCGGTGCAACGCGGCATGGCCGAGGCCGACGTGCGTGCCCGCATCTCGTCGCAGGCGACCGACGAGCAACGCCGCGAGGTGGCCGATGCCGTGATCGCCAACGTTGGCGACCTCGACCAGCTCGTCACTCGCGTCGACCAGCTGTGGTCGACGATCGTCTCGTGGGGCGGAACCTGAGGCCGAGACGCGTTGCGGGCGCCGGCCGTCAGGCGCGCAGGAGGTCGTCGAGCGCCGCGAGCTGGCGCTCGGCGGGCCACGACTCGGGGTCGAACAGTGCCTGGATCGCCACGCCGTCGACGGCGGCGATGAAGCGCTCGGCGACGACGACCGCGCGGTCGCCGTCGGCGATGCCCGCTCGTTCGACCTGCCGGGCGACGTGCCCGCGGAACTCGCGGTACGCGTCGCGTTGCGCATCGGCGAGCTCGTCGTCACCCGCAGCCTGGGCGCAGAACGCGACCGTGACCATCCAGTGCCGACGTCGATCGTCGTCGACCGGCAGCGCACCCTCGAGCGTGGCGCGCAGCTGCGACGCGGCGTCCTGTCCTCGCGTGCTGCGCTGTGAACGGCGGCCCGACAGGGAGGCCTGGAACGTGCACAGCAGGAGCTCGCGCTTGTCGGCGAAGTAATGGGTGAGGCTGCCCGTGCTGAGACCGGCCTCGGCGGCGACCTCGCGCATCGTCGCGGCCCCGATGCCGGCGCGGGCGATCAGGCGGGCGGCGGCGTCGGTGAGCTCGACACGGCGTTCCTCGACGTCCACGAACTTCGGCATACGTCCTTGATCCTAGTACGAACGTTGTATAACATTCGTTCTACTTCGACTCGTATCGCCACACCCATCCGGTCCTGCCGGTGGCGCCGCAGGTCGGACACGTCCGTTTCTGGCTAGGGGGTACTGCCAATGGTTCACGTCGCATCACGCGGAGACGTTCCGGTTCGTCTGGGTCCCGGGATCAAGAACGTCCCCGACTACGGCCCGTCCAAGATGAGCCGCAACTGCTACACCGACCCGGTCCAGTTCGAGCTCGAGCGGGAGAAGGTGCTCACCAAGAGTTGGATCATCGCCGCCCGGTCGGAGCAGCTGAAGAACCCCGGCGACTGGCACAGCTTCGAGGGCCACGGCGAGACCGTGGTCATGACCCGCCAGCCCGACGGCTCCGTGGCCGCGTTCCACAACGTGTGCATGCACCGCGGCCCGTCGTTCGTGCCCGAGTGGAGCGGCTGCGGTGCCCGCCGGTTCACCTGCCCGTACCACGGGTGGGTGTACGACACGACCGGCAAGCTCGTCGGTCTGCCGGAGCGGCAGGACTTCAACGAGGAGCACCTCCGCGACGTGCGCGCACCAGCGGTGGCCGCCGACGAATGGGGCGGCTTCGTGTGGATCAACATGGCCGGCCCCGGCAAGTGCATCCCGCTGCTCGACTGGATCGGCACCGAGATCACGGCGGACCTCGGGCAGTTCAAGATGGAGGACATGGTCCTGCACGAGGTGCTCGAGTGGGACGTGCCCGTGAGCTACAAGGCCATCGTCGACGGGTTCAACGAGATCTACCACACGATCGAGTTGCACCATGTCTCGCCGGAGTTCGTGAAGTCGGCCCGCGACACGTCGTTCCACATCCTCGACCGTGAACTCCACACCGAGCAGGGTCCGCAGCCCACCAACTACATGTGCTTCGTCCCTCGCTCCGAGTACCGCGACCAGCTCGCCCAGGACCCGGACCACCACAAGTACGCGATCTGCCACTACGTGGTGTTCCCGAACACGGTGTTCAACTGCAACCCCGAGCACATCCAGGTGTTCAACCCGATCCCGATCGACGTCGACCGCACCAAGTTCCTCACCTGGCAGCTCATCTACCCGGGCGATCGCAACGACCCGGAGTACGAGAAGTACTACCAGCGCATGCTGAAGCACTGGGAGGGCCTCAAGGTCGTCGTCGGTGAGGACATCGGCATCTACGAGCAGCTGAAGCGCACCAAGCGGTCGAGCGCGTACACCGAGCACATCCTGAACGAGCGCGAGTGCAAGATCGCGCACTACCACGAGCAGATGGCACAGCTCATCCAGAGCTGAGCCCGTCACCCCCCGGAGGGGACCGTGAGCATCGACGACACGGCGATCGGGGCGCGGCGCGCCCAGGTCGCGGCCGAACTGGCCGACCACACCATCTACGAACTGCTCGGCGGCGAGGCCGGCATCCGCCGGCTCGTCGACACGTTCTACGACGTGATGGACAGCGACCCCGCCTACGGGCCGCTGCGACGTATGCACCAGCCAGATCTCGGGCCGATGCGGGTCAGCCTCTTCGAGTACCTCTCGGGGTGGCTCGGTGGGCCGCCGCTGTTCGTGGAACGTCACGGGTCGCCGTGCATCAGTCACGCACACCAACCGTTCACGATCGGTGCCGCCGCGCGCGACATGTGGGTCGACTGCATGACGCAGGCGATGGACGAATCGGGGGTGCAGCTCCGCTACCGCGAGGTGCTGATGCCGGCGCTCGAGCGCATGGCGGAGATGATGCGCAACGCCGACTGAGCGGTTGCGTCGCTGCTCGTCGCTGCGAGGGTCAGCGCTTGCGGACGATGATGCTGCCGACGCTGTAGCCGGCGCCGAAGCTGCAGATCACACCGAGGTCGCCGGCGGCGAGATCGTCGCGGTGACGGTGGAACGCGATCACCGATCCGGCCGAGCTGGTGTTGGCGAACTCGTCGAGCACCACCGGCGCCTCGTTCTCGTCGGGCACCCGGCCGAGCACGCCCTTCGCGATCAGCTGGTTCATCTTCAGGTTCGCCTGGTGCAGCCAGAACCGGCGCACCTGCTGTGCGTCGAGGTCGAGTGCGGCGAGGTGGTCCTTGATGTGTGCCGACACCATCGGGCACACCTCCTTGAACACCTGCTGACCGCGCTGGCGGAAGATCAGCTCGTGCGGGTCGCGGTCGACGCCGGGTCGGGCCTCGCTCGAGTTCAGGAAGCCGAAGTCGTTGCGGATGTTGTTCGAGAACTGCGTGGCGAGCTTGGTGCCGAGCACCTCCCAGGTGTCGTCGACGACGGCGTCGTCGGCGCGTTCCATCACCACGGCGGTGCATGCGTCGCCGAAGATGAAGTGGAAGTCGCGCAGCTCGAAGTTGTTGTGGCCCGAGGTGATCTCGGGATTCACGACGACCACGCAGTTCGCCGTGCCGCTGCGCAGCGCATCGGCAGCCGCCTGCATCGAGAACGTCGCCGAACTGCACGCCACGTTCATGTCGTACGCCCAGCCGCCGGCGCCGATCGCATCCTGGAGTTCGATCGACACGGCCGGGTAGGCGCGCTGCAGGTTGGAGCAGCCGACGATGATCGCGTCGACGTCGGCGGGCACCCTGCCCGCTTTGGCGAGCGCATCCATCACGGCCGGGACCGCCATCTCGGCCTGGATGCCGAGCTGCTCCTCCGAACGCTGCTCGAGCAGGGGGCGCATGCGGCTCGGATCGAGTACGCCCTCCTTCTCCATCACGTAGCGCGACCGGATGCCCGAGGCCTTCAGGATGAACTCCTCGTCGGGCACCGCCCGGGCCGTCAGGTCGCCGCGCTCGATCGCGTCGGCGTTGGCCTCGTTCCAGATCGTGACCGCCTCGGTGAGCGACACCACGAGTTCGGCGTTGGACACCGTGTGCGGCGGATGCGCCAACCCGGTGCCGGTGATGACGATGTCGGGGGCGGTGGGGCGAGCGATCATGCGGGGACGAGTATTGCCGATGCGGTGTCCTGCGGCTCACGTGGTCGTGCCATCGTGCCGCCGAGGCGCGGCCGCGCCTGGAAGGATCGGCGCATGAGTTACGACGACATCGTTGCCGCGTTCATCGAGCCGCCGGCCATGCCGATCCCAGCGCCCACGCTGCCCACGTCGCCGGCACGCCGCCTGCGCGACGCAGTGGAACCGATCGCCACCCAGGGCTGGTGGTCCCGCCAGGCGGCCGAGCGGGTGCAAGCGCTCGGGCTCGGATTCTTCGATGGCTACGTGTGGGGTCGTGCCGCGGCCCTCGGTCAGCCGAGTGCTGCGGCCGTGGTGGCGACGTTCGGCGTGTTCGAGCCGGCGTTGCTCGGTCGGGTGTACCTGCACGGCGCGTCGCAGTGCAGTCGCGACGACGTGCTCGCCGCGCGTGAACAGGGAGCGACCGAGAGCCTCGAACAGCTCGTCACCGCCGAGACCGCCGAGGCGATCTCGGCACCGATCCTGGCGGCGATCGGAACCATCGACGGCCTCGGTCGGCCGTTGTTCAGCGGCTTGCGCGAGCTGCCGATGCCGTCGACGCCGCACGGTCGGTTGTGGCGCGCCGCTGAGTTGGTGCGCGAGCACCGCGGCGACGGGCACCTCGGTGCGTGCGTCGCGACCGGGCTCGACATGGTGACGATCAACGTGCTCACGGAGATGTGGCTCGGCTACGCACCGGGCGAGTACAGCGCGACGCGCGGTTGCCTACCCGGCGCCGTCGATCGGGCGACCGCGCAGATGCACGAGCGCGGCTGGCTCGACGACGGCGCGCTCACCATCGAGGGACGGCGGGTGCGTGACGAGATCGAGGTCGCGACCGACCGGTCGCAGGACTCGCTCGTGACGGCACTCGGCGATCGCCTCGACGACGTGGTGGAGCGCGCCGATGTGGTGTCGGCGAAGGTGATCGCGGCGCGGGCGTTCCCGCACGACCCGCGCAAGCGCGCCGCGGGCTGACCCGTCGATGTCGGTCGCGGCCGGCTACAGGTGCGGGTGTCGCGTGCTGGTCTCGATCAGCAGCAGGCGGGCCGGACGACGGCTCACCGTTCGGTGGCGATGGGGCAGGCGCGCGTCGTAGCTCACCGAGTCGCCTGCGGCGAGCCGGGTGATCGTGCCGTTCACGTCGATCTCCACCTCGCCGCTCACCACGTACGCGGCCTCGAACCCCTCGTGGGTCCAGGCGTCGACGAACTCGCGCGGGAGATCGGTGAATTCGACGACGTGGAACGGCGCGTCGCCGGCGACCAGGGGCCGATAGGCGGGGACACCAGCGTCGTCACCGGCACGTACGACGGTGAGCGGCGCGTCGTGATCCGCCGGTGGATCGAACAGCAACTGCGGTGTGGTGTCGAGCGCTCGGGCGATGCGCAACAGCGACTCCATCGACGGCTGGGCTCGGTCGTTCTCCACCTGCGACAGGAACGGTTGCGACAGCTCCGCCTTCGCCGCGAGTTGGACGAGGGTGAGACCGGCGTCGAGGCGGCGACGTCGGATCGCCGCACCCAACTGACGAGCGTCGCCCGTGGAGGTGGTGCTCGCTGGAGCGACGGTCACGATCGACCGCTCACGACACCAGCGGGAGCACCTCGGTCATGAACCGCTCCATCTGCTCGACCGCCTTCGAGTACGGATCGCCCACGAGGTGCGGGAAGATGGTGATGTAGTCGCAGCCGAGCAGGTCGCGGTACATCTGGATGTCGGCGGCCACCTCCTCGGCGGTGCCGACGAGGATGGTCTTCTGCTCCATCGATTCCTCGAGCGTGGGGATGAGGCCCGGGCCGACCGGCTTGCCGTCGGGGCCCATGTAGCCACGGCTCCAGCCGTAGGGGCCGAGGAACTTCCAGAACTCGTCGTGGCCGTTGCGCGCCGTGCGCATCGCCTCGTCGTGGGTGTCCTCGATGCGGGTGCTCACCACGAGCATCCGCTTGTCGCCGCGGGCGAGGTTCGAGCCGTGGGTCTGCTCGTGCAGTTCGCCGTAGCGATCCCACATGCGCTTGATGAACGTGGGGTGCTGGTTCCAGAACACTGCACCGTGGTCGACCACCGGGCAGTACTCCACCGTGGGCGGGCTGGTGGCGGCCTGCCAGGTCTCGAACGGATGGATGGGGCGTGGGACGAGGGTGAGCTCGGTCACGGTCTTGCCGCGGTCGGGGATGCCGGGCACGGGCAACTGGAAGTACTTGCCGGTGAAGGAGAAGCTCTCCTGCGTGAGGGAGGTGCGCACGACCTCCATCGCCTCCTCGAACCACTCGCGGTTGCGGGCGTCGTCGCTCACCTGATCGGGATTGTCGTGCGAGCCGATCGAGATGTGGTCGTTGTTGAGGTGGAGGATCTCGCGGGGCACGGTGCCGCGGCCGACGCCGAGGATGCCGCGGCCGCCCGACAGGTTGTGGAGCGTGGCGAAGTCCTCAGCGAGGCGCAGCGGATGCCACTGGGGGACGACGTTGAACATCGCGCCGAGGCGGACGTTCTGGGTCTTGGCGGCGATCCAGGTGGAGATCAGCAGGCCGTTGGGGATGACCTCGTACCCCTCGTACTGGAAGTGGTGCTCGGTGGTCCAGAAGCTGTCGAAGCCGAGGCGGTCGGCGGCGATGCCGGCGTCGATGTACTTCATCGTCGCGTCCCAGCACGTCTGGTTGTCGTAGCGGCGATCCATCGGGTTCGGCGCACCGGCGCCCGCATCCGACATCTCGACGCCACCGAAGAAGAACGCTCCGACCTTGATGCCCATGTCGACCCTCCGAGGTGCTGTTGGGGTGCTGCCTGCTGAGCGCGACCGTACCACGATCTCGCCGCCGATATTGACACGATCAATATCGGTTCACGGTGTGTTTACACTTCCGTCCATGCACCACGACGCCGTCGAGTCATGGGCCGTCGTGGCCCAGAACCTGCCCGAGCACGCCCGCAATCCCATCCACACCGATGCCGGCGCACAGGCGGCGGGGTTTCCGCGTGCGCTCGTCGCGGGCGTCACCACCTACGCCTATCTCGCGCACCCGCCGATGGTGGCGTGGGGTGAGGCATGGATCGCATCAGGCGGAGGCGAGGTGCGGTTCCGGCGACCGGTGTTCGACGGCGACGTGGTGCGCTGCACGCCGACGATCGACGGAGACGGCGTACTCGTGGCCGCGATCACCGACGAACCCGACCAGCCGCGCGCCGCGTTCCGCGCGGTCCGTCGTGCTGCGTCGGCCGCGCCGATGCGGAGCGGTGAGCCGCTCCCGGTGAAGGAGATCCCGCTGGTCGGTGAATGGGGGAGCGACTACGGGACCCGGGCGGGCGACCCGCTCCGGCTGTGCGCCGACCTCGGCGTGGTGCACCCCGCCGTCTGGCCCGCGCTCGCCAATCACGTCGTGCACACCGAGGTCGCCCGGGGGAGCTGGATCCACACGCGCAGCATCGTGCGCCATCACGGACTCGCCCACGCCGGTGCGCTCGCGACCGTCCGGTCGGTGGTCGTCGAGCGATTCGACTCCCACGGCGAGCGTGCAGTGCTCGATGTGGCGATCGAGGTGGACGGCGTCGTCGTCGCCACCCTCGAGCACGAGGCCATCGTCGCCTTGCCGTGACTTCGTCGGGGCGGTCCGCCGGTCAGCGCCGGGGGACCACCGGCCCTGGTCGCCGTCGGCGTCCGGGCGGACGATGATGGCGAGGCCGGGGCGTGACCTCCGGGAGCGCCCCGGTCGCCCGGTGGTCGCTCCGACACGACGGAGCGACAGGAAGAGGTCGACATGCGCGAGCCAGCAGTCCTCACCACCCTCGGCGGCGTCCGTACCGTCACCGGCAGCCGGTTCCTGGTGGAGGTCGGCGACCGGCGGGTGCTCGTCGACGCCGGGCTGTTCCAGGGACTGAAGGACCTCCGCGAGCGGAACTGGGATCCCTTTGCCGTCTCGCCTCGCACGATCGACGCGATCGTGATCACCCACGCCCATCTCGACCACTGCGGCTACCTGCCCCGCCTGGTGAACGCCGGCTTCCGCGGGCCGGTGTTCGTCACCTACGACACCGGCAAGCTCATGTCGGTGGTGCTCCCCGACAGCGGCCGGCTGCAGGAGGAGGAGGCCAGGTTCGCGAACCGGGCCGGGTACTCGCGGCACCGTCCGGCGCTGGCGCTGTACACCGAGGACGACGCCTGGACCGCGCTCGACCGCTTGCGGCCGGTGCACTTCGACGAGGACCTCGAGATCGTGCCCGGCGTGCGGGCGCGTTACGAGGTGGCCGGCCACATCCTCGGTTCGTCGAGCGTGCGCATGACGCTCGGGAACGTGCCCGGCGAGGAGGTGACCGTCACCTTCAGCGGTGACCTCGGGCGCCAGGAACACCCGTTGCTGCGACCGCCGGCACCGATCGGCGACACCGACTGGATCGTGATCGAGTCGACCTACGGCGATCGTGAGCACGCCTCCGACGACACCGTCGACCGACTCGCCGAGCTGATCGATCGCACCGTCGGCCGAGGCGGCAAGGTGATCATCCCCGCCTTCGCGGTCGACAGGACCGAGGTGCTGCTGTACCACCTGCACCAACTGTCGGAGCAGGGCCGCCTGCCGGCGGTGCCGATCTTCGTCGACAGCCCGATGGCGCTGGCCGCGCTCAGCGTGTACCGCGATGCGATCGACGGCCACGCGGTCGACGTCCGCGACGACCTGCACGGTGACGGCACGCTGTTCGAGTTGCCCGACCTCGACGAGGTGCTCGACGCCGAGGGGTCGAAGGCGGTGAGCCGCATGAGCGGCCCGGCCATCATCATCGCCGGCAGCGGCATGGCCTCGGGCGGCCGGGTCGTACACCACCTCGAGAAGTTCCTGCCCGACCCTGCCAACTCGGTCGCGCTGGTCGGTTTCCAGGCAGCGGGCACGCGAGGCCGCAGCCTGATGGACGGCGCGGACTCGGTGAAGATCCACGGCCGTTACGTGCCCGTGCGCGCCGAGGTGTGCGACCTCAGCGGCTTCTCGGTGCACGCCGACGGTAGCGAGCTGATCGACTGGCTGGGCACGGCGACACGCGAGCCGAGCGGCGTGTTCGTGGTGCACGGCGAGGAGCGAGCCTCGCTCGCGCTCAGGACGCGGATCATGGACGAACTCGGCTGGAACGCCGTGGTACCGACCGATGGTGAGCGGCTCGACCTGCACATCGCCCGCCCGGCCCGCCCGACACGACGGAACGCATCGGTCGCCGTCAGCCCGATCTCGACACCGGGCGACGAGGGCGGCGAGGATGCGGGGATGCCGATGACGATCGAGGACGCTCGAGCACGGCTCACCGTCGCCGATCACGCCGTGCTGTCGACGCTCGATCCGGATCGCGGTGTGCACGCGGTGCCGGTGTGCTTCGCGCTCGTGGGCGACCACGTCGTGGTGCCCGTCGACCGGGTGAAGCCGAAATCGTCGACGGCGCTGCGCCGCGTCGACAACCTCGATGCCGACCCTCGGGCCACGTTGCTGGCCGACCACTGGGACCGCCACGACTGGCGCCAGCTCTGGTGGGTTCGGGCCGACCTCGCGCGAGTCGACGACGCGGACGTCGACATCTCGCTCCGGACGGCGCTCACGCAGGCGCTGCGGGACCGCTACGTGCAGTACCGCACCGCCGAGTTCGCCGCCCTGGTCGTGTTCGACATCGTCTCGGTGTCGGGCTGGGCCGCGACGAGCTGAGTGCTCAGCCGGCGGCGGCGCTCTCCATCGCGTCCGACAGACCGGCGCGTGTGCGCAGGGGGCGCTCGGGCAGCACGAGCGCACAGATCGCGCCGCAGACCATCAGGCCGGCACAGATCCAGTAGATGCGGCTGACGCCGAGGGCGATCGTGTCGATCACCGCCTGGCGGGTCTCAGGGGGCAGCGCCTGGATCTGCTCGGGCGAGCGGATGAGGCCGGCGGCCTCGTCGGCTGCGACGCCCGTGCGTCGGGGGATCTCGGTGCGCACCGTGGTGTTCAACACCGTGCCGAAGATCGCGAGGCCGAACGAGCCGCCGAGCGATCGGAAGAACATCACCGTCGCGGTGGCCACACCGAGGTCGCGGAACTCGACCGCGTTCTGCGTGGCGATCGAGGTGCTGGTGAACACCGACCCCGACCCCATGCCCATGAGGAACATGGGGATCACCAGCCAGAGGTACTTCGTCGTGCCGTCGATCTGGGCCACGCCGAGCAGGCCGACGACGGCGAGCCACGTGCCGATCACCGGCCAGCGCTTGTAGCCGCCCGTGTGGGCGATCAGCCGACCGACGCCGAAGGTGGTGAGCGTGACGCCGGCCATCATCGGCAGCATCCGCAGGCCCGACTCGGTGGGCGACACGAACAGCGAGTCCTGGAAGTAGAGCGGCAGGAACTGGTTGCCGCCGAACGCGATCGCACCGGCGAACATGCCGAGCAACGCGCAGACCCTGACCACCGGGTTCGCGAACAGACGTAGCGGGATCATCGGCTCACTCGCCCGGCGCTCCTGGGCGACGAAGCCCAACAGCAGCACGACCGCCACGCCGAACAGCACGAGCGTGTTCGTGTCGGTCCAGCCCTTGCGGCCCTCCTCGAGCCCGATCATGAGACATGCGAGGCCGCCCGACAGCAGCGCTGCGCCCAGATAGTCGAGCTTGGCCTCACGCCGCTTGAACGGCAGTCGCAGGGCCCGCTGGCAGACCGCCGACACGAGGATGCAGAACGGCACGTTGATGTAGAAGATCCAGGGCCAGCTCCAGTGCTCGATGATGAAGCCGCCGATGAGCGGTCCCATGATCGCCGAGCCGGCGAACGCGATCGTGAAGTAGCCGATGTAGCGGCCGCGTTCACGTGGCGGGAGGATGTCGCCGAGGATCGAGAACGCGAGCGCCTGGATGGCGCCGCCACCGAGGCCCTGGAGCGCTCGGAAGCCGATGAGCTGCCCCATCGACTGGGCGAGGCCGCACAGCACCGAACCGACGAGGAAGACCGCCATCGCGAACTGGAAGATCAGCCGCCGGCCGTAGATGTCGCTGAGCTTGCCGAGCAGCGGCGTCGCGATCGTCGACGTGACGATGTACGCGGTGCCGACCCAGGCGAAGCTCTCGAACGCGTTGAACTGGCCGGCGATGGTGGGCAGCGCAGTCGAGATGATCGTCGTGTCGAGCGACGCGAGGAACACCGCCATGATCAGCGCGGCCAGCACGGTGACGAGCTGGCGCTGGGTGAACCCCGGGACCGTGGATGCGTGTGACGTGAGAGCGAACCTAGGTCTACGTCTGCGCCATGCACGACTCGGATGGGTCGACGAGGGCGCCGTCGACGAGCGAGTACCGGGTGACGACCACGTGGTCGTCTGCCGACAGGATGAGACACGCCGGCACCGAGGGCTGCTCGATCAAGACGGCGCGCAGCTCTCGCGGGTCGTCTGCAGCCGACAGATCGATCGTGCTCCGGCCCCATCCGCCGTCGAACCGCTGGAGCGAGACACCGGAGATGTCGGGCGTCGTCAACAGGATCAGTCGACCGCCGACGGTCCGCTCGACGCGGGCCGTCGCGAACCGACCGCGGAGCGGGTCCGTTGCGGTGACACACCGGACATCGGTGCGCAGGACGATGAGGCAATCGGCTGCCGTCCCGTCATCACTGCGAGCAGAAACGATGAAGAGCCCGTCGCGATCCCAGAGCACCTCCCAATCGGGAGCGATGGATCCAACTCGTTCGAAGCCTCTGGCGCCGAGCAGTTCGTCGATCCATGCGACGTCGACGAGTGCTCGGTGTGCCTCGTCGGCCGTCCGCTGCAGCTCCCGCCAGTTCGCAGCATCGGCACGGCGCAGCGCGTCGACGACCCGGAACGCGAAGACCTCGCGGTCCTGCTCGGTCGCATCGAGCTCCATGGGGGAGTAGGTCACCCACACCTGGATGCCGGACGGGTCGTCCCAGATGAGTTCCACGTACGGTCGAGGCGACATGAGCCCGTCGTGGCTCACGATGATCCGCTGACCTCGGTGCTCGACGGCGCGAGCGGGTCCGATCATCGAGCGCTCCACGAGGAGGTGCTCGGCGGTATGGGCGCCTGTGGCAACATCGATCGAGAGCTCGGGACGGTCGGATGCGAGCGAGCTGTTGGAGCGATAGTCGATCGACCTGTACGAGCCGGAGGTCCCATCGGCGGCGATCTCGGAAGGCAGTCGTTCGAAGCCATCCGGAACGGTGGTGAGCTCGATGGCCCCGTCGGCATCGACGGTCACGCTGCGGGCAATCGCGAGCAAGTCGACTGTCGGGCTCGCGTCGGGCGATGGTGGGGACGACGTGATGTGCTGGACGGAGATGTCGTGGATGCCGTCGCTCCAGCTGATCCAGGCGTCCTGGCGTCGAGCCTCGAACCCGTTCGGGAGCGTGACGATCTCGCCCTCCATCTCGGAGAGACCGGACGCCGACGGGAGGACGTTGACGGTGATCGAGTCGATGACGAGCGATCGCGTGCCGTCGTATCGGGCCAACACGGCTCGCTGCATGTCGGACGAGATGTCGTCCGGGGTGAACGGTGCTTGCTCGGACGCGTCGGGCTCGTCGAGTGGGACGGGGTCTCCCGCGTGGTCGGGTACCAGCCCGAGCTCGGTTGCCACCGCCGGGTCGATGTAGAGGCCGCCGTCTTCGCCGCTGAGATCCACCATCGTCGTGTCCGGAGTCGTCTCGGCTGCGGTCGTTTCGGCCGAGGGTGTCGGGATCGTGTTCGCCGACGACACCGGAGACGGCTCGGACGGGGCGCTCGCAGGGGCGATGGTGGCGTCGTCGTCGCCGGTGGCCATCACGGCGAGCGAGCCGACGGTCGCGAGCACGAGAACGGCGGCAGCGCCGGTCGTGAGGATCCGTCGTCGGTGCCGGCGTCGTTCGACCCGTGCGGCGATCGCACGCGGCGCGAGCGGGGGAGCGGGGAGGTCGAGCGACCGCAGGCGGTCTTCCAGATCATGCATCGTGGGCCTCCGTCGTGGGGCGTGGATCGGGGCGGGGGTCGAGGATCAGGCGCAGCTCGGCCAGGGCACGGCTGGTGGTGGACTTCACGGTGCCGATCGGCATGCGCAGCACGTCGGCGGTCGACTCCACCGACAGATCGGCGAGGAAGCGCAGCGCCAGCACCGACCGCTGCAGCTCGGGCAGCCGCCGCAGCGCGGTCATCAGTTCGTCGTCGGTCGACGCCGCCCCGTCGACGGCCGTCGACGCGGCAGGCATGCGGTCGTGCGCCCGTCTCGCTGCGGCCCGGCGCCGGAACTGCGACCGGGCCAGGTTCATCGCGACCCGGTAGCACCACGCCTCCGGCTGGTCGAGGCGACACACCCGGTCCCACCGCTCCCACGCCCGAGCGAGCGCCTCCTGGGTGATCTCGTCGGCGAGCGACACGTCACCGGTCGCTGCGGTGAGCGTGCGGACGAGGCGGGGATGGGCGCGACGACAGAACTCGTCGACATCGAGCGGCTGCTGCTCCTCGTCGGCCTCCCCGGCCGCCACGTCCATCTCCACGAGCATCACACGCACACCACCCCCACCCGGGTTCCAGGAGTGTTTACGATCACCTCATGGGAGAGGGTGAGTTCGAGATCAGGCGGATGGGCGCGGGCGACGAGCAGTCGGTGCTCGACGCGGCGGTGTTGTTCGACGCCACGCCGCGGCGGGACTGGACCACCCAGTTCCTCACCCGTCAGGGGCATCACCTGCTGATCGCCTACCTGGGCGAGACGCCGGTGGGGTTCATCAGCGGGGTCGAGACCGTGCATCCCGACAAGGGCGTGGAGATGTTCGTGTACGAGCTCGGGGTCGACGAGCCGTACCGACGGCGGGGGATCGCCAGCGCACTCGTGGGCGAGCTGTTGCACATCGCCCGCACCGCGGGCTGCTACGGGATGTGGGTGCCGACCGAGGGCGACAACGAGGCCGCGCTCGCCACCTATCGGGCGGCCGGGGCGAAGCCGCCCGAGGAGGCGGTGGTGCTCACGTGGAGTTTCACGACCTGATGCGGGCGTTCGTCGGGTCGTAGAGCGGCGACATCGACGCGATGGCCGGATGGTGCGTGCCGGCGACGTCGACGGTCCAGGTCGCGTCGGCCAGGTACGCCTTCGTGACCGGCTCGCCGGCCTCGATCATCGCCAGGCCGACCGCACCGCCGAGCGTGTGACCGTAGCTCGCCGCACGGATGTACCCCACCGGCACGCCGTCGCGGTGCACGACCTCTGCGTGGAACATCAGCGGCTCGGGGTCGGTCAGCTGCACCTGCACGATCCGGCGGGTGAGTGGCCCGGCCGCCTTTCGCGCGGCGACGGCGTCGCGACCGACGAAGCCGCCCGGCTTGTCGAGCGCGACGGCGAAGCCGAGACCTGCTTCGAGCACGCCGTCGGTGTTGTCGATGTCGTGGCCGTAGTCGCGGTAGCCCTTCTCCATGCGGAGGCTGGCGAGCGCCTTCAAGCCGGCGTGGCGGAGCCCGAATGCAGGGCCCGCCGCGGTGAGACGTTCGTACACGTGCACCGCCTGCTCGGTCGGCACGTACAGCTCGTAACCGAGCTCGCCGAGATAGGTGATGCGCACGCACAGCACGCGTGCGAAGCCGAGGTCGATCTCGCGGGCGGTGCGGAACGGGAACGCCACGTTCGACAGGTCGGCCGTGGTGAGGGTCTGCAGCAGGTCGCGCGAGCGCGGCCCCTGCACGTTGATCTGGGCGAAGCCGGACGTGACGTCGGTGACGAACGCGTGGTGCGGTTCGGCGTGGCGGCGCAGTCGGGTCTCGACGTGGCGGTGTGCCGTGTCGGTAGCGACCACGAAGAACTCGTCGTCACCGAGCTTGGTGACGGTGAGGTCGGCCTCGAGCGTCCCCGCCTCGTTGAGCCACTGGGTATAGGTGATGAGACCCGGCTCGGTGTTGACCGCGTTGGCCGACAGCCGGTCGAGCACCGTGCCGGCATCGCGGCCCTGCACGCGGAACTTCGACATGAACGACATGTCCATCACGATCACGCCCTCGCGGCAGGCGCGGTGCTCGGCCTCCCACTGCGACCAGAAGGCCGGGCGGCGCCAGGTGAGCGCACCGGGGTCGGCGGTCTTGCCGGAGCCGGCGTACCAGTCGGCGCCCTCCCACCCGCTGACGTCCTTGAAGAACGCGCCCTCGGCAGCCAGGCGGTCGTGCAGTGGCGAGCGCTTCGCGCCACGGGCGGTCTGCATCGATCGGTTCGGGTAGTGACACGCGTAGACCATGCCGAGCGACTCGACGGTGCGCGTGCGGCGGTATTCGGGGTTCGACTGGTAGCGCTGCAGGCGATCGATGTGGAAGCCGGTGACGTCGACGTCGGGCTGGCCGGTCATCACCCAGTTGGCGACCACACGGCCGAGACCGCCGCCGGTGAGGATGCCGATCGAGTTGAGCCCGGCGCACACGAAGTAGTTGCGCAGCTCGGGTGCCTCGCCCACCACGGGGGCGAGGTCGGGCGTGAAGCTCTCGGGTCCGCAGAAGAAGGTGTGGATGCCGATCTCGCTGCTGATCGGCACGCGGCTCATCGCCCGTTCGAGGTAGGGGCCCATCCGGTCCCAGTCGGGCTGGAGCGAGGTGAACGACGAATCGCCGGGGATGCCGTCGACCTTCCACGGCGCGCACACCGGTTCGAACAGGCCGATCATCAGACCGCCGACCTCTTCGCGGTAGTAGCCGTAGTTGGCCGGATCCTCGATGACGGGCCACGACCCGTCCATGCCCTCGATCTGTTCGGTGATCAGGTAGTAGTGCTCGGCCGCCTGCAGGGGCACGTTCACGCCGTGGCGCTCGCCCAGTTGGCGGGCCCACATGCCGGTGCAGTTGACGACGTACTCGCACTCGATCGTGCCCTGGTCGGTGACGACCCCGGTGACGCGTCCGCCCTCGCTCAGCACGTCGATGGCGCTGACGCCCTGCACGATCGTGGCGCCCTGCATGCGGGCGCCCTTGGCGAGCGACATGGTCGCGTCGACCGGGTTCACGCGACCGTCGCCCGGGACGTAGAACCCGGCGAGCACGTCGTCGGTGCGGGCGATCGGGAACATGTCGGCGACCTCGCGGGCGGAGATCTCGTGCACGTCGACGCCGCACTGGCGGTTGAACGCCGACACGCGGCGGTACTCCTCCAGGCGGTCGGGGTCGCATGCCAGTTCGATGAAGCCCACGGGCTTGAACCCGGTCGCGAGACCGGTCTCGGCCTCGAGGTTCGTGTAGAGGTCGCGGGTGTACTGGCGCATCGACGTCGACGTCTCACTGAGGGAGCCGAACGTGACCATCAGGCCGGCCGCGTGCCACGTGGTGCCCGACGTGAGCTGATCTCGTTCGAGCAGCACCACGTCGCGCCAGCCTGCGTGCGCCAGGTGATAGGCGACCGACGTGCCGATGATGCCGCCGCCGATCACCACCACGCGCGCTCGGTCGGGCAGGGGGACGGTGGTGCTCATGCAGGCTCCGGAGAGGTGACGTCGGTGGGGCGGGGGAGTGCGCCGTGGGGCAGGTCGAGCTCGTGCTCGGTGGTGGTGAGGGTCCAGTCGAGAATGGCGTGCTCGGGCAGCATCGGGCCATGGGCCACGTTCTGGATCGCGAGGCCGTCGATCATCGACACGATGCGCCACGCGGCACCGTCGGGGTCGTCGCAGTGGAACTCGCCGGCGGCAACGCCGTGTTCCACGATCTGCGCGAGCAGGCGTTGCCAGGCGACGTTGAGCCGGCGTGACGTGGCGCCGAGAGCGGGCTGTCGGGCCGCCTCCGCCCAGGCGTCGAGCCACAGCTGCGACGACCAGTCCTGATCGGTGCGGGCGTAGCTCGCGAAGAACGCCATCAACTGACCCTTCGGCGACGGCTCGGCAGCAACCGCTGCGGTGGTGACCTCGAGATCGCGCCCGGCCGCCACCTCGAAGGCTGCAGCGAACACCTCGTCCATCGAGGCGAAGTAGTGGTGGATGAGACCGCTCGAGCAGCCGAGCTCCGCGGCGACGTCGCGTACCGTGGTGGAGCCGAAGCCCTTGCGGATCGCCACCCGCAGGGCGGCATCGACGATCGCCTCACGCCGGGCGGTGGGGGACATGCGGGCCACGGCCCAGCAGGTTACGTCGCCATCCGTGCTGGCGAGGGTGCCCGTGGCGAGGGTGCCCGTCCGGCCGAGGTGCCGATCAGGTGCCGAGGGACGTGAGGTGCTGGCCGGCGACCTGCAGCGGCCACTCCTTGCGCATCGAGGCGTACCAGTGCTCGATGTCGTCCGGCGGCATCGGCCGCGACATGAAGTACCCCTGTGCGATCTGGCAGCCGAGCTGGCGCAGGCGCTCCCACGTGGGACGGTCCTCGACGCCCTCAGCCACGACCCGCAGATCGAGGTTGTTCGCCAGATCGAGCACCGACCGCACGATGGCCTCCGCGCCGGCGTCGGTCACCATGTCGCGGACGAAACACTTGTCGATCTTGAGTTCCTCGACCGGCAGTTGCTGCAGGTACGACAGCGAGGAGTAGCCGGTGCCGAAGTCGTCGATCGACAGCCGCACACCGAGTTCCGACAGCCGTCGCATCACGTCGAGGGTGCGGGCGGTGTCGGTCATGACGCTGGTCTCGGTGATCTCCAGGATCAACGACGACGGGTCGCAGCCGTGGCGGGCGAGCAGCTCGTCGACGATGGTCGAGAAGTCGTCGTCGAGCAGGTTGCGCATCGCGACGTTGACCGCGATGGACCAGCGATGCCCGCGGGCCGACCACTCCGCCAACTGCGCGACCGATGACCGCAGCACCCACACGGTCAGGTCGCCGATGGTGCCCGTGCGTTCGGCGATCGGGATGAACTCGTCGGGGAACACCTGGCCGAGGTCGGGGTGCCGCCAGCGGACGAGTGCCTCGAAGCCGATCACCTCGTCGTCGACGAGGCGCGCCTTGGGCTGGAAGACGAGGCTGAGCTGACCGTCGGTGATCGCAGCGCGGAGGTCGGTCGCGAGCGCCAGGCGTCGGGGTGAGTTCTCGTCGCGGATCGCCTCGTAGAACGCGACGCCGTTGCCGTGACCGGCTTTCGCGCTGTACATCGCGACGTCCGCTCGCTGGAGCAGGGTGGGTGCATCGGTCGCGTCGTCGGGAGCGATCGCGAAGCCGATGCTGGCGCTGATGTTGATGCGGACGCCATCGATGGTGAACGGGCGGGCGAGCTCCTCACGGATGCGTCGCGCCAACGACTCCAGCTCCATCCGGTCGCTGGTGCGATCGATCAGGATCGCGAATTCGTCGCCACCGAGACGGGCCACGAGCGCAGCCGTCTCCGCAGCGTAGGCGAGCCGGCGGGCCACCTCGCCGAGCACGATGTCGCCTGCCTGGTGGCCCAACGTGTCGTTGACCTCCTTGAACCCGTCGAGGTCCATGAGGCCCACCGCGAGCGTGTGCCCGTGCTCGACCACGCCGACGAGCTCGTCGCGCAGCCGATCGCCGAGCAGCACCCGGTTCGGCAGGCCGGTGAGCGCGTCGTGGAGCGCCTCGTGCTCGCGCAGTCGTGCCTCTTCGTGCAGACGGTCGATGAGACGGCCGTTCTCCAGTGCGACGCTCGCGTGGTTGGCGAGGGTGGCGAACATGGTGCGATCCGAGTCGTTGAACTCGTTCGAGCCGCCCAGTCGGTTCACCACCGCGACGAGGCCCACCACCTCGCCCGACTCGGTGATCGGTGCGACGATGCAGTCCGAGGCGTCGAGCGCCTCGAGCAGCGTCCGCCCTGCGCGGTCTCCGGCGCGTCCGCCACCGGGGGAACGCCCGGGGCCGGCGCCGATGATCGTCGCGCCCTGGTGTGCTCGGAACCAGGTCGCGACCGTGCCGGGCCGCAGCGTCGGCACTTCGCCCGCTGATCGGCCGTGGTCGTCGACGCTCAGGCGCAACAGCGTCTCGTCCTGGAGCCAGATCTCCGCACGCTCGGCACGAAGCAGGTCCTTCGCCTGGGCGAGCATCGCCTCGAGGACCGCATCGGGACGCTGCGCACCGCTCACCAGCCGCGTGAAGTCGTACAGGAGCGAGAGGCTCTCGAAGCGTTGGCGCAACGACGTGTACGACCGGTACGACAGCACCAGGAACCCGCCGACGCCGAGCAGCAGGAGGGCGCCAACGGGGCGGTCGACGAGCAGGATCCCGATCACGAGCGCGAAGCTCGTGTTCACCGGCACGGTGATCACTGCGATGCGCAGCAGCGACCGGAACGTGATGGGCGCGCCGTGCCAGCGCAACGCACGGTGGATCACCGCATACCCGACGAGGTCGGCGCACGCGACCGCGAGCAGCGCCATCAGCCAGTACGTCGGCACGGTCACGTCGGTGCCGCCGCCGAGGAGGTCGTACACGACGAACAACGTCGTCAGTTCGGCGAGCGAGCTCGCCAGGTTCAGCACGGTCTTGCGAACCGGTTGTCGTTCCTTCGCGACGAGCACGAGACCTTCGCCGACCAGACGGCCGATCACCAGCGACCATGGCGAAGCCAGGAACAGCCCGATCACGAGGAGCACCTCGCTGAAGGTGAACGTCACCGCCTCGCGGCGGAACTCCACGTCGAACTCCGTCACCAGCGCCAGCGCGGCGACGAGGCCGAGCACCCACCACGACAGCGACACCTCGTGAGCCGGCGCGTGCAGCACGCCGCTCGCGGCCAGCACCACGGCAGACGCAGCGACGAGTGCGACGGCCAGTGCGAGCGTGTGGCGGCCGGCAAGTCCTCGTGCCACGGGTTCGAGGCCCGGGCCATCGGCTGCCGCCGTGACCGCCGACTCGGGTCCCGACGCCACCGGACCGCCGATCAGGACCAGGCGGCGTCGGACCACATGACGCCCCTCCACCGGACGCCGCTCCAGCCGCCCGCGGTCCACTGCCCCGACGTCCAGTCGGCGCCCTTCCAACGCACCCCGTCCCAGATGACGCCCTTCCAGCGAACACCCTTCCAGCGCACGCCTGACCAGTCGTCGGCGGTGGTCTCGTCACCCGTCCAGGCGACGTTCACCCAACCGGACTCGCCCCACCCATCGCCGGTCCAGCGGTTGCCGTTCCAGATGCCGCCGGTCCACGCGACCTGCGCGCTCGACGCCGCCGTCCACGTGGTCGGATCCCACGCGGCGCCGAAGATGTCGATCTCGCCACGCAACTCCGTCTCGCCGTTGGTGACGTGGTAGCTGCCACGTGATGCCTCGAGGCTGCCGAGGCCGGTGCCCGGTGGCGCCGGAGCGGTGGCGGCCGGCATGCGACGGCTGCCGCCGACGAAGGCCGACCCGGCGCCGGCGTACCAGCGCTCGGTCGTGTCGCGCTCGGCCGACGTCCGGGACGTCGCCCGCTCGTTCCGCCGATCGGACACGTCGGCGTCGAGCGGCTTGGCGTTCCCGGTGAGGTACGCCTTGATCATGTCGGGTGACGCGTTCGGCGTGCGCGAGAGCAACAGGGCGACGAGGCCGGAGACCACGGCCGTCGCCTGGCTCGTGCCGGTCGCCCGCTGGAACCGCTCGCCCACGCGGCCGGTGCTGACGTTGGTGTCGATGAAGCCGCCCGGCACGCGGAGGCCGATGACCGACACCCCCGGAGCCACCACGTCGACGCCGCGGGTCGCGCTGCCGTGTTGCGCGAAGTCGGGGATCACGTCGTCGGAGGTGGTGATCGTGCCGCGAGGATCGCTCGCGCCCACAGCGATGATCGCCGGCGACGCGGCAGGCGTCGCCAACGCCGAACCGGCACCGCCGGCGAGTCCTTCGTTGCCCGCCGACGCCACCACGACGATGCCCGCCCGCCAGGCCTGCTCGGCGGCGAACACCAGGGGATCGACCGCGGGATCCTGCGTCGAGTCGGTGCCGAAGCTGAGGTTGAGGACGCGGATGTTCACGCCCGGATCGGCGCGGTGCTGCACGACCCAGTCGATCGCGGCGATCACCTGAGAGACGTCGGCGGCGCCGTCGTACGCGCCGACCTTCACGTTGATCACCCGCGCCTCGGGTGCCACCCCGACGAACCTGGTGGTGTCGGTGTAGGCGCTGCGTCCGGTGCAGGTGCGGCAGCGCCGGCCGCTCGTGCCGGGGGCGACGTCGGAGCCGGCGATGATCCCGGCCATGTGGGTGCCGTGGCCGAACGCGTCCCGCGAGACCAGGCCGACGTCGAGCGAGTCGAACGAGAGGTCGGGGCCGTCGAGCACCTTGCCGGGCGCGTCGAGACCGGGCACCCGTGTGATGCCCGTGTCGATCACCGCGACGTCGATGCCCTGACCGACGAAGCCCGCGTCCCACAGCCGCTGGGCCCCGGTGATGCGGGTGATGGCCGACAGCGATCCGGTGTCGCGCCGGGCGTCGCCGGGGGACTGGTCGTTCGACATCGGCTCGAGCGCCTGATCGGGCGTGACCGACACGATCGCGGAGGATGCCGCGAGCCGATCGAGTGCGGCTGGTTCGATCGAGCCGGCGAAGCCGTCGATGATCGACAGGGGGGTGCCGACCGTGCCGCCGGCGGCGACGAACACGCTCCGGGCCTCGTCGACGCGGCCCGTGGTGGCGCGGACGACGACGTCGATCGGGGCAGCGGCAGCGGAGGGCGCAGGGGCGGTGCTACCGCTGGAACCACCGTCGGCGCCCACACCCACTGGGGTGGCGATCGACGACACCAGCGCGGCCAACGACAACGTGACGACCGTGGAGCGTCGGGGCGACCGGCTCGTCCGTCTCACCCGTCTCATGGTCGTCGACATCGTGGAACTCCTTCGGTGCCGCCCATCGCGGACGGCCGGTGGGATGCGTGCGGGTGGGTGCCGGGGGACCGGTCGGCCGGCGATGGGCTCGCCGGGCACGGACATTCAGGCAGTTCCGCTGACGAAACACCAGTTCAGGGAGGGACAAGCTTCATCCCCCGGAATGCCGCGCTGTGTGGTCGGATCGTCACCACGCTCGGTGGTCGCGCGCGGAGCATCGACCCAGCTCAGCGTGTATGTCGGGGATGGACGGCGTCGCGTCGGGTGTCTCGAACGTCAACGTCGGATCAAGACGGGTTCCCCCGATCCGCACCGGCGGGCACCCCCGGTCGGGGACGTCCGCGCGCCGTCGGTGGTCGCCGACTCGCCGGTCCTGCGTCTCACCCGGACGGATTCATTGCGCAAGCGTCCAACAAGGGCTACGGTGCGGCGATGATCCGGACGACGCCCTTCCACGAGCGGCTGGCCCCGCTCAACCGCACCGGGCTCTGGCAGCACTGGTCGGGCCACTTGGCTGCGGTGAAGTACCAGATGGACGACAAGTTCGAGTACTTCGCCGTGCGCAACGCCGCCGGCATCATCGACACCTCGCCGCTGTACAAGTACCGCATCACCGGCCACGACGCCGAGGCCTTCCTCGCCGGTGTGCTCACCCGCGACATCCGGGCCTGCCGCGACGGCCAGGCCCAGTACACCCTGTGGTGCGACGATAGCGGCCACATCGTCGAAGACGGCGTGGTGTTCCGGTTCAGCAACGACCACTTCCTCCTCACGTCGGCCGAACCGAACCTCGCCTGGTTCTCCGACCGCATCGGACGTCAGCGGGTCCTCATCGAGGACGTGTCGGCCCAGTACGGCTCGCTCGCGCTGCAGGGGCCGCGGTCGCGAGGCATCCTCGCCGGCCTCGACGACTCGGTCGGTGGGCTCGGGTTCTTCCACCACGGTCCGGCCAAGATCGGCGGCGCCGCGGTCAACGTGTCCCGCACCGGTTACACGGGCGACCTCGGCTACGAGGTGTGGGTGGAGGCCGACGACGCGAACGCCGTCTTCGATGCGATCGTCGACGCATCCGCCGGGCAGGGGGTCATCCCCGTCGGCATGTCGGCGCTGCTGATGCTGCGCATCGAGGCGGGTCTCGTCCTGATCGACGTCGACTTCCACTCCAGCCGCTTCGCCTACACCGACGAGGAGCGCACCACGCCGATCGAGCTCGGCTTCGGCTGGATGCTGAAAGACGTCGCGACCACCGACCGCGCCTTCATCGGCCGCGACGCCATCCGGCGCGAGCTGGCCGACGGCACGTCGCGCTGGCGCATGGTCGGCCTCAAGGTCGACTGGCAGGACTGGGACCGCCGGTACCGCGCCGAGGGCATCATCCCGCCCAAGGACGAGCATCCGATCGTGTGGGAGATGATGCTGTACGACGACGACATGGAGCGCGTCGGCTACACCACGAGCTTCATGTACTCGCCCGCGCTGCAGCGACACATCGCGATGGCCCGGGTGCGCCCGCACCTCGCGAGGCCGGGCTCGCGGGTGCACCTCGAGGTCACGATCAACCACCGCTACCAGACGGTCGCGTGCGAGGTGGCCCGGCCACCGCTGTTCAACCCCGCCCGCAAGACCGCATCGGCCACGCCCGCCATCGCCTCGGCCATCACCTCAGCAGGAGCATCCGCATGACCGCCTCGCGCACCTACGACGCCATCGTGATCGGCGGTGGCCACAACGGGTTGGTGAACGGCGCCTATCTCGCGAAGTCGGGCCTGCGGACCCTGATCCTCGAGCGTCGTCACCTGGTGGGCGGCGCGGCCATCACCGAAGAGCTGATGCCCGGCTTCCACTTCACGACGTTCTCGTACGCGGTGAGCCTGCTGCGGCCCGACATCATCCACGAGCTCGACCTCGTCAAGCACGGCTACTTCCCGCTGCTGATGCCACACAGCTTCGCCCCGGCGGACGACGGCGGCCACATCACGCTCAGCAAGGACCGCAACCTCACGATCCAGGAGATCTCACGGCACTCGCGCCGTGACGCCGACGCCTACGACCAGTACGGCCACGACATGGCGCAGATCGTGCAGGCCCTGAAGCCGCTGTTCGACAGCGTGCCGCCCAACCTGTTCAGCGGGCAGGCCGAGGACGCGCTCGCGCTCGCCGATCTCGCCAAGCACCTCAAGGGCCTGCCCCAGCGGGTGCTGCACAACATCGTGCGGCTCCTCACCGGGAGCGCGGCCGATTTCCTCGACGACTATTTCGAGGGCGAACTGCTGAAGGGGCTGCTGTCCTCGTCGGGCATCATCGGCACGAAGGTGGGACCGCGGTCGCAGGGCTCGGGTGTCGTGCTGCTGTTCCACAACATGGGCGAGCAGGACGGCGTGTTCGGCAACTGGGGCTTCCACAAGGGCGGCAACGGTGGCCTCACACAAGTGCTCGCCCGGGCAGCGCAGGCCTACGGTGCCGAGATCAAGCTCGAGGCCGCCGTGTCGCAGGTGCTCACCACGAACGGTCGCACCACCGGCGTCGTCCTCGCCGACGGCACCGAGCTGCACGCACCGGTCGTCGTGAGCGCGCTCGATCCGCGGCGCACGTTCCTCGAGCTCGTCGAGCCACGCGAACTGCCCGAGGACCTCGTCGAGAACATCCAGCGGTACAAGTTCCAGGGCACGTCGTCGAAGGTGAATTTCGCGCTCGACGGGCTCCCGGAGTTCCCCGGTCTCGACGGCACCCAGTTCCGCGGGTTCACCAACATCGCACCGTCGATGGACTATCTCGAGCGCGCCTTCGACGAGGCGAAGTACGGCTGGTACTCGTCGAAGCCGTACCTCGACTGCTGCATCCAGTCGACGATCGACCCCGACATGGCGCCGGCCGGCAAGCACGTCATGTCCTGCTTCACGCACTACACGCCCTACAAGCTGAAGGGCGGCGACTGGGACACCGAGCGCGACAACCTCGGCGACACCGTGCAGCGTCGGCTCGAGGAGCTGTTCCCCGGGTTCTCGAAGCTGGTGCTGCGCCGCGAGGTGGTCACCCCGCTCGACATCGAGCGCACCGTCGGCCTGTCGGAGGGCAACATCTTCGCCGGCGAGCTGATGTCGCCGCAGCTGTACTTCTTCCGGCCGGCACCCGGCTGGAACCAGTACCGCACCCCGATCCACGGCTACTACCAGTGCGGGTCGGGCACCCATCCGGGCGGCTGCGTGACGGGTGGTCCGGGGCGGCTCGCCTCGCAGCAGATCGTGAGCGACCTGGCCCGATCCGGCCCGGCGGCCGGCGCGGCAGCAGGCGGCTGAACGGGCCGGTACTCTGGTCCCATGAACGTTGCGAACGCAAGCAATGAGATCGTGGGTTCCGCCGGTTCACCGGTCGTCCAGCGGTTCCCGATCGGGTTCCAGTGGCCCACCGTCGACCCCTTCCTGTTCTGCGTGCACCACCTCGACCACTACCCGGCGGGGAACGCCGTGCACGGCCCGGCCGCGTCACTCGACGGACGCGACCTGGGCCAGGACTTCGCCGGCAAGGACGGCTGGCGGATGTACCACGGCGATCGCGTGCCAGGCTTCCCGCAACACCCGCACCGCGGCTTCGAGACGGTCACGTTCGTGCGCCGCGGCCTCGTCGACCACAGCGACTCGCTGGGCGCCGGTGCGCGCTACGGCCGCGGCGACGTGCAGTGGCTCACGGCCGGCAAGGGCATCGTGCACAGCGAAACCTTCCCGCTGCTCGACCCCGATGGTCCGAACACCCTCGAGTTGTTCCAGATCTGGATGAACCTGCCGGCCGCCGACAAGTTCGCGGAGCCGCACTTCTCGATGCTGTGGGCCGACGACATCCCGGGAATCGAGCTGCGTGACGAGCAGGGCCGAGCCGTCGAGATCACCGTGGTGGCCGGCACCCTCGCCGGTCACGTACCGCCGGCGCCCCCCCCGTCGTCGTGGGCGGCGCGGCCCGACACCGACGTCGCGATCTGGCACCTGCGGCTCGATCCCGGTGCCTCGTGGACGATGCCGGCCGCGCTCGGCGACGAGACCGTGCGCGTCGCCTACGTGTTCGACGGCAACGGCGACGGCGCCGGCGCGAGTTTCGACGGCGACGAGATCGCGGTCGGCAACGGCGCGGTGCTCGAGTGCGACCGTCACGTCGTCGTTCACAGCGACCTCGGCGCCGAAGTGCTGGTGCTGCAGGGCCGGCCCATCGCCGAACCGGTCGCCCAGTACGGGCCGTTCGTGATGAACGACCGGGCCGGCATCGAACAGGCCTTCGCCGACTACCGGGCCACCCAGTTCGGCGGTTGGCCGTGGACGTCGGACGAACCGGTGCACGGCAGCGACCCGCAGCGGTTCGCACGTCGTCCCGACGGCACCGTCGAGCGTCCGACCGGCACACCGAGCGGCGACGTCAGGAGTGCAGCGCCCGCCTGACGAGCGCATCGACCAGCGACTCGTCGAATTCGAACGCGGTGGCGCGGCCGACGAACTCGCCGCGGTGGTCCTGGCCGAGCACCGGTCGCACGCGAGGTCCGCCCCCGAAAGTGAGGACGTCTCGCCGGCGCCACGCGCGCCAGCGCGATGCGAGCCCGAACTGGCGCATCGTCGTGCCGGTCCCCGTGCCCCGGGTGGCGATCCTGTCGATCACGGCCAGTGCGTCGAGTGCGATCGCCGCACCCTCGCGGGCAGCGTCGATCCATGGTTGCACGCCGTCGTCGAGGCCGACCTCGGCGGCCGACTCGGGCAGCGATGCAGCGACGTCGGCCCACCAGGTCGCGTCGGGCTCGTGGTCGATCCAGTGCGCGTCGCCGCGGAACGCGGTGGCGAGGGCCAGCTGGTACCACCCGCGTGCGCGCACCTCGGTCTCCCAGACGGCGACGTGGTCGTCGCCGCGTAGCCACGCCGCCGCACTCGTCCACGTCGCGATCGACGCCGTCGCGAACTCCATCGGGTTCCAGAGGATGCCGCTGCACGCCTCGCGCAGCGCCGGGTCGCGCCCGCCGAGCGGTCCGAGGTGGAGTGCCTCGCGCATCAGCCCGTCGTTGACGGGAGTGTTGTCCCACACGAGCGGCGGTCGGCCGGTCATCTCGGCACGCCGCCGGGCGTCGACAGCGTCGATCCGATCGTTGACGACGTCCAGGCCGGTCCACATCACCTCGACCTCGTCGGCCAAGCCGTCGCACAGGCTGCGCAGGTACGGCGAGTCGTCGACGCCGCAGTAGTGCGTGGGCACGACCCACACGGGTACTCCGAGCGAGTGCAACAACGCATGGGAGAGGTCGCGGTGAGCACCGCCCGAGTCGAGCGCCGGGAGATCGTCGCAGCTGAGCACCACGACGGCAGCGCCTGCGTCGACCGCTGGGCGCAGCTTGTCGATCACCTCGTGCGTGCGGGCGTCCGGTCCGGGGGTGAGCCCGATCGCAAGCGTCACGCCATGGGCGCGTGCTGCGAGCTCGGCGAACTCGGTGAGCTCACGGGCCGTGAACGGCGCACGCCAGTCGTCCCGATGTCGGGGCTCGGCCTTGGCAGCCCACACGTAATGGGTCGCGCCGGCCTCGGCGAGCCGGTCGAACCAAGTGAGGCGTTCGGCGTGGGACCACGGCGGCCCGTAGAAGCCCTCGATCACTCCGCGGATGCGCACGGCGCCTCCTGTTCCGTGTTCCGGTCGGCCGACGGGGTGGTGGGCAGCGGACCGGCCGGGAGTACCGATGCCACGGGCACCGCATCGGCGAATCCCTTCACGAACACCGAACCGAGCGACTCGAACCTCACATGGGGCAGCGCGTCGGCGCCGCCGACCGCAGAGATGAGCTGTTCGGTGCAGATCGCCTCACCGGCGCCGGCGACACCGGCGACCCTCGACGCGAGGTTCACGTCGCGGCCGATGATGTCGTCGCCGCGACGGCGTGGTGCGCCCCAGTGCATACCGATCCGGATCCACAGCGGCATCCCGTCGACCGACTCGCGCCCGAATCGTGCGAGCAGTTCGAGTGCGGCGTCGACCGCAGCGACGGGATCGTCGAACCACAGCAGGACGCCGTCGCCGAGCTCCTTCACGATGCGGGCACCTTCCGGGAGCACCCGGCGGACGAGCGCGAGCTGACGGTCGACCACCGCGAGCGCGACGTCGTCGCCATGGAGGTCGGTCAGTTCGGTGAACCCGACGATGTCGGTGAAGACGATCGCTCCGGCCGGGTCGGCGCCCGGCGAGGTCACCGCGACGCAACCCGGATCGCGCCCGAGGTGGTCTGCACCTCGAGCGTGGCACCTTCGCCGTCGGGCACGTCACGGCGGATGGACCCGCTGCGCGAACTGAGGCGCATCGTGGCCGGCGAGCCCTCGGGCAGCGTGATCTCGACCTTGCCGCTCATCGATCGAGCGGTGACGCGGGCGAAGGCGTCGCAGCCCACCGTGACGGACCCGCTCACGGTCTGGACCGCGGCCAGCGTGGCATGGCCGACCTCGACCCGGGCGGACGCGGTGGACACGCCCACGTCGTGCGCGGTGCCCACCGACACGCGTCCACTCTTGGTGACCACTCGGCACGTGTGCACGCACGCTCCGATCGCCACGCGGCCGGAAGCGGTGCGCACGTCGGCGTCGACGGCCCGTTCGATGTCGACCGACCCGCTGCCGGTGATGACCTTCACATCAGCGACGTGGCCCCGCACCGAGACGTCGCCCGACGCCGTGCTCAGTACGACGTGCGTGTGCTCGGGGCACACGATCCGCACGGTGCTCCGACTCGGGGTGATATCGATGCTGCCGTCGTCGCGGACGACTGCCGCGCCGCCCTCGATGGTCAGTTCGTCGCCCGGGCTGCCCCGCAGCTCGACCCGCGTCGAGCGTCCCGACACCCGCACCACTGCGCTGGTTCCCACCTGCATCGGACCCTCCTGTGCTGGCACACGTGTCAGCTCGCGGGCTCGTCGCCGAGCCCGGCTCCGGCGACCACCCCATCGGCCGCTCCGGACGGATCATAGGTGTGGCCCCGGCTGTGGTCGCCGTGCCATCGGGCACCCGGTGGAGGAGCGGTCAGATGCCGAGTGCGGCGCGTAGCAGCCGTTCGCCGAGGAAGTCGCGGGCGATGCGCGCCGACGCCTCGGGCGACCAGTGGACCCCATCGGGGCGCGCCTCCTGATCGGTGGAGAGCTGCTGTTCGTCGAGCCACGCCGGAAGGTCGACCACGGTGACCCTGCCGGGGTACGCGTCGGCGATGTCGTCCATCGCGGCGTACAGGATCTCGTGCCGCGCCGGGTCTTCCTGCGTCTGACCCGAGCTCCACCAGAACACGTTCGGGATCGGCTCGCGCACCCACACCACGTGTGCCGCCCCGGCGTCGAGGAGGCGCTGAGTGAGGATCGTGAAGTCGTCGTGGATGCGCTGCGCGTAGGCCGGGTCGACGGGGGAGAGTTGTTCGTCCGGCGACCACCGACGATCGAGCACGTCCCACGACGTGGTGAGCAGCATCACGACGTCGGGGGTGAGCTCGCCGACCTGCTCGGCGAGGCCGGTCTCGGCCCACCGTTCGCAGCGAGGGTCGGTCTCGGTCCACTCCTGCACGAGGAACTCGCCGCCGCGGACGAACCCGCAGCCCTCCTCGGCCAGGATCGACACCTGCGCGAGGTCGGGTCGTTCCACCGCCCACTGGGCCAGCCCGAAACCGGTCGCCTCGGCGGTGGAATCGCCCGCGACCACCACGCGCATCGGCCGGGCCAGCGGTGGGATCGGCGCGAGCGTGGTCGTGGTGGAGGTGGAGGCAGTCGTGCTCGCCGGCGCTGCGTCGGCGGCGGGCGCGGTCGGCGGCGGCGTCGTCGTTTCAGCTGCGAACCCGGGTGCCGTGGTCGCGACGGCGAGCGGGGCGAGGGTGCCCTCGCCGACCGGGTCGATCGCCGCTGCGGCGGCGGTGTCGTCACCGCCCCAGTAGTCGCCGGTGCCGGCCGGCACGACGAGCACGGCCGTCACGGCCACGGCCGCGGTGGTACCGAGTGCGATCAGACCGATCTCGCGTGGGCGGCGGACGAAGCCGTTGCGCACGGGGCGCTCGAACAGCGAGAAGCTCGCCTGGGCGAGCACCAGGGTGACCGCCATTCGGAGGAGGAACAGCGGCACGGTGTCGAGATCGACGCGGCGCGAGTCGAGCACCACGAACACCGGCCAGTGGTAGAGGTAGACGCCGTAGCTGATGCGGCCGAGCCAGGCGAACAGCGACAGCGACAACAGGCTGCGCACCGGGCCCGGTACCTGAAGCCCCACGATCAGCAGGGCGCTGACCGCTCCGACGAGGGGCAGGGCACCGCGGTAGGCCGGACCGCCGACGGAGGGGAACAGCACGAACGTCGCGCACAGCGTCACGAGTGCAGCAGCCGCTGCGAGGTGCCAACGCGGCGACAGCGTGCGACCCGCCACGAGGAAGGCGGCGAGCGCACCGACGAGGATCTCGGCCGCCCGGGCGGGTGTCGACCAGTAGGCCGCGTCGGGGCCCCACACTGCGGCGATCACCGGAGCGAGCGCGGCGAACAGCGCGGTGATCACCGCAACCACGATCGTGCGGCCACGGTGGGTGCGGCCCACGCGAGCGATGCCGACGAAGGCGAGCGGCCACACCCAGTAGAACTGCTCCTCGATCGCGAGCGACCAGTAGTGCTCGAGCGGGGACGCCTGGCCGGCTGCGTCGGCGAACAGCTGCTGGTACGAACCGTCGCCCGCGAGGAACACCCAGTTCGCCACCTGGAACAGGCCGCCGAGCAGGTCGCGCTGCAGGCTCGCGACACCGGCGAACAGATCGGTGGTGGCCGACAACACCGCGATCGCCGCGATGCACAGCAGGCTCGCCGGCAGCAGCCGCTTCGCCCGGCGCACGTAGAAGCCGGACACGTCGATGCCGTCGATACCGTCGGTGGCGGCGTGCTCCGCGATCAGCAGGCTCGTGATGAGGAACCCCGACAGGGTGAAGAAGACCGACACGCCCACGTAGCCGCCGTCGAAGCCGGCGATCTCGCCGTGGAACAGCAGGACCGCGAGCACCGACACGGCACGGATGCCGTCGAGCGCGGGTTGGTGGACCATCCGGGGGCGGTTCATGCCGTCGCCATCCTACGGATCGGCCTCCCTCGCCCCGGCTATCTTCGCCCTGTGATCCTTCGACGCCCGTCCGTGCAGCTTTTCGCGTGTGCTCGTGTGCTGCTGCTGGCCGTGGTCGTGGCCGCAGCCCTCGTCGTGGTGCCGACGAGCGCGACGCCCGCCGCGAACGCCGCCGGGGGTGAGGCCGCGTTCCAGATCGACACGCCGGGACCGCTCGGCGCGATCTCCGTGATCGGCGACTCCGTGCTCGTCGGCGCGGCGATCGAGCCGTCGCTGCCCACCCAGCTCGCAGCGCAGGGATGGGGGCCGATCCGGTTCCGGGCCGGACTCGGGTACACCGCCGGCAACTTCCAACCGGGCGGGAGCCGCTTCTCGGTGGCGAATTGGCTCACCTGGTGGCGGGCCGAGGGTTGGGACGCCCCGAACCTGGTCGTGAACCTCGGCAACAACGACGTCGGCTTCTGCAAGGCGAGCCTCACCTGCAACGCCGACACGATCCGCTACGTGCTCGACGCAGCCGGCCCCGACACCACCGTGTGGTGGAGCAAGATCACCCGCCTCTACACGCTGCAGGCAGAGGCCGACGCCTACAACGGTGCGCTCGACCTCGTCGCGTCGGAACGCCCGAACCTGAAGGTGTGGGACTGGCCGGCGGCGCAGGCGGCGAACGCGGTACCGCTGTCGTGGGACGCGATCCACCTGCCCGACGCACCGAGCTACCGGCGGCGCTCGGCGCTGATGGCGCAGGACATCACGGCTCAGATGGCCGTGGGGGAGCGCACCGGCACCGATGCGGTGCTTCCCGTCGCCAGCGGAGCGGCACGGGAGTACGAGCCTCTCCAGCCCGTGCGTGTGCTCGACACCCGCGAGGTGGACGGCGGGCGGCTGCCTGCCGGAGGACAGGTGGTGATCGACCTGTCGACCCGTGTGCCGGCTGGTGCCACCGCAGTGGCGGTGAACCTCACCGGCGTCGATCCCGCCGCTGCGGGCTTCCTCACCGGTCATCCGTGCGCTGCGACGGTGCCGAGCGTGTCGAGTGCGAACTATGTGGCGCGCACCAATCGAGGGGCGCTGGCGGTGCTGCCGCTCAGCGCCGACGGCACGCTCTGCGTGTTCACGTCTGCGGCCGCCGACGTCGTGGTCGACCTGCAGGGCGCGTTCGTGGCGGATGCGTCGCGTCTCACGCCGCTGCCGCCCGATCGACTGGCCGACACCCGTGACTCGGGCCGGCCGACGGTGTTGCGCCTCGACGTACCGCTCGGTGCGACCACGGATGCGACCGCCGCGTCGTTGAACCTCACCGCCACGGGCGCGACCAGGGGAGGGTTCGTGACGGCATACCCGTGCGGGGGCAGCGTGCCATTGGTGTCGAACCTCAACTTCGGCCCCGGCGAAACGGTCGCCGGCGCTGCCTACGTGCCGCTCGGTGACGGTGGCGATGTGTGCCTGTTCTCGAACGTGCAGGCAGATGTCGACCTCGTGGTCGACCTCACCGGCCTGTTCTCGCCGACTGCGGCGCTCGCGTTCACGCCGGCCGTTCCCACACGCACCTACGACACTCGCGATGGCACGGGTGGATGGACGCCGGTGCACGGCGGCGGGCAGACCACCGACGTCCGGGTGGCGCCGCCCACGGCCGCTGCGGTCACGGGGACGCTGACGATGGTGTCGCCCGCCGGCGCCGGGTTCCTGACGGCGTTCGGATGCGGCGAGGTGCCACCGACGTCCAACGTGAACGCGCCGCGGGAGGGTGTGCTCGCCAACTCGATCACGGTGGGCCTGGCGTCGGGGGGACGGCTCTGCGTGCGTTCGTCGGCGCCGACACAGGTGGTCTTCGACACGACCGGTTGGTGGGCGCCGTGACGCGGGCCCGCTTCGCCCTCGGCGTCGCGGTCGCCGCCGCCGCATCGCTGCTCGCGATCCCGCATCCGATGGTCGTCGGCGCCGACTCGGCGCCGGCACGAACCGAGGCCGTGCCGCCCGAACGACGGGTCTACATGGTCACCGAATCGGTCGGTCTCGGCGCGAAGTCGGCGATGCCGGTCGCGTTCGGACCCGATTGGCAGGTCACCGTCGACGGCACACCCGCACTGTTCGTCGAGCAGTTGGAGTCCAAGCACGTCCGCGCCCGTATGGCGACCGACCCGTCGGTGTTCGGCGACATCGCAGTCGTGGCGGGCGGCCACAACTACCCGTACTGGGATGCCCCGCGGTTCGACCGCTCGGTCGATTCGATCATCGGAGCGCTCCGCGAGGCGGGCGTGAAGCGGATCTACTGGGTGACGCTGCGCGAGGTGAAGCCCGAGTTCGTCACGCCGTCGGCGTGGCGACAGGTACAGCCCTACTTCTGGTACTTCCCCGAGGTGAACCGCCGTCTCGAGGCCGCGCTCCAACGCCACCCCGATCTGATCCTGGTGCCGTGGACCGCCGCCGCCGATCGATCCGACATCACCTACGACGCGATCCACCTGAACTCCGTCGGCGCACGCGTGTACAGCGAGCTGGTGCGCGACACCGTGCTCGCGACCGCGAACCTGCCGGCCCGCAGCGCGACCAGCCGCGTGCCGGTGCGCGGGGTGAACGGCATCCCCGCCGACGCTGCCGCGGTGGCCGTCAACCTCACCGTCGCGAACCCGCGGGCCGCCGGCTTCCTCACCGCGTTCGGGTGCGGCGTCAGCCAGCCGGTGGCGAGCAACGCGAACTTCGTGCGTGACCAGGTGGTCGCCGCAGCGGCGATCGTGCCCGTGGGCGACGACGGGAGCGTCTGTGTCGCCAACAGTGAACGCACCAACGTCGTCGTCGACGTGACCGGCTCGTTCCCGGCGGGGAGGGGCTTCGTCCCGGTCACCCCGGTTCGTCTCGCCGACACCCGAGAGCCTGCGGGAGCTGTCCGTCAGCGAGCCGGTACGCCGTTGGTGGTCGACGTCGGGTCGGCTGCCGGCGTCCCGGTCGGCGCTCGGTCGGTCGCTCTGTCGGTCACCGCGACCGATGCTGCAGCAGCTGGCTTCGTGAGCGTCGGGCCGTGCGACCGGCCACTCGGCACCACGTCGAACGTGAACGTCGGCGCAGGGGCGACGGCACCGAACCTCGTGATCACCCGACCCGACGCCGACGGCCACGTGTGCGTGGTGTCGAACGTGGACACGCACCTCCTCGTCGATCTCAGCGGCTCGTTCACGTCGTCGGCCGACATGGACGTCATCGATGCCACACGGGTGCTCGACACGCGCAGCCCGGGGAACGAGCGCCTGACTGGCGGGAGCACGGTGGCGGTGCGTGTCGCGGGGACGGCCGGGGTGCCGGCGGATGCCTCCGGGGTGGTGCTGAACCTGACGTCGGCCGACCCGGGCGGCACCGGGTTCCTCACGGTCTTCCCGTGCGGGACCGCTCGGCCGACGGTGTCGAACCTCAACGTCCGCCCGGGCGTGAACCGGGCGAACCTCGTGATCGTCGCCCCCGGCGACGCCGGCACGGTGTGCGTGTTCAGCTCGGCGCCCACCGACGTCGTCGTCGACGTCTTCGGGTGGATGCGGGGTGCCTTCGACGGCCTGACGCCGACGCGCCTGTTCGACACACGATCCTGAATCGTCGATCGGTCGGCCTGCGGGGCCCGCAGCCCCGCAGGCCCGTCGCGAGGAAATCCGGACGGTCGCGCAACGGTTCGCGCCCGTCGGGCGTGAGAGAGGTATGAACATCGCCATGGCCGGATCCGGCTCCATGGCCGGGATCGCGAACGTGAACGACTCGAGGGAGGTGACGTCGGTGGAACGGGTGAGTTGGGCCGGCGCCGAAGGTGTGTACGCCACGGCGTACCGCGACCTCCTGCGCGTCGCCTACGTGCTCACCGGCTCGGGAGCTGCGGCCGAGGACGTCGTCCACGACGTCTTCTGCCGCGTCGGACCACGCATCGCCGAACTCGACAACCCCGCCGCCTACCTGCGCGTGGCCGTCGTCAACCAGTGCCGGTCCATCCATCGACGTTTGAAGCGCGCCCCCCGACCCGATCGGCCGAGCGAGATCGTGCTCGACACCGGCCTGACCGAGCTGCGCGACGCACTGGCCGAACTCCCGGTACGACAGCGCACGGCGATCGTCTTGCGCTACTTGTGCGACCTGCCCGAGGCCGAGATCGCCGGCATCCTCGACTGCCGCCCCACCACGGTACGCACCCTCGTCCATCGCGGGCTCGCCGACCTGCGCACGCGCATCGCCGATCCCGAACGTTCCGCTCCGTCATCCGAACCCGGTAGGAAGGTGACGACACATGACTGACCCCACCCACGATCCTCGGTCGCCTCAGCCCGACGACGGCTTCGAGCTGCTGCTGCGACAGCGCCTCCACCAGCTCGCCGACCACGCGCCCACCACGGTGCGCAGCCTCGACGAGATCCGCGTCGAGCACCATGCGCGCCCCCGTGCCCGCCGTGAGGGCCGCCACCGCCGCACCGCCGGCATCGGCGCCACCATCGCCGCGCTCGCCGGGGCCATCGGCTTCACCACGGTCGCGCTCAGCGGTGCCGGCACCGCCGGTGCGGCCTCGCCCGAGGACGCGGTGCGCGACTTCGTCGCCGCCACGGCCGACGAGGACATCCTGGGCATGATCGACGCACTCGACCCGGCCGAGGTGCCGGCCGCCCGCCAGGCCACCGAACGTGGACGTGCCGATGCCGTGGAGGCCGACCTGGTCAGCGAGGGCTTCAGCCTCGACGGCCTCGAAGGACTCGATGTGGCGTTCGCGGATCTCGACCTCGTCACCGAGTCGTTGGACGACGGTCTCGCCGTCGTCACCTTCGCCGGTGGCTCGGCGTCGTGGACGTTCGACCCCGCGGCGTTCCCGCTGGGTGCCGACCTCCGGGAGGCCCTGGCGAGCGAGCTGGCCGTCACCACGGCCGACGCCTCGTTCGCCGAACTCGACGACCCCCTCCAGCTCGCCACCGTCGAGCGTGACGGCCGCTGGTACGTGAGTGTGAGCTACACCGTGGCCGAATACGCCCGTCAGGCATCCGGCCTCGAGCTGCCGGCGGCGCCGTTGACCGCTGTGGGCGCCGACAGCCCCGAGGCGGCGGCCGACGAGTTCTACTCGAACCTGGTGTCGCTCGACGTCGCCGGCGTCCTCTCCTCGGCGGCGCCGGGTGAGGGCGACGCCGTGCTGCGCTATGCGCCGCTGCTCATCGACGCTGCGGGCGACGACGTCGCCGGCTGGCGCAGCGACGGCTACTCGCTCGAGCTGACGAGCGCCGCGTATTCGGTGGAGGGCGTGGGCGATCGCCGGTCGATCGTCGCCGAGGACTTCGTCATCAGTGGCACGGTCCCCGAACCGGCCTCCTACGGCTACTACGACCCGACGGTCCCCACGATCGTGTACTCGTACGACGGTATGGGCATGGCGGTGCTCGATGCCGGGGTCGCCTTGCCTGCCACGGCGGCCGACCTGTCGTTCACCACGGACTTCGTCTACCCGGACGGCAACTTCAACTCGACGTCCGAGGATGCCGACGGCACCATCATCCCGCTGCCGGAGGCCCCGGTCTCCGACGGTCCCGATGCGCTGCAGATCGTCCGCAGCAGCGGCTGCACCACCTGGAGCGGCGAGGGCGCCGTCACGATCTTCGGCCCGGTCGAGGTCGTCGCGTCCGGGGGTGGCGGTGTCACCGTCGCCACCGAGGTCGCCGGTGACGCCGTCGACACCGGGACGTCCGCCACGGATCCTCCCGCACCGACCGAGGGTGACACGTCGGTCGGCACCGACGTCGTGGTCGACTCGAGCGGCGAGGCCGTCGGTTCGGTGTCCTCGTACGGCGAGGCCATCGGCTACGAACGCCTGGCCGACGGGTCGTGGCGGTCGTGCGCTCCCGTCACGAGCGGCCTGAGCGTGCTCAGCCTGTTCAGTACATCGGGTCTCACGTCGCTGCCGACGATCGAGGTGGTCGAGGTCGACGGTCGCTGGTACGTGTCGCCAGTCGGCACGGTCGCCTCCGTGGTCACCGATCTGCTGGCCTCGGTGCGGTCGAGCGGCTCGCTGCTCGACAGCCCGGTCGCGTGGTACGTGCTGGGCGCTGATCGGCAGTCGCTGCGGTCGATGCTGATCGGCGCCGACGTCTCCTCGTTGTCAGCCGAGTGCGGACTGCTGGTCGTCAGCGACGGCAGCACCGTGACCGACATCGAGGCCGAGCTCGACCTCGCGGCCGTGCGAGCGTGCGCCACCGGTCAGGTGTTCTCCGACTCCTCCTTCACCGAGTTCGAGCAGACCCCGATGACCGACGAGCAGGCCGTCGACGACGTCGAGGTGCCGGCGTCGACCGTCGCCCCATGACGACGAGCTGATCTCCGAGCCGCCGCGTGACGGGCGCATCGCGGCTCGACCGCCGGTCGCCGCCGGCCGTTCTCCTCAGGCGTCGTGACGGGCGTCGGTGTCGTCGCTGCTGCCGGTCGAGATGAGCGGCCGGAGCAGACGAGCGAGCTGCTCGTCGTGGCCGGTGCGGCGCCGCGCCTGCGGCAACGGCGCTGACGGCGCTGAGCCAGGTGCTGCCGGCGCGAGCGATGCGGGCTGCGCCGGAGCGGCGAACGCGGTCGATGCCACCGGCGCCGGCGCTGGCGCCGGTGCTGGTGCTGGTGCCGCGATCGACCGCACGGCGCGGCGCGACGTGGCCAGTGGGGCCGCGACGACCGGGCTGCCCGACGGCGGTGCCGCGAAGGCAGTGGTGGTGGGCGCGGCGATCTCGATGGGCGCCGGGGCGACATCGACGGCGATCACCACGTCGACCGGTCGGCGGACATGGTCGCGCTCGGCCAGGTCCTCGAGCATCGCCGCCATCGACGACGCGGTCAGCGGTTCGGAGAACAGGAAACCCTGGGTGTAGTCGCAGCCCATCTCTGCGAGACCGATCACCTGCGACTCTTCCTCCACGCCCTCACCGATGGTCTCCAGGCCGAGGTTGTGGGCCATCGTCACGATGGTGCGGGTGAGCGCGTCGTCGGCCTGACGGCCGAGCGACTGGACGAACTCGCGGTCGATCTTGATGATGTCGAGCGGCAGCCGCTGCACGTAGGCGAGCGAGCTGTATCCGGTGCCGAAGTCGTCGAGCGCGACACGCACGCCCATGGCCCGAACCCCCACCAGTTCCTCGGCTACGCCGTCGGGATCGTCGATCAGCATCGACTCGGTGATCTCGAGCACCAGGCGGTGCGGCGCCAGGCCACTCTCCTCCAGCGCTTGACGCACGTGGTCGACGATCGACGCGCCGCGCAGCGCGCTGCCCGACACGTTGACGGTGACGAAGAGGGAGTCGTCGAGCCAGCCGGCGGCGGTGAGGCACGCCTGCCGAATCGACCACCATCCGATCGGGATGATGACGCCGGTCTGCTCGGCGATCTCGACGAAGTCGCCCGGCGCGACGGCACCGTAGACGTGGTGGTTCCAGCGGATCAGGGCCTCCGCGCCCACGAGCCGTCCGTCGCGCACGCGCACGATCGGCTGGTACACGAGGGCGAACTGGTCGCGGCCGAGCGCCGACACGAGGTCTCGTCGGTACTCCTCGGTGCGGGCGATCTCGTGTTCCAGCTCGGCGTCGAAGACCTCGATGAAGCTCTTCCCACGCCGCTTGGCCCGGTACATCGCGAAGTCGGCGTTGCGCAGCACCGCCGAGGCGTTCTCGCCCTCCTCGGGCTGGGCGATGCCCACGCTGCACGAGGCGGCGACGGTGTGGAACTGGCTGAGCACCACGGGCTCGCGGAGGTCGGCCAGGAAGCCGGCGGCGAGTGCGGCCGCCTGGGCCGTCGTGGCGACGGGCAGCAGCGCAGCGAACTCGTCGCCGCCGAGGCGGGCGACGAGGCCGGAGGTGGCGGGGATGCGCCGGGCGAGGCGCTCGGCGATCGTGCGCAGCAGCACGTCGCCCGCCTCGTGGCCCATGGTGTCGTTGATGACCTTGAAGTCGTCGAGGTCCATGAACATCACGACCGGTCGCTGATGGCCGGCGAGTTCGCGGGTGAGCCGGGACAGGAACTGGGCCCGGTTGGCGAGGCCGGTGAGCTCGTCGTGGTCGGCCCGGAAGCTGAGCTGGCGCTGCAGCGAATGGGTCGCGGTCACGTCGCGCATCGTGATCACCACACCGGCGACGGCGACGTTCTGCACGAGGTTCACTGCCGTCATCTCGAGCAGGCGGGGCGTCCCGCTCGAATGGTGGGCGGTCGCCTCCACCGTCAGCGTGCCGTCGGGCAACTGGGTGAGGATCCGGTCGGCGACCTCCGGCCACGTGTCCACCAGCGGTGTCAGCTCGAGGTCGTGGAGCCGTCTGCCGACCCAGTCCTGCGAGTCGACCCCGAGCACCGTCGCGACGGCGCCGCTCGTGTACGAGATGCGGTGGTTGGCGTCGACGAGCACGACGATGTCCGACGACCGCTCGACCAACGAGGCCAGGCGGTCTCTACCGCGCCGCTCGGTGAGGTCGCGCACGCTGAGCGCGAGGCCCCAGAGACGCGTGAGAGCGAGCATCGTCACCAGAGCAGTGACGACACCGGCGAACAGCACGGTGGACCGAGGTGCGTCGTCGGAGACGATGAGCGAGATGAGCACGGCCTGCGGCGTGAGGGCGCACAGGGCGATGGTGGTGAGCCGCAGGCGATCGAGTTGCACCGAGTGCTGGGCGACCACCGGCCGCTGGGCCCCGGTGCGATCGAGCGCAGCCACGGCGAACAGCAACAGCGAGATCGCGGTGAGCGCGTGGATCGTCGGCCCGCCCTTCACCCCGTCGGCCATGTACGACCAGTAGCTGAGGATGTTGGCGAGCAGTCGGGCCACGAGGCCGACGAGCAGGATCGAGAACGAGCGGTTGCGTGCCTGGTAGCCGAGCGACAGGCGGGCGGCGAGGGCGACGAGCACCAGGTCGGAGGCGGGAAGTGCCAGCGACAGCATGCGGTCGGCGTCGGTGAGCGTGGAGCGTCCGAGCGCCGGTTCGATCAGGAACACCCACATCACCAAGGTGGCGGTGAGTGAAACGATGGTGGCCTCGATCGCCAAGTAGCGCTCGCGGATGGGGGAGCGCTCGGCGATCATCGAGATCAGCCCGAGGGCGATCAGGGTCCGATCCGGGGCACGGAGCAGGCCGGCGAGCCCGTCGAGGGTGACAGCGTCGAAGGTCGCGTCGGCGAAGGTCAGCACGTACGAGGCCGTGGTCATCGCACACGAGCCGGCGATGGCCAACCACGCCACCCGGTCGCCGTCGCCGCGCAGGCGGGAACCCCACAGGGCGGCCACCGTGGCCGCCAACGCTGGCAGCACGAGCCATCGCTGGGCCTGCTCGAAGGGCACCTTCGTGCGCCATGCATACGTGGCACTGGCCGCGACCGCAGCCGCCACCACCACCCACACCACTGCCCGCTGCTTCACCGAGAGGTGTCATCGGCTCTCCGATCCGTCAGCTTGAACCCGCACGGTGGTCGCGCGACGCAAGATCTCGGCAAGGAGACCGCTCCTCGCAGTCGGCCGTCGGTCGGCCGTCGGTCGGCCGTCGAGCGAGACCGATGAGGGCGTCGAGGCCGAATCGGCCACGTGCCGCCGCAACGCTGCCACGTCTCGACCTCGAGTCGAGGTCGAGGGTTGGCTCTGAGCTGGGCGTTCCTGGCGACCGATCAGCTGAACTCGGCGTTGAGCGGCGTGAGGGTGAGCTCGGGCTCGTCGGCGAGGAGGCGCTGCAGGCGGTACTTGTTCTCGAACAACGCAACGGTGGCGCCGTCGCCGCGGCGGAGGATACGGATGCCGCCGATCGTCTTCAGCCGCTCGGCGCTGGCCGCATCGGTGGCCCGGATCGCCTGGTACGGCGAACCCGTGAGTTCGACCGGCGCGTTGAACTCGGCCTCGAGCCGGTGAGCGAAGACCTCGAACTGGAGTTGCCCCACGGCGGCGAGCACCAGCGACGAGTCGCCCATGTCGGGGTCGCGGAGCACCTGCACCACACCTTCTTCCTCGAGCACCTCGAGGCCGCGGCGGAACTGCTTCGACCTGCCCGTGTCGAGTGGTCGGGCTCCGGTGAAGAGTTCGGGGGCGAACGACGGCAGACCGGGGAAGGTGACCGGATCGCCCTCGTAGAGGGTGTCGCCGATGCGGAGATCAGTGGCGTTCACGAACCCGACGACGTCACCGGGGAAGGCCTCCTCGACCGTGGAGCGCTCGGCGCCGAACACGGTGGAGGCGTACTTGGTGGCGAACGGCCGGCCGGTGCGGGCGATCGTGAGTGTCATGCCTCGCTCGAAGTGGCCACTGCAGATGCGGGCGAACGCGAGCCGGTCGCGGTGCGACTTGTCCATGTTGGCCTGCACCTTGAACACGAAGGCGCTGGTGCCGGCGTCGACGGGGCGGCCGACGCCGTCACGGTCGGGTCGCGGCGGCGGGGGAGGGACGAGCTCGACGACCGCATCGAGCAGGTGTTTCACGCCGAAGTCGGTGAGCGCAGAACCGGCGTACACCGGCGTGCTGCTGCCGGCGAGGAACGACTCGAGGTCGACGTCGGCGCCGACGGCCTCCAGGAGGTCGCAGCCGTCCATCGCCCGCTTCCAGGCGCTGCCACCGATGGCTGCGGCCTGGTCGAAGGTCATCAGCTCCTCGGGCGCCATGGTCGCGCCGCGCGCGGTGCGGGTGAACCGGCTGAACACGTTGCGGCGACGGTCGATCACGCCGAGGAAGTCTTCGCCGTCGCCCACGGGCCACGTCGCCGGGGTGGGGCGGAGGCGGATCTGTGTCTCGATCTCGTCGAGCAGCTCGAGCGGATCGCGGCTCGGGCGGTCGAACTTGTTCAGGAAGGTGAGCACGGGGAGGTTGCGGCTGCGGCACACCTCGAACAGCTTCAGGGTCTGCGGCTCGATGCCCTTGGCGGCGTCGAGCACCATCACGACGGCGTCGACCGCGGCCAGCACGCGGTAGGTGTCCTCGCTGAAGTCCTTGTGGCCCGGGGTGTCGAGCAGGTTGAACATGTGGCCCCGGTACTCGAACTGCATCGCAGCCGAGGTGATCGAGATGCCTCGGGTCTGTTCGAGTTCCATCCAGTCGCTGGTGGCCGACCGGCCGCCCGCCTTGGCCTTGACCGACCCGGCGGTCACCACGGCGCCCGCGTTGAGCAGGAACTTCTCGGTGAGGGTCGTCTTGCCCGCGTCGGGGTGGCTGATGATCGCGAAGGTGCGGCGGCGCGCGGCTTCGGCGAGGAGATCGGCGGACTTCACGACGCACCAGGCTACGGCCACCCCCAACCACCGCGTTTGTTCACTTTCGCGTCACATCCACGCGTTCGTGCACACACGCAGGCAACCGGATCGGTGCCGGCGTCGTGTGTTCGAATGTGATCATGCAACAGCGCCCCGTCCGGCTGGTGTCCGGCACGGGGTTCGACGAGCTCTACCGGCGGGAGATCGGCTCGATCCGCACCCTCGCGGCCGGATTGACCGGCAGTCGCGAACTCGGTGCCGACCTGGCCCATGAGGCGATGCTGCGCGCCTACCGCGACTGGACGAAGGTCGGGTCGCTCGAGCGGCCGGGCGCCTGGGTGCGCCGGGTGGTGATCAACCTCGCGGCCGACGTCCACCGTCGCCGGGTGCGCGAGCTACGGGCGATGGACCGGCTCGCGGCCAGCGAGGTGGGCGAGTCGGCGGATCCGGTGGACGACGGCTTCTGGCGGGCGCTGCGAGCGCTGCCCGAGCTGCAGCGAAACGCCGCGGCACTGTTCTACGTCGACGATCTCTCGGTCGACCACATCGCAGGAGTGCTCGGGGTCTCGGCCGGCACGGTGAAGAAGGCGCTGTTCCAGGCGCGAAAGAACCTCGCTCAGGCACTCGGTGCAGACGAGCCCGTCGACGGGGAGGCCACGTCATGAACGCGATCGACGAACGAGGGCGCCTCGCCGCCGACCGGCTGCGGGGTGCGATGACCGACGGCTTCGACGTCGATGCCGGACTCGCCGCGGTGAGGTCCGGGCTCGACGAGAACCGCGCACGGTCGGCACTGCATGCCGAGGCGCCGCAGGTTGCGCGCCGAACGTGGATGCTCGCTGCCGCCGCCTTGGTGGCGGTCGGTCTCGCTGGTGTCGCGCTGTTGGTCACTCGCGACTCGACCACGAGCGGCGTCTCCGATCGGCCCACCGATATGGGCGGACCGTCTCCTGCCACGACGGTCGAGGCAGTGCCGGAGGGCACCACGAGCCCGGCACCTTCGACCACCGTCGACGCCGGAGCTGCCACCGACTCGACGAGCTCGACGGAGCCCGTTCTCGAGCCCCGAACGACGGTGAATGTGATCGAGGTCGCGCAGGCGGTCGCGCCCGTGCGGTCGGTGGTCGCCACTGCTGGATACGGCAGTGGCGCCGGGGAGCTCACGATCGAGGACTGCCAGGAGTGTGATCCGGCCCGGCCCTGGGCCCCCGTCCGTCTACCCGACGGCCGCGTGGTCGTCGCTGACCCTGCGAACGGTCGATGGGTCGTGTTCGAGTCGGTGCCGTCGACGGTGCCCGGCGAACCGTCGACAACTCGCACCACGGACGTCCCGTGGCCCGATCGAGTGACTGCGAGCAGTCAGCCCGTGGTCGACGAGGCCGGCACCGTCTATGTGACCATGTACGGGCCGCTCGGTGCCGGCGGCACCACGGCCGGTCAGCTGTGGGTGTTCGACTCGGCCGACCTCGCGGAGCCGGTGGCGACGTACCCGGCATCCGGCGTCTTCGGGGCACCGCCGCAGCTCTTGCCAGGTGCGGTCGTCCTCGACGGCGCACCGGTGGACGGCCTGTCGGCGACGCTGCGGCCTCGGCCGATCGTGCGCGTGATGCTCGACCGGAACGGGGTCCAGCTGGTCGACGACGACGTCACCACCACGTTCGTCTATCCGGCAGGTCAATCCATCGTGCCGTTCGGCCCGCTGCCAGGGCTCCCCGATTCGACGGCGCTCATCCATGTCTTCGAGACCGGACGGGAGTTCGTCGATCGCCTGTACCCGGATGGTCGCGTCGCCCGGATGGAGGTGCCGTCGGCCGGCTCCGTGTTCGGCGCAGCGTGGGTGGACGACGCCGGGTTCCTCCAGCTCGAGGTGGCGGTCGACCGGTCGTCGTGGGACCTCGTCCAGTACGACCTTCCGAGGGCGTTTGCGTACACCGCGGCGGTTCCCGTCAGTGGTCGGGCGGCCGCGATCTTCGCCAACGCCACTCCCGAACCGTTCGTAGACGGAGTCGTGGGTCTCATCGGCTCGGCGCTCGGCGCCGAGTTCCGCGACGACTGTGTCGATCCGGCCGTGTCCGATCCGCAGGCGTCGTACGAGCAGGACGGCACGGGTCGAGCCGTCGCGACGTTCGAGCTACGGATCGGCTGCGACGACTCCGGCGGCGGGTTTCGTTGGGTCGCCGACCTGGAGTTCGACGGTGAGGCGTGGCGGGTGGTGGCGGTGACCGAGCAGACGATCTGCGTACGCGGCGTCACCGAGCTCGACGGTCGAGAGCTGTGCGTCTGATGCCGGCGCGTGCGATCGCTGGGGCACCGTATGCGTGCCGGGGCCATCACACGCGAGCGCGGTCGGGGCTCGTGTCGCGTTTGTGCACCAACGCGTGGCTGTGACGCGATCGCGCACAATCGCGCTGGGGTACGGTCACGGGATGCGTCTCGGAGCACTGATCTTCCCCACCGACAAGGGCATCCAGCCGATCGAGCTGGCCAAGGAGTGCGAGGCCCGTGGCTTCGACTCGCTGTGGTTCCCCGAGCACTCGCACATCCCTGTCTCGCGGCGCACGCCGTGGGGTGGCCGTGAGGGGGCGCCACCGCTGCCCGAGGAGTACTGGCGCACGCACGACCAGTTCCTCGCGCTCGCCGCGGCGGCCGCTGTCACCACCGATCTCAAGCTCGGCACCGGCATCACGCTCGTCGCCCAGCGCGATCCGCTCTGGCTCGCGAAGGAGGTCGCGACGCTCGACCAGCTGTCGAACGGGCGATTCCTGTTCGGCATCGGCTTCGGCTGGAACCACGAGGAGATGGAGAGCCACGGCACCGACATCAAGCGCCGCCGCAAGGTCGTGCGCGAGAAGATCCTCGCCTGCAAGGAGCTGTGGACCAAGGACGAAGCGGAGTTCCACGGCGAGTACGTGAACTTCGAGGCGTCGTGGGCGTGGCCGAAGCCGGTGCAGCAGCCGCACCCGCCGATCGTGCTCGGGTGCTCGATCACCGACCTGCACGTGAAGCACATCGTCGAGTACGGCGATGCGTGGATGCCGATCCAGGGTCGCTTCGACATCGGCGAGGGCTGGGCCACCATCCAGCGCGCCGCCGAGGACGCGGGCCGCGATCCGTCGACCATCCAGCTCGGCGTGTTCGGCGCCCGACCCGATCAGGAGAACCTCGACGAGCTGCAGGCGCTCGGTGCCTCATGGGTCGCACTCGGCCTGCCCCCGCTCGATCGCGACCACGCGCTCGCGACGTTGGACAAGTACGCCCCGCTGGTCGCCGCCTACAACGGCTGATCGTCCGTCATCGGCGGCCGGCAGCGGTCAGCAGAAGAAGTAGCTGTCGCAGCCGTCGGCGGGGGCGGTGTCGCGCACACCTGCGGCATCCCACGTCGCCACGTCCACCGGTTCGAGCGAGCGGGCCAGCGCCAACGTCTCGTCGACCGATCCGCTGAACCCGAGCACGACGACCACGTCCGGAGCCGGCGACCAGCTGATCGCACTCACGTCCGGTCCGAGTTCGGAGACGAGCGCCGGTGCGCCGTTCACCTCGTCGAGCGTCGCAGGGGCCCCGCCGAAGAAGCCGGTCTGGATGGAGCCGGGCGATCCGACCGAGACGATCAGTTCGCCCTGCACCGAACCCGTGTCCCATTGCACGACCCTCGTCGCGAACTCCGCACGGTGCCATCCGGAGTGCAGCTCCACGAGACCGGTAGCGGCCCCGTCGGGCAGACGCCATCCGTCTGGCGTCAGCGACATGCGGGTGAAGACCGAGACGAGCTCGTCGGAGGTGTAGCCGAAGCCCCACAGCGTGACCGTGCCCGACGGGTCGGCGAGCCGCACCTGGGCGTAGCCGTCGGCCATCGTCGTGACGACGACGGCATCGTCCCATGGCCGGACGTCGATGGGTGCCACGTCCGTCGGGGCGGACACCGGAGGTTCGCCTCCGGCGAGCAGCGTCGACACCTGGATGACCTGCCCGGCCCCGGTCGCCCAGGTCTGGACGAGTTCGGAGACGGTGTCGGCCGGCATGGCGTACTGGGTGAGGCGCACCTGTGACGGATCGGCGACCGCAGCGGGCGGGAGGAAGGCCGGAACCTCCTCAGGGTCGAGCGGTGCGGGCGCCGCGAGCCCCGCGAGTGCGTCGTCGGCCGGCGGGATGAACTGGGTGGCCGTCGGGCCGGGTGAGGTCTCGGTGACCGTCGACGGCGTGGTCGCCGGCTCGGACGTACCCGGTGCCGAGGGCTCGGTGGTCCCCGTGGTGATCGGGGTGCCGTCGGTCACCGGTGTGGTGTCCGCGGGCGCGACCCGTGCCCGGTCGTCACGGGAGAGTGCGAACGCCAACGAGCCTGCGGCGAGCACCAGCAAGGCCGCGGCGGCGCCGATCCACGCGCGACGGTCCGACCGTGAGCCACGCCCGGCAGTGGCCGACATCGTCGAGATCAGGCGTGCGCCGTCGTCGGCGAGGACGCGGGCGAGGGCGCCATCGACGTCGACACGGCGGTCGACGTCGATGCGCAACGCTGCGGCGGCGCGCCGTCCGAGTTCGTCGCGAGGGTCGGTGCGGTCGTGGGCGTTCACGATGCCTCCTGTGGGATCGTGCGGGCGAGGGTGGCCCTGGCCTTGGAGAGCGTTGCTTTGACGGTGCCTGAGGCGATGCCGAGCACGGCGGCGATGTCGTCGACGGATCGGTCCTCCAGGTAGTGCAGGACGACGACCGCCCGCTGTCGGTCGGGCAGCGCTCTCACCGCGCTCCACCAGCCGTCGACGGCGGGATCGCCCGGCGTCACCGCATCGACGCGGTGCAGCCATGCCGGTGCTCGGCGATCACGTGCGGCCGCGCGCTGGCTGTCGATCACCAGGTTCACGAGCACCCGACGCGCCCAGGCACCCGGTACGTCGAGGCTCGCCACCCGTGGCCAGTCGCGGTGGCAGCGCATCAGCGTCTCCTGCGCGAGGTCGGCAGCCAGCTCGTGGTTGCCGATGAGCCCGCGGGCGATCGCCACGAGCTTGGCGTACTCCGAACGGAAGAACTCCTCGAAGCCCGCATCGGCCTGTCGCTGCGTCATCGTCACAAGGTGTACACGCCGGCGACGCCGATCGGGTTTACCTCCCTGGCGAGAAGCGCGCCTGTCAATCGAGGAGGGCGTCGGCGCCGAGCGCCAGGGGCAGGTTGAAGCCCCGTTCCACCCAGGCGTCGCTCATCTTCGCCCCGAGCTCGTTGCCCATCTCGAACGTCGCCACGGTCGACGCCGGCGACACGAGCGCCCACAGCGACACGAGCTGGGCGTCGAGCCACAGGTCGTCCCACTCGTACGACGCGCCCTTCGCCGCGAGGCGCTCGTTGAGGTGGCGGTGGTAGTGACGCATCGTGTCGACGCCCCACTCGGCGAAGTCCTCGACCGTGACCGACGAGCCGTAGAGGTACACGGCGTCCTGCATCGGCACGGAGTAGGTGCACAGCTGCCAGTCGATGAGGGTGAGGTCGCGGCCGCTGTCGTCGAAGAACAGGTTCACCGCGCGCATGTCGGTGTGGGTGAACGTGCGGGCCCTGGCCGAGATGCGGCCCATCAACGACGCGTACTGCTCGGCCACCCGCTGTCCCATCGCGGCGGCGGCCGGCCCGATGCGATCGCCGTACTTCTCGGCCACGACGGGCATCGCCGAGCTCATGATCCCGGGCACCACGGCGAGCTGCACCGGATGGTCGGCGCGGGGGAGCCAGTCGCTGGCGCCGAGCTCGGGGTGGTCCCACCAGTGGGCGTGGAGGACGGCGAGCATCTCCATCACGGCTTCCACCTGGGTGCGTGAGAGACCGGCGAGCTGGTCGCCGACGGACTTCCCGGTGACCTCCTCGATGAGCAGCGCGAACGCCCCTGCGGACGGATCCATGTCGGCGTGCACGACGCGGGCGTGGGCGAGGTCGGGCGTCGCCGCGGCCACGTGGCGCAGCGCGTGGATCTCGCGGGCGTAGATGTCGAGGGCCATGCCCACCGTCTTGTTCTCGACGGCCTCGGTGGGGAACTTGGCGACCATCGTCGCCGGCGCGCTCGTGGGCGCGGAATAGACGGGGGTGACGCGGTGCACGGTGCCGAAGACGCCGACGACCTCACCGATCGGCTCGAGCTCGAGCGAGGTGACCTCGACGTCGGCCTCGAGGTGGCCGCCGCTGCGGAGCACCTCCGTGAGCCACTCGGCCGACATGGCGCTCGCTGCAACGGGAATCGTGGTCATGACGGCGGATGGTAGATCGACACGTGTCCGTCATCTCCATCGTGACGCCCGCCACAATGCCTGGTCTCGGGCGTCGCTGGGTGCCCGGACCCGCCGTCATCGAATCGGCGCTCGGGAACCTCATCTGAACTGGACCGGAACGCCCGCGACGCACGATGCCGCAATCCGACGCGCCTCCCGGCGCATTCGGGGGGAACCCGAACAGTTCATGTCGTACACATTGCAACTGTTGCGGTTGTGTGACAAACTGCCGCCGCGGGAAAAGCTCTTGGAGGTTCGGGCCGATGAGTGAAGTGATGATCACGTCCACCTTGTCGCGGTCAGCGACGCGCCAGCACACCGCGACCGGCTCCGGCCCACGTCGGATGCCGGCCCTCGTGCTGTTGTTGATGGCGTTCGTGGGCTTCGGTCTCACGGCCTGCATGCCCGCCCCCGAGGGCGGCAACCTCACCGATCTCAACGAGGTCCGGGCGTCCGTCGGTCTGCCCGAGCTCACCCGCACTCCCGAGCTCGACGCCAAGGCGAAGGCCCAGGCCGACCGCATGGCGAGCAGGGGCACGATCTTCCACTCGTCGAACCTTGCCTCCGGTGTCACCGAGGGCTGGTCGTCGATCGGCGAGAACGTCGCGTTGGCCGGTTCGGTCGACGACGCCCAGCGTGCGCTCGAGGCCTCGCCCGGTCACTACGCCAACATGGTGAACCCTGCGTTCAACCAGGTGGGCATCGGCGTCACGGTGCGCAACGGTGTCACCTACGTCGTCCAGGTCTTCGTCAGCCGTTGATCAGCCGCTGACACGCCCTGATCGAGGGCGACGCTGGATCGAGGGCGACACCGCTCGATCGCGACCAACCGACCTACGTCAGTCGGCGGTCGGCTTCGGCTTCTTGGCTCGGCTCGGCGCGACCCGCGGCGGCTCGCCGTCCATCTTCGGATACACGGGCGGCCACGGCGCATCGAGCAACCCGTTCGCCTGATCGCGACGCACCAGGTCGAGCAGCGGCTCCAACGACTGCGGGTGGTCGTCCATGTCGGCCCACGGATCGCCCATCGTGCGGATCCGTTCCGGCAACTCGGCGATCGTCAGCCGGTCGGGACGGATCGTGTCGAGCTCGTCCCACATGACTCCGGTGGACACCGGTGCGTGATCCCGGGCCCGCACCGACCAGGGCGCGAACACGGTCTTGTGCGGCGCGTTCTGGTTGAAGTCGACGAAGATCCGCTCGCCGCGCTCCTCCTTCCACCACGACGCGGTCACGAGCTCTGGCCGGCGCCGCTCCAGCTCGCGAGCGACCGCCACTGCGGCGGAGCGCACGGCGATGCTGTCCCACTGCGGCGCGAGGCGGACGTACACGTGCAGGCCGCGGTTGCCCGTGGTCTTGATGTAGCTGCGGATCGCCAGTTCGTCGAACAGCCGCTTCGTCTCGTGCGCGGTCTCCTGTGCCATCGCGAACGTGGTGCCGGGCCCGGGATCGAGATCGATGCGCAGCTCGTCGCAGTGCGTCGGATCGTCGGCGCGGTTCGGCCACGAGTGGAAGCCGAGGCAGCCGAGGTTGACGGCCCAGACCAGATGGGCGAGATCGTCGATCACGAGCGCGTTCGACGTGGTGCCGTTCGGCGTGCTGACGATGGTGGTGGACAGCCAGTCGGGCGCGTTGTCGGGCATGCGCTTCTGGAAGAACGAACTGCCCGTCGAACCGTTGGGGAACCGTTGCAGCAGCACGGGACGATTGCGCATCGCCCGCATGACCGTGTCCTCGATCGACACGTAGAACTGCACGAGGTCGAGCTTGGAGGCCCCGCGCCCGTCGAACGCGGCGGGGAAGAACACCTTGTCGGGACTGCTGATCGTGAGCTCACGACCAGCCACCTCGACGACGACGGGCGCACCCGCGTTCGCTCGATCGGCCACGAGCGCACGGTACCCCACACCTCTGCGATCGGCTGCGAGGCCCTCGCGCCACGGCCCCGACGACGGCGAGGTCAGCAACTACGGTCGGCGCTCGTGACCACCGCAGCCGCCCAGGATCTCGCCGCCCCGATGCAGGGCACCATCGTCACCGTCGACGTCACCCCCGGGCAGGCGGTGCGCGCCGGCCAGCAGGTGATGCTCATCGAGTCGATGAAGATGCACCACGCGATCGAGGCGCACGAGAGCGGCACGATCGAACGCATCCTCGTCGCAGTCGGCCAGACGGTGATGGCGGGGGAGGCCGTCGCGTCGATCGCCCCCGGTGACGTCAGCGTCGCAGAAGTGGTCGCCGAGGTGGCCGAGGATCCCGATCACGTCCGGCCAGACCTCGCCGAGACACTCGCCCGGCACGAGGTCGGTCTCGACGCAGCGCGACCCGACGCGGTGGCGCGCCGGCGCAAGGTGAGCCGCCGTACGGCACGCGAGAACGTGGCCGATCTCGTCGACGACGGCTCGTTCGTCGAGTACGGGCCCGTCGTGATCGCTGCCCAGCGGCGCCGTCGCGCGCTCGACGACCTGATCGCGCGCACACCCGCCGACGGCATGATCGGCGGCGTCGGCACGGTGAACGGCGACGTGTTCCCACAGGCGACCGCGCAGGTGGTGGCGGTTTCGTACGACTACACCGTCCTCGCCGGCACGCAGGGCACGCAGAACCACCGCAAGAAGGACCGCCTCTTCGAGGTGGCCGAGCAGCTGCAGCTGCCGGTCGTGTTCTTCACCGAGGGCGGTGGCGGACGGCCCGGCGACACCGACCAGACCGGCGTCAGCGGCCTCGACTGCCTCGCCTTCCTGTACTTCGCGCAGCTCAGCGGGCTGGTGCCGCTGGTGGGCATCAACGCCGGCTATTGCTTCGCCGGCAACGCAGCGATCCTCGGATGCTGCGACGTCGTGATCGCGACGGCCGACTCGAACATCGGCATGGGCGGCCCGGCGATGATCGAAGGCGGTGGTCTCGGTGTGTTCCAGCCCACCGAGATCGGCCCGATGGACGTGCAGCGGGCCAACGGCGTGGTCGACATCGCGGTCGCCGACGAGGCGGCAGCGGTGGCAGCGGCCAAGCAGTACCTGTCGTACTTCCAGGGCACCCTGCCCACCTGGACCGCGCCCGATCAGCGGCTGCTGCGCCATGCGATCCCCGAGGATCGCAAGCGCAGCTACGACGTCCGTGCGGTGATCGACGCGATGTTCGACGAGGGGTCCGTGCTCGAGCTGCGACGCGACTTCGGGCTCGGCATGGTCACCGCGCTCGTGCGGGTGGAGGGCCGCCCGATGGGCGTGCTCGCCAACAACCCCAACCATCTCGCCGGTGCGATCGACAGCGACGGCGCCGACAAGGCGGCACGATTCCTGCAACTGTGCGACGCGTTCGGCCTCCCCGTCGTCACCCTCGTCGACACGCCGGGGATGATGGTCGGGCCCGAGGTCGAGCAGACCGCGCTCGTGCGGCACTGCACCCGACTCTTCGTCACCGGCGCGAACATCAGCGTGCCGATGGTGACGATCGTGCTGCGCAAGAGCTACGGCCTCGGTGCCCAGGCGATGATGGGCGGCAGCACCAAGGCACCGCTCGCGTGCGTGGCCTGGCCGACCGGCGAGTTCGGTGGCATGGGCCTCGAAGGCGCTGTGCGGCTCGGCTACCGCAACGAACTCGAGGCGATCGCCGATCCGGTGGAGCGCGAAGCGACGTTCCAGACGATGGTCGACCGCATGTACGAGCACGGCAAGGCGCTCAACGCCGCGTCCCACTTCGAGATCGACGACGTCATCGACCCGGCCGACTCGCGCCGCTGGATCGCAACGCTGCTCGCCACCGCCCCCCAGCCCCGGGCGCATCGTGGCAAGAAGCGGCCGAACATCGACACCTGGTGACCTGGCCGGTGGCATCCTGTTGACGTCCCGGACGTCGACCGCACGCCGATCGATGGCCCTGATCACCAGCAGCATCCCGACCACATCCAGGTGACCGCCCGTCACCGCTCAGGAGACCCACGTGCGCATCGACGAGATCGAGCTCCGCATCGTTCATCTGCCCTACCGCAGCGTCTTCAAGACGTCCTTCGCCGCCGAGGCGGCCAAGACCGCGGTGATCGTCACCGTGCGAAGCGAGGGCGTGGAGGGATACGGCGAGGGTGTGATGGACCCGCTGCCGCACTACCGCGAGGAGACCATCGCCGGTGCGACCGGCCTGATGCGCGACGCGCTCGCACCCGATCTGTTCGCCCACGGTTGCGAGCACCCGAACGAACTGCTCGACCGGTGGGCGAAGTGGCGCGGCAACCCGATGGCCAAGACCGCGATCGAACTCGCCGTGTGGGACTGCTACGCGCGTCAACAGGGTGTGTCGATGCGCAGCCTGCTCGGCGGTGACCGCACGGAGATCCCCGTCGGAGCGAGCCTCGGCATGAACCCGGTGCCCGAGACCGTCGCATCCGTCGAGAAGCACGTGGCCGAGGGCTATCGACGAGTGAAGCTCAAGATCGAGCCCGGGTGGGATGTCGACATGCTGACGGCGGTGCGCGAACGGTTCCCCGACATCGAGCTCACCGTCGATGCGAACTCGGCGTACACGCTCGCCGACGTCGACCTGCTGCGCAGCTTCGACGCGTTCCACCTGCACTACATCGAGCAACCCCTGCACTGGGACGACCTCACCGATCACGCCAAGCTCGCCCCGCACCTGCAGACACCGATCTGCCTCGACGAGACGCTCACCTCGCCCGCTCGGGTCACCGCTGCGCTGGACCTGCAGGCCTGCAAGGTCGTCAACGTGAAAGTCGGTCGGTTCGGCGGCATCACCGCGGTGCAGCGCGTGCACGAGATCTGCACGTCGCGCGGCGTGCCGATGTGGTGCGGCGGCATGTTGGAGACCGGCATCGGCCGCGCCCACAACATCCACCTCGCCACCATGCCCGGCTTCGTGTACCCCGGCGACACGGCCTCGGCGAGCCGCACCTACGCCCGTGACATCACCGAGCAGCAGCTCGAGGCGACCAACGGCATCATGCCGGTGCCCGAGGGACCCGGCATCGGCGTCACGCTCGACCGCCCGTACCTCGAGGAGGTCACCCGGAGCGTCGAGGTCCTGCGTCCGTGAGCGGCGACACCTCCGATGCGGCGGCCCCGTCCGACCCGCTCGCTCGGCTCGAGTTCGTCGACCTGACGACCGCGCAGCAGCTCGCCCACCTCCCCCCGTTCGAGGCGCGGATCTGGGGTGGTGGCGGCGACTGCGTGTCGGTGAACATGCTCGTCGCGACGGTCGGTGAAGGCGGTGTGGCGATCGGTGCGTTCGACGACGGTGAGATCGTCGGTGCCGTCTACGGCTTCCCCACTCGAGAACCGCACGTGCTGCACTCGCACTACATGGCGGTCGACCCGCGGTGGCGCCGCAATCGGTTGGGTGTGGCACTCAAGCAGCGACAGCGGCAGTGGTGCCTCGAGCGCGACATCACGCACATGCGATGGACGTACGACCCGTTGCAGCTCGGCAACGCGCACCTCAACCTGCACGTGCTCGGCTGTCGAGGCGTCGCCTATCACGTCGACTACTACGGCCACCTCGGTGGGATCAACGGATCGTTGCCGTCGGATCGCGTGATGGTGTCGTGGGATCTGCGCGACGGGGCCGCCACGCCGGACGCGGAACTCGCGGTCGACGTCCCGCCGGCGACGCCCGACGACATCGCCGAGTCGAACGACGCAGCGCTCCACGCCCGCCTCACGGTGCGGGCAGAGCTCGACGAACGGATGCGCTCGGGCTGGCAGCTGGTCGACGTCGACCGCGACGGTCGCCGCTACCTGCTCGCCCGCGACTGACCGGTCGTCGTCGACGGGGCGTCACAGCGACGGCGGGATCTCTCCTTCGCCGTCGCCATCGAACAACGAGATCGTCTCGAGCACGCGTCCTGCGCCGTCGAGCGAGCGGACCTCGTACGGGTACCAGTCGGTGGTGAACGACACGACGAACCCGGCGACGGACAGGCTCGGCCACGTCTCGCCAGGCGGCAGGGACACGACCACGGTCGCGTGCGACGCCACGACGGTGCCGTCACGGACCAGTTCGATCGCGACCGCCTCGGTCGACGCGGGCACGAGGAGATGCCCGCTGTCGTACGCGACCGACGGCCACGGGTACTCGGGGCTCAGGCACGCGCCGCTCCACTCCAGGATCGCCGCACCGTTGTCGAGACAGACGAGCGCGGTCCCGCTGCCCGTCGTGGCGCCGGCCCGGACGAGTTCGTCGCCCGATGCGTCCGTCGCCACCACTTCGAGCGGCAGGAGGACACCCGCGCGCAGGTCGTCGCCGGGCAGCGTGACGGGGGAGAACAACGCATCGCGGCTCTCGACCACCACCGGAATGGCGAAGCCCGCCCGGTCGGGCACGAGCATCCCGCCCTCGAACGCATCGGCCTCGCCGACCACGGTGTCGCCACGGACCACGCGGAGGTGCGCCGTTTCCCGAGGGGCGAGGCCGACCACGAACATCGTCTCCCGGTGATCGCCCGGGGGAGGGGTGGGGTTCGTCCACGCCATCGGCAGATCGGCGTAGTCCGTCGAGTAGCAGACCTCCCACTGATCGGTGACGTCGTCCCATCCCAGACGCAGGCACAGCGAGGCTCCTCGCAACGTCGTGACGAGCGTCCACGCCCGTCCGTCGACCACGCCGTGGCGCTCGTCGGGCTCGGTCGCGGCACGCTCCACCTCCGCTGCCGCCGACCCCGCAGCCGGAGGATCGGGTACGACGGCGGTCGGCGCACTGGCGGTGTGAACGGTCGTCGCCGATGCAGTGGTCTCGCGAGGCGTCGCGCAGCCGGCGAGGGTCAGGCCCGTCAGCGCGAGCGCGAGGCGCATCGCGGCGGTGGTCGACCACGGGTGTCGATGGGACTGCACGTGCAGCATCACGACGACCTCCGATCCGAGTTCGCTCACCTCACGCTGCGCTCGCCGGGGTCGACCCGCCAGGGCCGTTCGGCCCGGCGCGCGATCGGAGCCGGCTCAGTCGAGGACGGCGTCGGCGAGCTGCGGGAACACCTTGCGCACCTTTGCGGTGAGCCAGTCGCCGTACGGACCCTCGATGCTCGTCAGGTCCGCCCGGTCCCACCGCTCGGACCGCTCCAACGGTGCGGTCCACCCGTCGTCGAGCGGCAGCGGTTCGACGTGCGTGTGCCATCCCGGGTCGAGGAAGAACGGGAGTGAGATGCGGTCGTGCCCGGCCACGTTGCGCACCCGATGGGCCGTGCTCCGGTAGCGGCCGAGCGTGAGCCGGTCGAGCATGTCGCCGAGATTGCAGATGATCAGTTCGGGGTCGGGTTCGACCGACACCCAGGTGCCGCGCACGTTCACCTCGAGCCCGGGCGTGCCGTCGTGTGCGAGCAGGGTGAGCAGGCCGTAGTCGGTGTGTTCGCCGACGCCCCATCGATCGGCGGCTCCGGCCGGATGGGGCGGATAGCGGAAGATGCGGAACAGCACGGTGGGATCGTCGGTGATACCCGCACGGAACCAGTCGGCCTCGAGACCCAGACCGACCGCCATCGCCGCGAGCGCTCGTTGCCCGAGCTCCTCCATCGCCGCCATCCACGCGTCGACCGCGGCGCGCAGCGCCGGGACGTCGTCCGGCCAGATGTTCGGGCCGTGGAGGGGCAACGGATCGGGTGGCAGGTCGCGGCCGACGTAGAAGCCCTCCTTCAGATCGGGCACGCCCGAGGTGAGCTCGTCGCCGAGCGGGAACCAGCCGCGCCACGCCGTGCCGCCGTGGGCCAGGCCGACCGCCTCCTTGCGCTCGGTCGGCAGGGCGAAGAACCGGCGCGCCGCGTCGAGCAGGTCGGTGCGCATCGCGCTGGGGATGCCGTGGCCCGTGAGGGCGAAGAAGCCGGTGGTGCGGCAGGCGCGATCGATGGCCGCCGGTGCGTCGTCGCTGCCGATGTCGACGACGGGGATCTCCACTCGCTGGCTGTCCACGTGGGCAGCGTATCGATGGTGCCCCACCACGGTTCGGAGTGACGTCAGCCAGCGGCCGTGCGGGCCGCGAGCCAGTCGCGCCAGCGCGGTTCGTCTCGCTCCGCGATCGCGTCGCGGTCGTCGCCGTACACGTAGGACCAGATCGACACGCCCACCTGCTCGCCGGTCCCCTCGACCGCGAGGAAGGCGGTGCCGGGTGCCGGCTCGTCGAGCAGCAGCGCCAGTCGCCACGACGACGCCTGCACGACGGTGCCGGCGAGCGGTGGTGCGCCCGGCGAACTCGCCACGACGTGATCGCCCACCTGCGGTGAGGTCGGCAGACCGAGTTCGGCGAGCAACCGCGCCCACGACTGCTGCTGGTTGCCCTCCCACATCGCCATCGGCAGCAGCGAGCGCGCCTCGCGGCCGCGGAAGTGGGTGAGATGCAGTTGGAGGTTGAACAGGAACAGCTGCCACCCCTCGCTCATGCCGTCGAACTGGGCGTCCCACTCGTCGCCGGTGCCGAAGCCGGTGTTGACGAGACGGACGACGCAGGACCCGCCATCACGGGCCTCCACCAGCCACTCGAACGCGAGCGTCGCGTCGGCCTCCTGTCCGGTGAACAGCACCCGGTTCGGTGGCTCCCAGGCAGCGACCCTCCCTGCGATCTGCATCTCCGGGCCGGGTCCGAACGACGACACGGTCGCACCGCCCTCGCGCTCGTCGACCTCGTGGGGGACGTACCACGCCGAGATGCCGGGGCCGGTGGCGATGGCCCGCCAGACCTCCTCGGGCGTGCCCTCGACGGTGACCTCGAGTTCGATCGCTCGGTCGGGACGTTCGTCGGTCATGTCGGTTCCTCCGTGGTCGGGGACGTGGGGTGGTGGTCGGGTGTCGAATGGTGAGCGGCCGGTGAGGGGTGCGCGGCGACGACGAGGCGGTGCCGCCGCCCGCGAGGTGCGGTCTCGTCGTGATAGCGGCCGGCGAGTCGCTGCACGGTCTCGGCCAGCTCGGCGGTGAACGCAGCCCGATCGGCGGACGTCGCGAATCGGATCTCGGTGTCGATCGTCAGCGTCGGCAGCGACTGCCCGGCCCGGTCGGCCCGGCGTGCGAGATCGCCGACCTCGCGGAGCATGCGTGCCGCCACCGCCACCAGGTATCGCGTCGACAGGCGGTCCATCCGGTCGGGATCGGCGCCGCTGTCGCCGAGGGCGACGGGGGAGAGGGCGTAGCTGCGCGCCGTGGCCACCATCACGCGCTCCACCAGGCCGCGGCGTTGCCGTTCTTCCACGAGGCGGACGAGCCCGTGCTCCTCGAGCACCCGCAGGTGGTAGTTCACCTGTTGCCGGGTGAGCGGCAGCGAGGCCGCCAGCGTGGTGGCCGAACCGGGGGAGGCCAGCATCGAGAGGATCCGAGAACGGACCGGATCGAGCGCAGCGCGGGCGGCAGCAGGCTCGTCGATCACCTCCAGGTCGAGCAGTTCGAGTTCCGGCACGACGCCATCCTCTCTTTTGACAAACTTGTTTGTCAAGAGATCGATCGTCCGTCGGAACTACCCTCGGGCGACGTGCGTCCCGTTCTCCACGTCGGCTGTCCCATGTGGGCGCACCGGCCGTGGATCGGCCGTTTCCTGCCGAGCGACACGTCGTCGGGCCGTGAACTGCGCGCGTACAGCCGGTTCGTGAACGCGGTCGAGGGCAACACCACGTTCTACGCCTCGCCCGCGCCGGCGACGGTGGCGAAGTGGGCGACGCTGGCCGAGGCCGGGTTCCGGTTCGTGTTCAAGGTGCCCCGCCACATCACCCACGAACTCCGCCTGCGCGACGCGGATGCCGACATCGCCCAGTTCGTGTCGCTGATGGAGCCGCTCGGCGACCTCGTCGGCGGCATGACCTTGCAGCTCCCCGCATCGTTCGCCCCCGTCGACCTGAGCGTGCTCGAGTCGCAGGTGCGCCGCCTCCCCGCCGGTATCCACTGGTCGGTCGAAGTGCGCCACCCGGGCTTCTTCGACGGCGGCGGACGACTCGCGCTCGACCGGATGCTGGCCCGCAACGAGGTCGAGCGGGTGCTGCTCGACAGCCGTGCACTGTTCCGGCAACCGCCTCTCAGCGATGCCGGCCGCGACGCCTGGAGTCGCAAGCCGCGGATCCCGGCGCTCACCGACGCGCTCACCGATCGCCCGGTCGTGCGCTTCATCGGCTCCGACGACCCCGACGTCACCGCGGCAGGGCTGGTCGAGTGGCAGCCGATCGTCGCCGACTGGCTCGGCGAGGGGCGTGCTCCCACGTTCTTCGTGCACACGCCCGACAACGCCGACAGCCCCGGCCTCGCCCGCGCCTTCCACGCCGAGGTCGGCCTGCAGGTACCGGGTCTGGAGGCGCTGCCCGAACCACTCCCGATCGAGGTGGCGGAGCAGGGCTCGTTGTTCTGACCCGACGGGGTCGATGTGCGAACATCCTCAGCCGTGACCGATCGAACCATCGACCGAGCGCGACTCGCCACCCTGCTGGCCGAGGAGCAACAGCGTTTCATCGACCTGCATCCGCGGTCGGCGGCGAAGGGGATCGAGGCGGCGGAACACCTGCTCGGTGGTGTGCCGATGCCGTGGATGACCCGCCTGCCGGGCTCGTTCCCGCTGTTCTTCACCGAGGCACACGGTGCGTCGTTCGTCGACGCCGACGGGATCGAGTACGTCGACTTCTGCCTCGGCGACACCGGGGCGATGGCCGGCCACGCGCTCCCGCAGGTCGCCGACGCCCTCGCCGCCCAGGCCCGGAGGGGTATCACCACGATGCTCCCCAACGATGATGCGCCGTGGGTGGCCGGCGAGCTCGCCCGCCGCTTCGGGCTGCCGACGTGGCAGATCGCGATGACCGCCACCGACGCCAACCGGTTCGTGCTCCGGTTCTGCCGTCACCTCACCGGGCGGCAGAAGGTACTCGTGATGGACTGGTGCTACCACGGCACCGTCGACGAGGCTTTCGCCGTGCTCGACGCGGACGGTCGCGTGATCGCCCGACCCGGTTCGCTCGGCCCGGCGGTGGATCCGTCGGTCACCACCAAGGTCGTGCAGTTCAACGACCTCGACGCGATGGAGGCAGCGCTTCGCGACGGCGACGTCGCCTGCGTGCTCATGGAGCCGGCGCTCACCAACATCGGCATCGTGCTGCCCGATCCCGGCTACCTGGAAGGCGTCCGCGAGCTCACGCGCCGGTACGGCACGCTGCTCATCATCGACGAGACCCACACCATCTGCGTCGGCCCTGGCGGCGCGACCCGGGCGTGGGGCCTCGATCCCGACTTCTTCGTCATCGGCAAGACGATCGGTGGCGGCATGCCCGTCGCCGCGTACGGCATGACCGAGGAGGTCGCCGCCCGGCTCGCGCAGCCGGTGAAGGAGGACAGCATCGACACCTCAGGCGTCGGCGGCACGCTCACGGGCAACGCCCTGGCCCTCGCCGCGGTGCGGGCGACGTTGTCGTCGGCGCTGCGCGAGGCCGATTTCGAGCACATGGTGCCGCTCGCCACCGCGTGGGCCGACGGCGTCGAGGCCGCGTACACCGCTGCCGGCCTGCCGTGGCACGTGCAGCAGCTCGGCGCCCGCGCGGAGTACTGGTTCTGCCCGCCGCCGCGCAACGGTGCGATGGCCGCCGCCGGCACCGACGCCGAACTCGACCGGTTCATGCACCTGTGGGCGATGAACCGGGGGATCCTGCTCACCCCGTTCCACAACATGGCGCTGTTCTCGCCGTCGCACCAGCGGTCCGACGTCGATCGCCACACCGACGTGTTCGCTGCCGCCGTCGACGCGCTCGTGCGCCCGTGAGCGGTCGTCCGTGAGCGGTCGGCGATCGATCGGCTTGTCGTGATCGCGCTCGAGCTGTCGGGTGCCGATCTGGGCATCGTCGCCCTCATCGTGTTCTGTGCCGCCGTCGTGCAGGTGCTGTCGGGATTCGGCTTCGGTCTGATGACCGTGCCGTTGATGACGCTCGTGATCTCCACCCGCGAGGCGGTGGTCGTGAGCACGCTGCTCGGCGTGGGACTGTCGTCGTGGCAGGCGTGGCACCAGCGTGCCGACGCGGTCCGACCCCTCGTGCTGCGGATGGCGGGTGCCGCCTACGTCGGGATGCCCCTCGGGCTCTGGGTGTTCGTCGCGGTCGACGACCACACGCTGCGGCTCCTGCTCGGCATCGCCGTGCTCGCCTCGGTCGTGCTGCTCGCCCGTCGCATCAACCTCCACCACGTCGGCCCCGGACTCGACCTCGGTGCGGGATTCCTCAGTGGTGTGCTCAACACATCGCTCTCGACGAACGGTCCGCCGCTCGTGTTCGTGCTGCAGGCCCGGCAGCTCGAGCCGCCGGCGTTCCGGGCCACCATCTCGCAGGTGTTCGCCTGGAGCAACCTCGTGGGCCTCACCCTCTTCCTCGTCGCCGGGAAGGTGACGGTGGAGGGCGTGGTCGCCGCGTCGGTCGCGTTGCCTGCGTTGATCGTCGGTCAGCTCGTCGGGTTCCCGCTGCGACGCCACGTCCACGGCGAACGATTCCGGTGGCTCGTGCTCGTGCTGCTCACGGGCGCAGCGATCAGCGCGATCGTCAGCGCCCTCGGCTGACCCGCCGGCGCGCGTTCCTGTTCAGCGGGACGAGGGCGGCAGCGGAGCGACCATCGACGTCACGAGCACCTCGTAGGTGTCGGACCACGCCTGACGCATCGTCGGGGTGAACGCTGCCCCGAGGCACTGCTCGAGGGTCCACAGGAACGCCCGCCCGAGCGGGGCGTAGTGCGGGACACGGGTGGTGTAGCCGACGTGCCGTTGGGCGAGGCGCGCCACCGTGTCGTCGTGGCCGGCGGAGGTGGAGAGGCCGGCGTGCTCCGCCGTCGACCGGATGAACAGGGCGAGTTGCATGAAGCGGTGCTCGGCGGCCGGCTGGAAGTTCGGCTGCGAGAGGTCGCGGCGGAACTGGGGGAGCACCTCGGGCGCCGTCGCGAACAGGCGTCCGTAGAACATCGTGCCCGCCCGCGGCGCGATCCGTTCCACCATCGGGAACGACCCGCACACGACATCTCGGGTCGCAGGGCTGAGCACCGTCGCGGTCGTCGTCATGGGCCTGACCGTCCGGCCGCTCCGGGTCCCGCGCCCGTTCCTCGCATGTGACAACCTCTCGACATGGACGCGGCCACACCTCCCGTCAGTGGTGCCCCGACGAGCGTGCCCGGCAACGGGCCGAAGAACGTCGTGGTCGTGCTGCTCGACTCGTTGAACCGGCACATGCTCGGCAGCTACGGGGGCACGGAGTTCGCCACGCCGCACCTCGACCGGTTCGCCGCGCGATCCACACGATTCCTCCGCCACGTCACGGGGTCGCTGCCCTGCATGCCGGCCCGTCACGACATCCTGTGCGGCGCGCTCGACTTCCTGTGGCGGCCGTGGGGGTCGATCGAACTGTGGGAGCAGCCGATCACGGCCGACCTGCGCCACGCCGGTGTGGCGACGATGCTCGTGACCGATCACCCGCACCTGTTCGAGACGGGCGGCGAGAACTACCACACCGACTTCGGCACCTGGGACTACGTGCGCGGCCACGAGGGCGATCCGTGGAAGACGTGGCTCGACCCGAGCTGGATCGGGGTGCCGGCACCGCCGGCCAAGGACGGTGGGTGGTGGCTGGAGCGCCGCTACGGCGCGAACGCGCCGAAGATCGAGCGCGCCTACGACCGGACCCGCACCCACTTCCGCACCGAGCTCGACTTCCCTGGCCCGCGCACGATGTCGGCGGCGACCTCGTGGCTGGCCGACGCCGCGGCACAGGCGGGCGACCAGCGGTGGTTGCTGTTCGTCGACGAGTTCGATCCGCACGAACCGTTCGACACGCCACCGGAGTGGACCGGCCGCTACGAGGACGAACCGTGGGAGGGCGAACGGCTGATCTGGCCGCCCTACGTGGTCGGCGGCCGCTCGGGCGGTCACCTCAGCGGGGCCGAGGCGCGCCACCTGCGCGGCAACTACGGCGCCAAGCTGTCGATGATCGACCACTGGTTCGGCAAGCTCCTCGACCAGCTCGACGCCTCGGGGGCGTGGCAGGACACGGCCGTGATCGTGTGCACCGACCACGGCCACTACCTCGGTGAGGAGCGCGCCGACGGCTCGGGCGAGCGGGTCGACCTGTGGGGCAAGCCGCAGGTGCCCCAGTTCCAGCCACTCGGGCACACACCGTTGATGATCCACTGGCCGGGTGTCACCGGCGGTGGCGTGTGCGATGCGCTCACCACCAACGTGGACCTCTACGCCACGCTGGCCGACGCGTTCGGGATCTCGCCGGCGCACCGTACCCACGGCCGTTCCCTCGTGCCGCTGTTGACCGGCGCTGCCACCTCGGTGCGCGGCTGGGCGATCGGCGGCGTGTTCGGCAACTGGGTGCAGGTCACCGACGGGCACCGGATGTACGCGCGGGCGCCGGAGTCCGACAACCTGCCGCTCAGCATGTGGAGCAACCGGTGGAGCACGATGCCGGTGCACGTCAAGGGCATCTCGGAGCTGCCGAAGCCCGACGACCGGGCGTTCCTCGACCGGATGCCGGGCAGTTCGATCCCCGTGATCCGCCAACCGTTCCAGCCGGGCGACGCACTGCCGTTCTGGGTGAACCGAACCATCGGCGGTCAGCACCACCTGTACGACATCGACCTCGACCCCGACGAGCGCGAGAACCGG
>CAUJET010000141.1 GCA_963169665.1 Actinomycetota bacterium | reverse complement strand
GGCCGACGGCGAGTCGGGGTGCCGAATGGATCGACCTTGTTGGTCTCCTGCCGTCGCTTCATCTTGACGGCGGGCCGGATCCGGTCGAGGTCTTCGGCGCGCATCCGCTCGGCCGGAACGCGGATGCCGATGCGGTCAACTCCTACCTCGCTTCACTCGCTGGCTACTTCGTGCGCCAATCGCTGCTGCCACCACCGCCAGGTATCGGCGGCGTCCGGAGCTTTCAGGGACGCCAAGGTGAGATCGCGTGCAACTGGCTCCAGCAGCGACTCACGTGAGGCGATGCTCGACACGCTGCGATCGTCGCCCGGGGCCGGACGGACCTCGACGACGCGTCCTGACCACGTCCCGGCGTTGTGGGACGGCGCCCCAGGGCCCGGGCGCGTCGTGTCGTCGGAGCAGGCGGCGCAGCCTTGCGGGTGTTGGTCGATCTCAGGCAGGCGACGAACCGCTGAAAGTCGTGGCGCACGGCGCGGCTGAGCTTCAGCGGAGCTTGTTGAGCGCGTCGATGATGGCGGCCGTCATCGAGCCGCCGCCGTGGCCAGCGTCATCGATGACCACAAGCCGGCTCATCGGCCAGGCGCGGTGGAGATCCCAAGCGGTGTCGAGCGGGCCGGAGATGTCGTATCGGCCGTGGATCATGACGCCAGGGATGCCGGCGATGGCGGCCATGTTGGCGAGGATCGGCGCGTCGTCGAGGAAGCAGCCGTTGCTCCAGTAGTGCGTGACCAGGCGGGCGAACACCTGCTGGAACACTGGGTCCTCGTAGCGCGGCGAGGGCTCCCACCCGGGTGCGAGCGACACGTGCACGTCCTCCCACGTGCACCACGAGCGCGCCGCTGCTCCGCGCACCGCCGGGTCGGGGTGCGTGAGGAGTCGGGCGTACGCCGCGGCGAGATCGCCGTCGCGCTCGCCCTCGGGGACAGCGGACGCGAACTCGTTCCATTCGCGTGGGAACACTCGACGCATGTCGCGCGTGATCCACTCGGTCTCGATGCGACGCCCGGCGGTGATGCTCGACAGCACGAGCGCCCGGACTCGTTCGGGGAAGCGCTGCGCGTACGCCAATGCCAGCGTCACACCCCACGACGCGCCCGCCACCACCCACCGGTCGATGTCAAGGTGTGTGCGCAGCATCTCGAGGTCGGCAATGAGGTGCGCGGTCGTGTTCGTCGAGAGATCGGCATGCGGACCGTCGGCCAGCGGGCGGCTGCGCCCGCAGCCGCGCTGATCGAAGATGACGAGCCGATAGGCGTTGGGGTCGAACAACCGGCGCACGGTCGGGCCGCTGCCCGCTCCCGGACCGCCGTGCACCCACACGGCGGGACTCCGGTCGCGGTCACCCACCGTCTCCCAGTAGAGCTCGTGCCCGTCGCCGACGTCCAGGTACCCCGACGCAGTCGGCTCGATGGGTGGGTACAGCGCCGCCACCACCAAAGGCTAGGACCCGGGCGGGTTGCGGCGCCGACTCGGCGGCACCCAGGTCAACCGCACCTGACCCCTCTGCCGAGCGGTCGGCCGGCCGTCGCGACGCCCCCTGCCGCCGCCATCCGGCGATCGCCGCGCCACCCAAGTGCCGGTAGGTGGCACGGTCGACTTGGCTTCAGCGCTGCGTCATCAGCCGCGCTGCGACTGCTGCGTGGGCAGGGTGTCGATCACGCGTGAACCCCGGTGTCGAGTGTCGACCCACCCTCAGGTTGGTCGTTCTTCGATGCGGCTCGCTCGGAGCACCTCGTCGATGTCGCGAGGGTCGAAGCGGACGAAGTGGCCGACCTTGAGGTACGGGATGCGTCGCTCGTGCACGAGCCTCCGAACGAATCGCTCCGAGACGGCAAGGCGGGTTGCCAGGGCGGGGATGTCGAGCAACGACTCTCCGGAGTGCTTGCTTCGCACGTTCGTCATGTCCCACATCCGGACGCGATCGCGGCGTTTTCGGTGACCTCTTGGGCGGAAATCGATCGAACTCCTCGACCGTTCTTCGTCTCGTCTCGGCCGGCCTCCCGATCGTCACCTCACCCGATCTCTCACCGAATACCTCATCGAATACCTCATCGAATACCTCATCGACCCAGCTCAGCGAGGAGGTGCCGATGGGCCGGTGGAAGGCCCCGCGAATCCCGGCCCCGGACTCGCAGCGGCAGCACGCACCGGCTCGAATCAGCGCAGCCTCCGATGTGCTCAGCCATGAGCGCTGCGACGCGGTGCGTTCGTAGGAAGGCCAGCGAGACAGGGGAGTGGCCGTGGCAGCGTCCACGCTGCGAGCCCGGAACCGCAGGGACTCGAACCGAGGACAACCGTGCCCCTGTCGGCACGAGGCGCGAGGCCGAGATCGTCCGAGACGGCGGCCAGGTTGCGCTGGGCGGCGTTCGGGAACGTCGACCCTGGCCTCGGGCCGTCGTCGTCCGGATATCGACCGCAGGTGGCACTGGGGCGGCCTGAGTGAGGCCCTTCGAGCAGGCTGTCACGAGCCGAACGTCGCGCCCGCCGACCCCGAGCAGGCTCAGCGCCACCTCATCGCATCCCTCATCGAGCGGCGCAGCAGCAAGGGCATGTTTTCCGACACAGAACATCACCGGGGTGTACGGAATCGTCGCGTTTCGTTACAGTCGCCGTCGTGACCGTGGCGGGCAGGGGCGGTCGGCCCAAGAAGTGGAAGTCCGACGCCGACCGCGTGCGGGCCTATCGCGCCCGTCAGCGCGGCGAGGCCGAGCCGGAGACGATCGAGCAGGCCCTCCACGAAGGTGGCGACTTCGCCGACTACATCGCCCGCATCGCAGAGCTCGAGCAGAAGGTCGCCGCCGGCCGGCGGACCGCTTCGCAGCAGGTCGCTCGGCTGAGGAAGCTCGATGGCGAGAAGTGGGAACTGCAGCGCCGACTCGAACGGACGGAGCGCGAGCTCGAGTCGCTTCGGGAGACGAACGCTCGCGTGACGCAACAGCGCGATCAACTGATGGCGATGCTGAACGCTTGGGCCGAGCCCGACGGGGGAGCGCCTGCCGATGACGTCGTCGATCAACTGTCCCGGGCAGAGCGCCGACGTCGTGCACGGGAAGAACTCCGCCGCCGTCCCCAGTGAGTGGCGGTCTTCCTGGTGGCCGATCGTTTCACGCTGGAGGATGCTTCCGCCTGGTGCTATTCATATGAATAGCAAGGAGGTGGAGGCTGCATGGAGACATCGACGATCGTCAGGGATGTGAGGACCCGTACGGGGTTGAGTCAACGCGCCCTCGCCGATGTGGCGGGGACGTCCGGGCCGACCATCGCGGACTACGAGTCCGGTCGAAAGGAACCAAGGCTCTCGACCTTGAGTCGCATCGCTGAGGCGGGCGGCCTGGAGCTCGAGCTCCGGGTCGTGCCGTCGCGGCACGAGCGTGCGCTGGAACGGCAGCGCCGACTTCGGCTCGCAATCGCCGCCGCGACAGCGGTCCGGGTTCGTGAGCGGTGGGACGAGGCTCGGTCGATGGCGCTCGAGCAGCTCGACTTGCTCGAGGTGAACGGGCGAGGAGCGTCGAACGCTCGCTGGGTCGAGCGGTGGCGTCGTGCGGTCGACGAAGGGCCGGACGCGGTCTCGCGCGTGCTGTTGCGATCAGGCGAGGACGGCGACGACCTCCGTCAGGTCGCGCCGTTCGCCGGACTGTTGTCAGATGATGAGCGCCGCCTCGTGCTCGCTGCGGTTTCAGCGATCGGGTCGTGAACCGAGTGCAGCTCGGGCTCGAGTTGAACGGGAACGACCTCTGCCGGTGCAGAACCCAGCAGCGGCCGACCACGCCGTCGCGTCTTCAGGATCTGCGTGTCGTAGTCGGTGGTCTCGACCTCGTTGGCAAGCTCATCGATGTCGGCATCGGCAAGGGTCTCTCCCGACGCGGTGCGATATCGGATGTGGTTCATTTCGAGCCCTCCTCTCCGGGCAGGAGTTCGTAGGACCTCGGACGAGGCTTCAGGGCATGGGGTGTCAAGCGTTCTGCCGTCGGGCAGAAGGATCGCGATCACCTCGATGCTTCGCTGAGGAGCGACGGAGCGGTCGACGTTCGATCAGGCGGCGGACGGCTTCAGCTCTGCGTGTTGGGCGACGGTGACGCCGAGCGCGTTGGCGATGTCGCACAGGCGGGCAAGGCTGGTCGAGCGGTACTCGTTCGCTTCGTAGCGCTGAATCTGCTGTTCGGCCATACCGAGCGCCTCCGCGAGTTCACGCTGCGTCCAGCCGCGAGCGATACGTGCCTTGACGAGCACCGTCGAAAGCTCCTCCAACGACGGTGCATCGAACGTCGAGACCGCGCCGCCGCGAAGGAGATCGAAGTCGGCGAGTTCTGCGCGCAGGTCGTCCGCCTGGGCACGCACGGCGTCGAGTTCGAGACGTTCGAGCTTGGTTCGCTTGCCCGGTCGGGCCTCGATGTTGGCGGCAGCCGCTTCGAAGCGTTCGAGGTGTGCCTTGGTGGCCCGGTACTGCACTTCGTTGGTGATCACGATGCGTCTCCTTTCGAGAGATGGACGACGACGATGCCTTTGCGGCTCGTGTCGCGTTCGTTCTGGAAGAACTCCGAGAACGAGAGACCCGATTGAGCTTCGATGACGTTCGGGAAGAGCTCCCCGCCGAAGCGCGCCTTCTGCGCGGCTCGGTGATCGGACAGATCGAGCAGCACCGGATCGAGTGAATCGAGATCGACGCCGTCTGTGTCCCAGCAGGCGTCGAAATCGCCGGGTTCGTCCTTGGTGGTGACGAAGCTGCCGTTCAGCCAGATCTTCCGGCACCCGGCTTCAGTGAGCAGTTCGATCGCTTCAGCGAGTCCGTCGAGGAGACGTCTGCGGCGTTCGGTCCAGCCGAACCGCTCGACCACCTCGTCCCAAGAGGCGACATGCTCACCTGATGGCAGGCGGCCGCTGTCGGCATCGAACGCAGGAAGCACTCCACAACACTATCATTGTGCTTCCGTCGTCGGGGCCGGTCGCTGCCTTCCTCCGATGGGTGCAGCGACTCATCTGTGCGAGGTGACCGCTCCTGCATCAGCTGTTCCCAAACCGTTCCCATCGGCGGGCGTCGGATCACTCGACATATCGTCTGACCTGGTCTTTCGTGTCATCGGCAGAGTGGCTGCAAAGCCCTGTACATGGGTTCGATTCCCATCGTCGCCTCTAGCCCCTGACCTGGTGAACACCAGTTCAGGGGCTCTTCTCGTTTTGCAGCCAGTGTGGCCTTCGCCGCGGCAATGAACTGGACGCCTGCCCGATTCCCCTGCGACACGTGCCGGTGGTGCCGCACTCTCCCGGCGGCCGTGGAGGCATTGGTTATCGTCGGAGCGATGGACGGGTTGGCGGAACTCGCCTGGTCGGAGTTCGGCATTCGACCGACGACCCGACTCCCGGTCACGGAGTCGTTCAGTTCGAGCGTCATGTCGTTCATCGGCGCCGATGGCCGGCACTACGTCCTGAAGCAACACTGGGCCCGCAACAAGGCCGAGCGCGAGGTCGCAGCGCTTCGAGCGCTCGCGACGCACCCGATGGTTCCCGCTCTGCTCGGCGTGTCCGACCGAGATGGCACGCTGACGCTGCTGATCGAAGGGCTGGCGGGCACGACGTGGGTCGACGACTCACTCGTCACGCCGGGCTTCCTTCACGAACTCGGACGGGCGATGGCGCACATGCATCTCGCCTCGGCCGACTCCTTCGACGGCCTGGCGAGCTGGCACGAGCTGCTCCAGGGCAACGCAGAGCGGTACATCACGTCCATCGGACCAGAGGATCGCCCGCTGGCCGAGCGAGGCCTCGAGGTGCTCCTCGGCCATCTCGTCGACGTACCGGCATCCGACGATCCGCGCCTCGTGCACTTCGATCTCCGTCCCGGGAACATCCTCGGCCACCAGGGACACCTGACCGGCATCATCGACTTCGAGTCCTGCCGAGGCGGGCACGCCTCCATGGACGTGTTCAAGCTCTGGCAACAGGTGCCACAACACCTCGCTCAGGTCCTCGTCGGCTACCGCGAGGTGGCGGGAGCCACGGCGGCGTGGGCGGAGCTCGACACCTCGACGACCCTGATGCACGTGTACGCCGCCTACCACGGCCTCGCAGGCCTCGCGTGGTGTCACACCCGTGGTGATTTCAGCGGGGCCTTCCCGACCGTCAACCGGAGCCTCATCACACAAGCCCTCGACCTGCTCACGTAGACGGCCGGATCGGTCGATCCGATGTCGCAGCCATCATCCTCAGAGATCGATCATCCGGGCAGCCGGCCGTCAGCGAGGCGGACGTGGTGCTCGTTCCGCGTCGGGTGTTGGTCGTCCAGCGACCACAACCCGACACGGAACACTCGGGTGCGGGTGCGCAGGCAGATCGAGCGACCGACCGCTGGCTGGGACGCGTCGTCCAGTCGACATCGCGGCCGGTTTTCGGTTCCCTGCAACCCGAGACCGGCCGAGATCCTGGTGACCACGATGACGGGGCGCTCCTGCGGCCGAATTGCCGGTTGGTGGCGCGGTTGACATTGCTGCGGCGACGGGCCCGCGCTCCGAGACGGCACGTGAGGCCGCCAGCCCGGAGCGGTCTCGTCAGGCTTCGTCGCCGGTGTCGGCGGCGCCTTCGCCGCCCTGGTCCCGATCGTCGTCCCGTTCGGTCGGCAGATCACCTGTGTCCTTGCTGCCTTCGCCGCCGGCATCGAGGTCGTCGTCTCGCTCCGTTGGGGACGAAGTGATCTCGTCGTCGTCGAGCTGGGACTCACTGAGGTTTGGATCATCGGTCATACGGGGCACCGTGCCCGCACATGGCCGCTCCCAAACACGACTCGGGGTCCTTCGCTGATCGGGCACACGCTGACCTCGCCCCCGACGGAGCGACGGGCACCGACCGCGCGACGCTCGAAGGCTTCAGCGAGGTGTCCCCGGCCGTCGCCGCGCGAGGCCGCCTGCGGTTCTCGGTGCTCGAACGGTGCGTGGGCGACGTCGACGAATTCGTGCGCTCGCACTGGGGTCGTGCACCGATGGTGCACCGAACAGGCACCCGCTTCGACGATCTCCTCTCGGCCGGCGTGATCGTCGACCTGCTCGAGCTCGCGGCGAGACGACCCCTGTTCAGGATGGTTCGCGACGGGTCGACGTCGCCGCCGTCGGCCTACACCCGATCGGTGCGCATGGGTGGCGTGTGGGCCAGCGACGTCGCCGACGTCGACGCGATCTCGCGTGAGTTCGCCGCCGGCGCCACGTTGGTGATGCAGAGCCTCGAGCGGTGGCATCCGGCGCTGCGCGCGTTCGTCGCCGCACTTTCCGACGAGACCAGTCATGCGACGCAGGCGAACGCCTACCTCACGCCCGTCGGCAGCACGGGCCTCGCCGCGCATCGCGACGGCCACGACGTCCTGGTACTGCACGTCGACGGGCACAAGACGTGGACGGTCGCCGGGTTGCCGACCGTCGAGCTCGGCCCAGGCGATGTGATGTACATCCCTCGCGGCGTGCGGCACTCGGCCGCGACGGCCAGCCAGAGCAGTCTCCACATCACCATCGGGATCACCGCGGTCACCGGTCTCGACCTCGTGAAGCGATCGCTCGCCGGAGTCGCCGAACTCCAGGCGCCGTTGCCGCTCGGGTTCGCCCGGGAACGCACGGATCACGCAGCCTCGCTCGCAGCGGCCCTCGCGGCGGCCGTCAGCACGGCGACGAACCTTGACGTCGACCGATTCGTGGACGCCGACGTGAGCGCCGACCGACGCCCGGCCGCGTCGGCGTTGCGCGCTGCGTTCGAACTCGACCGGATGGACGACGACACTGTCATCGCCCTACGCGTCGACGCAGGCACGAGGATCGACGACGGCATGGTCGTGGTCGACCTCGCCGACCGTCACCTCCGGATGCCGATGTCTGCAGCACGCGCGATGGAGGCGCTCCAGCAACGTCGATCGCTGTCCGTGCGCGACCTCGCGGGGCTGAACGAGTCGAGCCGCCTGGTGCTCGCTCGTCGACTGGTGCGCGAAGGCGTCGTGGATGTCGAGCCCGCCTCGCCACGCTCCGCCTGACCGCGATGGTGAGGGGAAGCCGCTGCGGGGTATCGGCACGGGCATGACCGATGCAGGATCACGCAACGCCGACCGACGACTCGGTCTCGACACCGACCACGTGACGGAACGCCAGACGGGCCGAGCGCTGGACGGTCCCTCGCCAGCGCCGGACACGTCCGAGAAGGAGGTGGAGGAGCAGGCGTTGTTGGCGGCAGGCGGTCGTCGGGTCGTCGACGGTGACTTGCGTCGGGGGACGGCGCATGGCCGGGCCGACCACACCGACGAGGACGGCATCGAGGGACCCAATTCCGCCTAGGGGATGCGTGCGACGGAGCGGGTTTGTCGCGCTGGCCCCAGGGGCACCGGGAAGCAGGACTGCGTGCTGGCCACGTAGAGCGCACGCCCCTGGGAGGAACCACGATGAAGCGACCCACCGCACCCGCGAACGGTCCGACCATGCGCCGCACGGCTGGACGCGCATCGCTGGCGGCCCTCGTCGGGCTGCTCGCCGTGAGCCTGGTCGCGTGCGGCGACGACGAGGACGACCTCGACCTCGACGACACCTCCGTGCCCGTCGCGACCGACGTGGGGCAGACGCCGTCCGGCACCGTCACCTCGGTGCCGATGGAAACCCAGGGCACCACGGCGGGAAGCACCGGAGGGACGAGCGCCGGCGACTCCACGGAGCCCACGCCCGTCCGAGGCAGCGTCTCCAACGACGCCGGTGGCGGTGGCGGTACCCCCTGACCTCGCCTCGTGCGTCGGAGCGAGCAGCCGCACTCAGATGGACGTGGCGCTCCGGACAGCGATGCCGAGCCCGACGACGACGATCAGGGTGGCGGTCGCGAACGGAGCGAATCGCATCCATCGCGCCGCTGCGCGCGACATCACGCCTTGACGCTGCCGGCGCTGCACCCGGTCTCTCACGCGGACCAGGAGCAGCCCCGCTGCGGTGAGCGTCGCCGCCATGCCGAGGCCGTACCCGATCACGAGCAGCACGCCGAACGCGGTGCGTCCGAGCGCGATCGCGGACAGGAGCACCACGAGCGCCGACGGGCTGGGAACGAGCCCGCCGGCGATGCCCATGCCCACGAGACCTCGTCGGGAGAGGGTCCGGTGCTCGGGTTCGCTCGGTTGATCGGGGACGACGGCGGTCGGACGATCCGTCACGACGAACGACGGAACCGGGGCGAGCACCGTGGTCGAGAAGGCCGACGTCGTGGACGCCCCCATCGGTGAACCGGGAGCATCGAGCACGACCGTCGACCCGCCGCTGGCCGCGGCACGTACGTGGTCGGCGAGCGCGTGTGTCGACCCTCGACGCTGGGCCTGGACGACGCCACTGGTTCGTTGGTGCCCGTGACCGTGCCCGTGCCCGTGCCCGTGATCGTGGTCATGCCCGTGCCCGTGCCCGTGCCCGTGCCCGTGTCCGTGTCCGTGATCGTGACCGTGGCGGTGACCGAGCACATGGCGGTGGCCGTGAGCGACGGGACGGTGGTGGAGCGCCGACCACAGGAGGCTCGCACCGAGCACGGCGATCATCGCGCCGCTCACCAGGCCGAGCCAGCTGATCACGCTCTCGCCTGCCAGGGAGGTGCTCAGCGTGAGGGCGAGCCCGAGCAGCAGCACGCCACCGGTGTGGGTGCCGGTGACGGTGGCGCCGACGAGCACCGCATCCCTCGCCGAACCCTGCCGGCCGGCGATGTAGGCGGCCATCACGGTCTTGCCGTGCCCCGGCAGCAGTGCGTGCGACGCGCCGAGGATCATCGCGAGCAGCACCGCCAGCAGACCGACACCGAGGGTGAGGTCCCGGCTGCCGACGAGTCGATCGAACTCCCCGCCGATCCGGTCCACCACATCTGCCAGCGGCCCACCACGCAGCAGCGCAGCACCGTCGCCGCCGGCGGTCTCGGCCGCCGCCGGTGCGGTCGAACCACCCGGCACCACCACGAGGTCCGCGCTGCGGACGTCGAGCGGCGACTCGAGGAGATCGGTCGGGTAGGTCCGCAGGCCGTCGGTCGGGCTGGTGGTGGGCACCTGCGGATCGACGAGCGTGGTGCCAACCCCGACGGCGGTGATCTCGTGCCATCCCACGCGGTCGGCCTCGAAGCCGTCGACGAGGGCGATCGAGGCCCGGTCGCCAACGGTGATGGCGGCGACGAACGTGCACTCGAGGCGTCCCGTCGCGAGGCCGGCCTGGCCCACCGGCTGGGTGTAGGCGGTGGCCTCGATGCCGAATGGTGTCGGCACGCCGTCGACCGTGAGTTCGACCGCATCACGCAGCGCCTCGCACTGGGCCTGGCCGTACCGTGCGAGTTCGTCGGGTGAGGCCGTTCCGTCGTCGTCGACGTCCACGTCGTGGGCTCGCTGGGCGGTGGGGATCTCGGCGATGTCGACCACGGCCAGGTCGACGATGCGATCGGGATGGATCGTGAGTGCGTGCGCGTGGTTGATGCTGAAGTTGCCGAGCGGATGCGCCGCGACCGTCGACCACGGCAGCAGCGGCGCGAGCGCCACGCCGAGCGCGGTGCCGGCGATCACCAGACGGCGCATCATCGACCCGTCCTCAACTCGGCGAGCGCCGCGCGGGCGACGGGCACGGACAGGGGATCGAAGTGCGGGTTGATCGACAACGCCGTCGAGAGCTCGCGGTCGGCTCGTGCAGTGTCGCCGAGCGCCACGGCGATCATCCCGGCGTGGAAGTGGAAGCGGGCGTTTCGGGTGCCCAGCTGCAACGCCAGGTCGATCGCCTGCAACGCCTCCTCGTCGCGTCCGGCGAGGTGCAACGCCCAGGCATGTGCGTCGTGCATGTCGAGGAAGGGCCGTGACCGAGCGCCCTGCGCGGCGTCGTCGAGCGCCTCGTCGAGCCGGCCTCGTTCGGCGTCGGCCAGCGTGGCGGTCGCATCGGGCAGCACACCGTTGGCGGCGAAGAGCTGCTGGGTGGCATCGAAGACCGCCCAATGTCGATCGGCCTCATCGATGCGGCCGATCGACTCCAGCAGCCTGGCGAACTCGGCGACGTAGCCGGGCTCGGGGGCCCGCTCCACCACCTGGGTCCAGTGCTCGACCGCGGTGTCGATCTGTCCCAGTGCGGCCTCGGCCCGCGCCTTCGCGGCGAGCGCTGCGATGTCGTCGGGGCTGGCCGCCAAGGCGTCGTTGAACAGGCCGAGTGCGGTGACCGCATCGCCGTTGTCGAACGCGAGGCCGCCGAGGTGCACGAGGGCGAAGGTGCGGTCTGCGGGGGAGGGGGCGTCGGCGAGCGCACGCTGCATGAGCTCGCGCGCCCGCTCGGTGTCACCCCGCAGCTCCCATGCGTACGACGCCCTCGACAGCGACGCGGTGTCCGGCGACAGGTCGAGCATGCGCTGCACCGCGGCGAAGGCCGAGTCGTAGTCGCCGAGTTGGAGCTCGGCGTCGCTGAGGGCGCCGTGGAGGATCGCGCTGTACTCGTTGATCTCGAGTCCGCGCTCGGCGAAGGTCTTGGCGGCCGGGAAGTCGTGGCGGGCTGCGGCGAGCGCGGAGAGACCGGCGTAGGCCAGATAGTTGTCACGGTCATCGATCTCGAGCGATCGGGCGAGTGCTCCGTCGGCCTTGGGGTAGTAGCTGGGGTCGACCGTCGTCCGGGCCTGCTGCACGTAGGCGAGGCCCAACGTGGCCCAGCTGACGTGATCGGTGGGCACCGACTCGAGGCGGGTCTGCAGCGAGGCGATGAGTCCCTCGAGCGATCCGCCGGATGGCAGGACCGGCGCGCCGCCGCCTGCGACGGGGATGATGGGTGTGGCGGCCGACGACGGTGTGGCGGGCGATGACGGGCCGAGCGTGGCCACCGCGAACAAGACGGCGCCGAACGCGAGCCCGGCGGCCACGACAGTGCGGGTTCGTTTCGGCATGGGGGACCTCGTTCGTGTTGCCGGCGGGAGCCGGCGGGTGGGGGATGTGGATCCGTGCGGGTCGGGCGACGGCGAGCGGTGGGGGGGGGGGGGGGGGGGCCCGCACCACCCCACCCCCCCCCCCCCCCACCCACCACCCACCCCCCCCCAACCCACG
>CAUJET010000140.1 GCA_963169665.1 Actinomycetota bacterium | reverse complement strand
GCTACTTCTGGCTCCTCGGTCGCATCGCCGCACTCACCGACACCGAGCCGTGGCAGATGCTCAAGATCGGCGCGATCGGCTCAGCACTCATCGCTCCATCCATCGCCTACCTCGGCTGGCGCCGCGTCGTGTCCGGCCGGCCCGCAGCCCTGATGGCGGTCGTGCCGCTGATGGTCGAGAACTTCTACGAGCCGTACGCCTGGCTCACGCTCACCGCATTCATCCCATGGTGGATCCTCACCGTCGGCACACCCCGCGGCGCCCCCGCTCGCAGAACGGTTCTCTTGGGGTTCATCGGGGCAGCACTGTTCACGACCTACTACTACTTCCTGCTCGTCGGCGTTCTCGCCATCGCCGTTCACGTCGTCCTCGACCGCATCATCACCCGGCGCTGGACAGGCGTTCACCTCCTCGCGATCGCCCGGATCGGCGCAGTGTCGCTCGCCGTCGCGTCACCGTTCTGGGTGCCGCTCGCGATCAGCATCACGACCGCGCCATCGCCCGACTCGCTCGCGAACCGATGGTTCGCCGAACACCACGCACTCGTCCCGCTCCCCATGCTGGACCCCACGATCCCCGGCATGCTCATGCTCGCCGGAGTCGCCCACCTCATCTGGACCGCCACACGCGACGAACTCTCCCGACGTCTCCTGTCACTCCTCGCTGCGACGTACCTCTGGTATGCGCTCGGCGCGATCGCTGCGCTCGCGGACCAGCCGCTGCTGTCATTCCGTGCCAAACCGATCATCCCGACCGTCGCCGCGTGCGCAGGCATCCGGGCCCTGGCCGCCGCACACCAGTACGCCTCAGCACGATGCGATCGCCGAGACCTCAACCGACTCGCCGGCGCCATCACCGCCATCATCGCGATCAGCGCCGGACAACAGTTCCTCACCACGGTCATCGACAGCCCGCTCACCGCTGCTGCGCGAACCGCCCAGCTACCCGACGACCCGGACAACCCTTCGTCCCCAGCCGCCGTGCAACGACTCGTCGAAGCCAGAGTCGGGCAACGAGCCACGCTCATCTCCGACCGGATCGACCTCCTCGCCTTCTACCCGAACCACGCATTCCTCCCGTGGGACGCCCACTACGCCAACCCGGCCGCCGAGTTCAGCGCACGGATCGAGTTCCTGCAGCACCTCGCCGACGTAGACGATCCCACCGAGTTCGCCAGCACTGCAGCGTCGAGCCGATTCGGACCGATCGACGCCTTCGTCCTCGCCATCGAAGACGACGCCCTCGTCTTCCACTACCTCGACGACGTCTTCCCCTACGGAACCGCAAGCAAGGAGATCCGCTTCAACCGCACCCAACTCGAACACTTCGACCTCACCACGATCGGCAGCCACGTCCTCTGCACACCGAAGCACTCTTGATCGAGGAGCGTCCCACAACGCCGGAATGTCGCCGATGGGTGCGGCACGTCAGGCGACCATGCCAGCGGCGGCTCTTGCGGCTCTCCAGCCTTCGTTGAACGCGTCGGCGATCGCTTCGTCGAGTTCGGGGAACAGATGGCCGTATCGATCGAGTGTCACCGTGATCGAGCTGTGGCCCATGCGCACCTGGATCGCCTTCGGGTGCGCACCAGCGGCAATCGCCAGGGCGACGCTCGTGTGTCGCAGATCGTGAAAGCGGGCCTCGACACCAGCAGCCTTCAACGCCGGCTTGAAGTGGTGCGTCTGGAAGCTGGAGTGCGAGATCGGCGTACCGGCCGCGGTCGTGAACACCAACGAGTCCGCATCGGCTCGACCGAAGGCCTCGAGGTGTGCGGAGAGCATGCCAGCCGTCAGCTTCGAGATCGTGATCGACCGCACGCCCGCCGTCGTCTTCGGCTCCTTGCGCAACCGGGTGCGATCGCTCAACTCGACCAGCTGCTCGGTCACGCGCACCTTGCGACGTAGGAGATCGACCTGCGATCGACGAAGGCCGACGAGCTCGCTCCATCGCATGCCCGAATCGAGCGCGAGGTAGATCATCGCCCGGTAGCGCGGCGACGTCGCCTCGGCCACCGTCAGGCACTGATCCCAGTCGAGCACGGTCATCTTCCGCGTGGTCACCTTCGGCGGACGCACGCGGTTGCACGGGTTCGTCAGCAACCGCTCCTTCTCGACCGCGGCCTGCAACACACGACGCAGCGTCCGATAGTGCCGGTGCACCGACGACGACGCGATGCCGGCAACGATCTCGTCGTTCAGCCACCGCTCGATCTCCTCGGCGCGCAACTGCCCGAGCCGGCGAGCACCGAACGCCGGCAGCACGTACTTGTCGAGATCGCGCCGGTACGTCTCGATCGTCGTCGGCGACAGCGACACGCACATCGCCATGAAGGACTCGGCCCACACTGCGAGGGGCACGTCGGCACCCTTCGGATCGATCCAGGCACCGCGGTCCTTGTCGACCTCGACCTCCCTGGCGAAGCGCTCGGCATCGACCTTGCGCTTGAACTGTCGTGCTCGTTGCTGTCCGACTGGATCGCGGTAGCGGACCTGATACCCGTCACTGCGCTTCTGGATCGATGCCATCGGCCCTCCCCGTGGGAACGTTTTGTGCACACGATGGGAACAAAACGGTGGTTTCTGGTGGTCACCAGGGGACAGTGGCGGACGATAGTGGGAAAACGAAAAGAGCCCCTGAGCTGGTACTTTACCAGGTCAGGGGCTGGAGGCGACGATGGGAATCGAACCCATGTACAGGGCTTTGCAGGCCCTTGCCTGAACCACTCGGCCACGTCGCCATCGCGTCACGGGCGAGCCCGTGCAGCAGGCGGAAACCCTACCGGGTCGGCGTCGATTCGACCCAACGAATGGGAGCCCGCTCAGCCGTGGCTCGTGTCGACCACACAGAAGCGATTCCCCTCGGTGTCGGCGAGCACCACGAAGTCGGGGTCGTCCGGGTACGCCCACGCCACACTCGTCGCGCCGAGACCGACGAGACGGTTCACCTCGAGTTCCTGCTCAGCAGCACTGTCGACGATCAGGTCGAGGTGCACCCGAGGGTGTCCCTGCACCGGTGCGGCACTCCGGTGGATCCCCACGCGAGTGCCCTCGCCCGACGGTGGCACGAGGATCGTGAATCCGTCGTCGGCGTCGTCGAAGGCCACCGCCCGGTAGCCGAGCGTCTCCGACCAGAACGCCACGGCCCGCGCCACGTCGTCGGCACCCACCACGACCGTGCCCAACCTGATCATCGCTGCTGCTCGCTCGCCATGGCCAGAGTCTGTCCCAGTGCACCGGTGCGAATCATCCGAGTTCGCGGCCGAGGTCGATCCGACACGTCCGTATCGCCCGTGCCAACCTGAGCCCATGACCTCCCGTCGTGTGCTCGCCTCCCTCTCCGTCGTCCTGCTCGGCCTCGCCGCCTGCAGCAGCGACGACGACAGCTCGGCCCCCACCACCGCGGTGCCTGCCACCACCGAGGCTGCAGCACCCACCACGGAGGCTGCACCCGTCACCACAGAAGCAGCGGCCACCACCACCGAAGCGGCGCCGACCACCACGCTCGACCTCGCCGCCATCGCGGCCACCTACGCCGAGCCCGGCCCGTACCGGGTCGGCGCGACCACCTACACGCTGCCGGCTGGGAACCAGGTGGAGGTCTGGTATCCGGCCGTCGACGGTCCCTCCGGCCCCGTGACCTACGAGACCCGTGACTACCTGCCGGAGGCCATTCGCGCCCTCCTCACGTCGGACGCCCCTGCCGGCTACACCTTCGACGGCGAGCGCGATGCCGCGGTTGCCGACGGTGAGTTCCCACTGGTACTCGTCAGCCATGGGTTCGCCGGCTTCCGCGTGTACCAAACGTTCCTCACGGCGCATCTCGCATCGTGGGGATTCGTCGTCGCGTCGCCCGATCATCCGTCGCGGCAGTTGTCGACCGTGCTCCTCGGCGAGCTCGATGCCGGACAGCAGTCTGCGGCGGACGACCTCCTCCAGACGCTCGACCTCATCGATGCGGAGAATCAGTCGTCCGACGGCCTGCTCGCCGCGCACGTCGACACCTCCCGGGTCGTGGCCGTGGGGCACTCCGCCGGAGGTGGTTCGGTGCTGCAGGCAGCCGCCGACGATCGCATCAGCGGCTACGTCTCGATGGCGTCAGGTGTCTTCCTCGGCGGATCATCGACCGACGACGCACCGACCGACGCGACGACGTCGACCACGATTCCGACGCTCCCCGACAAGCCGTCGTTCTTCATGGCCGGCTCTGCGGACGCTCGGGTGCCCGCCGAGGAACGCACTCGACCGGCGTTCGAGCTCGCCGGAACCCCCAGCCTGCTGTGGATCATCGACGGGGCAGGCCACAACGCGTTCGACGACTTCTGCACCTTCGGTGGCGGCACCGGCATCATCGGCCTCGCCGAGCAATCCGGCCTCGGATCGCTGCTGGACGGGTTCGAGGGACTTCGCTCCCTCGGCGAGGACGGCTGTGTGCCGCCCGCCGTGCCGGTGGCCGACACGTTCCCGATGATCCGCCACGCGGTGACGGCCTGGATCCGCAATGTCGTCGGTGTCGACGTCGAGCCCATCGGTATCGGCCCCGACTTCGCCGATGCGTTCGCTCAGCCCGTCGAGATCGCCGAACGCCCCTGACCCGACCCGACCTGACCCGACCTGACCGGTGACGCCCGTGCCGCTCGCTACGAGCGGGTGCGGGTGTCGAGCAGGCGATCGTCGGGCACATCGACGAAGGCGCCACCGTCCAGGTAGCCCTGCACGTCGACCACGAGGTGCGTCGATCGTTGGGCGAACACGCACACACGGCCATCGTCACCGAAGCGCACGAACGCCAACCCGGCGATCGTCTGGCCCGACGCGTCGACGTTGAGGTTCGACGACCCGCCGGGCGCGGTATCGCACGGCAACACCTGCACGTAGCCGGCCGCGCTCGTGTCGGTCGCGACGATCGACACCACCGCAGTGGCAGCCGCCCGCCCAGAGATCGTCGTCACGCTGCCGTCAGCGGGCCTCGCGCCCGTTCGCGTGTCGAGCACCCGCGCGTCGGTCAGGTCGTCGAACGATCCGTCGACCATGTAGCCCTGCAGGTCGGCGACGAGATGCGTGCCCCGCTGGTTGAACAGGCACGCGTGGCCAGCGCCGTCGAATCGCACGAAGGCCAGGCCCGATCGGGTCTGTCCCGCTGCATCGGTGTTGAGGTTCGACGAGCCACCCGCTTCTGCACCGCACGGCAGTACCTGCACGTAGCCGGCCGCGTCGGTCTCGGTCATCACGATCGACACCACGCCCGTGGCATTCGGTCGCCCGGAGAGCTGCGTCTGAGCGCCCGACGCCGGTTTCGTCCCGGACCGCGTGTCGAGCAGGCGTACGTCGGCCACGTCGTCGAATGCCCCCGGCGCGAACCACCCCTGCAGGTCTGCGACGAGATGCGTGGCCTGCTGGTTGAACAGGCAGGCCCGGCCCGAGCCATCGAAGCGCACCACCGCCAGCCCGGAACGGATCTGTCCGGCCGCGTCGGCATTGAGGTTCGACGACCCACCTGCCGGCGATCCGCAGGGCAGCAGTTGCACGAAGCCCGGCGCGGCGTTGTCGACCGACACGAGCGACACCACTGCCGATCGGTCGGCCTCACCCGCGAGCTCGGTCTGGCTACCGGCGGGCACCCGGGCGAGCTGCCCCACCGCGGGCGAGCACGGATAGGCCGCCGTCGCCACCCGGTCGTACAGCCACTGGATCGTCGGCTGTACCCGGGCGCTGATCGAGGCGTCGCTCAGCTCGTGCCCCTCCCCCGGGTACTCGTACCAGGCGACCGGCAACCCGGCAGCCGCCATCGCGTCGCGGGTCGCGATCGCCTGCGCCGTCGGCACGACCGTGTCGAGCTCACCGTGGTGGAAGATCGCACCGGCGTCGAGCGGTCCGAACGCCGACGGATCGTTGGCCCCCGAGAACGACACCGCCGTGCACACCGCGGAGGAGAACTCCTCGTGGTCACCGGGCAGCGGCGCATCGGCATTGGCCGCCACCCCGAGCGCCGTCACCGCTCCTGCACTCGTGCCGCCGACCGCGATCCGGTCGGGGTCGATGCGCAGCGACGCGGCGTTGGCACGGAACCAGCGCACCGCGGTCTGCATGTCCGCGCGGGCGTCGTTCACCACCTGGAACTCGGTGGGCGTGTCCACCGGGTACAGCACGGGCGCCGTGCCGAGCCGATAGTTGATCGATGCGGCCACGTACCCTCGCTGGGCCATGCGCTGCGCCCACGTGACCGTGGTGCTCTTGTCGCCGGTGAAGAAGTAGCCACCGTGGGCGAACACGAACACCGGCCGATCGCTCGCCGTGTCGCCCCGTGGCGTGTACAGATCGAGCCGCAGTTCCACCCGCGAACCGTCGGCCGCCGTCGCCGTGCCGTAGACGACGTCGCGCTGTACGTCCGGTAGGAAGATCGGGTCGAGGTACCGCGTCGCCGCCGTCGCCACCCGTGCCGGCGCACCCGGGGCGCCACCAACGCAGACCGCGAGCGCTGCGACCGCCACGGCAGCCATCCCGAGCCAGCGTCGCGTCCACCTCACGGTCGGCACGATACGTCGCGGCGCGAGTGAGCCGGCCTCACCCGAGGGCATGAACCCGGTGTGCCGATCAGTCGGCCGAGACCGCCGTGATCGCCGCCCGCGCCGTCTGGTGGCCAGCCGCCGCGGCCTCGACCGCGAGGGCACCTCCGGCGACCGCCAGGAGGAACCCAGCGGCGAACGCATCGCCGGCACCCGTGGTGTCGGTGACGTCGGACAGGGCCGGCACCGGCACCTCCACCACGCCCTCGCCCGGCACCGACACCAACGCCGGATCGGGACCCTGCTTCACCACCGTCGCCGCGGTCGCGATGCCGTCGACCCCGCCGGCGGCCGACAGCACCTGCGCCTCGAGCTCGTTGCACAACAGCACGTGCGGCTGCAGCGACCACAACAGGTTGCGCATCCGGCCCGCGCCATACGCCTCGATGACCGCAGCCGACGACGCATCGATCGACACGATGACCCCCCGCTCGTGCGCCCAGTTCACGAGCGTCACCGCTGTCTCGGCCAGCCGCCCCCCGGCGAGCGAGTACGCGGGCACGTGCAGCACCTGCAGCCCGTCGAGCCACGCCGGATCGGGATCGTCGAGATCGGCGCACGCACCCCGATCGGTCAGCATCGACCGCTCGCCCAGGTGATCGACGAGCACCACGATCGTGCCCGTGCGGCCGGCGCGCCTGGCGACCACCTCCACGCCCGCCGCCTCGGTCTCGGCCACGAGCGCTGCGCCGATGGCATCGGCGCCCACCTGTCCGATGAACCGCGCCCGGCCACCCGCCCTGGCCACCGCCACTGCGGTGTTGGCGGCGCTGCCGCCACGGCGACGACGGATGTGCGCCTCCGTGTCGGACGCGACGTTCACCGCCACACCGACCCTGACCGCGATGTCCTCCACCAGGTCGCCGAGCGTTCCGATCACGCGCAGCACGCTAGCGACCGAGGCCCGGGTCGACCCCGGTCACCTCAGCCCAGGGCGGCCCGCACGTGCTGGTGCACGAAGAACACGCCGCGCTCTTCGAACGTGGCCAGCCGACCGTTCGCGTCGAGGCCGGCGTCGTGCGATCGCTGCACGCTCGTGCAGATGTCGACGTCCTGCTGGTGCACCAGCCGATGGGTGTCGACGATCCGCCGGGCGACATCGTCGGCCGTGCCCGGCCGCAGGTACAGCCGCCGCTCCACCACGGTGACGTTGGCCGACACCGGCTCCATCCACATCACGAGCGCGGCGTCGGGGAACACGTTCACCATCAGGTTCGGCCACACCGTCAGGTAGTTGCCGACGTCGTACGGTCGCGACGTCGCCGCGCCCGCCAGGCGCTCCCACCCGGGCTCGCCCGGCAACAGGTCGTGCATGATCCGCTGCGCCTCGTCGGCCGGTCGCAGCGGGCGGTCCCACGCGTACAGCACGGCCCCGTCGGACACCATCGGGTAGTCCTCCGTCGCGGTCGTGTCGATCTCCGGGTGCACGAACGGGGTGTGGTAGTTCTCCGAGTAGTTCTCGAGCAGCACCTTCCAGTTGAAGGGTCGCTCGTGACGCTCGACCACGGCGGGTTCGAGCTCCTCGATCGGGAACGCATCGATCGCCGCTGCCAGCGGCCCCAACGCCAACTCCCCTGCGCCGGCGCTCACGTCGACGAACACCATCCGCCGCCACGTGGTGATCGCCACCGGGGTGAGCGAGTGCTCGGCGAGATCGAAGCCGTCCGGCTCCCCCACACCCGAGGCCCGCGCCAGCGAACCGTCGAGCCGGTACAGCCAGGCGTGGTACGGGCAGCGGATCAGCGGACCGTCGCCGGCGTCGAGGTCGTCGCACAGCGGCGCGGCCCGGTGCCGACACACGTTGAGGAACGCCCGCACCTCACCCTCGCGGTCGCGGACGATCAGCACCGGCACCCCGCCGACCCGGATCGCCCGCCACGCCCCCGGCGCGGGCATCTCCTCGGTCACGCCTGCGCACACCCACCCGGAGCGGAACACCCGATCGAGCTCGACGGCGTGATGCGACGGGTCCGAATACCAGGCCGCGGGCAGTGTGCGGGCGCTTCGGATGCCCTCGGGATCGGGGATGGCGCGGACCATCGCGCCATTCTGGCGCACCTCCCGACCCTTGCTGAGCAACTGTCCAACGACGTGAGGGAACGCGACTAGTCTGAATCGACAGTCAGTGTTCGCCGGTGATCGACGCCCACATCGATCGACATCTCTTGGGGGGATGCATGAGAACGTCACGACGTCAGTTCCTGGCACGCTCGGCACAGCTCGGCGTGCTGCTCGGGGCGGGCATTCCTCTGTTGAACGCCTGCGGCGGCGACAGCGGCGGCAGCGGCGAGCAGTCGACCGAACCGATCGCCGACGGGCTCCAACCGGAGAAGGGCCCGCTGCGCATCATCAACTACGCCGACTACGTGAACCCCGACGTGATCGCCGACTTCGAGGCGAAGTACGGCGTGAAGGTCGAGATCTCCACGATCGACACCGACACCGAGGCGGTCGCCAAGCTCGCGTCCGGCGCATTGAAGGTCGACGTCCACCACTCGATGGCGAGCACGAGCATCGGCAACCTCATCAAGGGCGGGCTCATCCAGCCGCTCAACCGCAGCTACCTCACCAACCGCGGCAACGTCGTCAAGGCGTTCGACGACCCCTGGTACGACCCGGGCGCGGTCTACTCCGTTCCGTACACGTTCTTCGGCACCGGCATCGGGTACCGCGCCGACCGCATCGACCCCGCCGAGATCGAGGCCCAGGGATGGGACACCCTGTGGAACGCCACGACGTTCAAGGGCCAGGTGTCGATCCTCGACGACGAACGCGAAGCGTTCACCATGGCGATGCTGCGCAAGGGCATCACCGACATCAACACCCTCGACCAGGCGATCATCGACCAGGCCCTCGCGGACGTGATCGAACTGATCGACCTCGTCAACGTGAAGGTGAACATCGAGGGCTACAAGGACATCCCCGAGGGCACCACCACCATCGCCCACACGTGGAGCGCCGACCTGATCGCCGGCGCGGCCAGCTATCTGCCCGAGGGCACCTCCAGCGACGTGCTCGGCTTCTGGCACCCGCCGTCGGAGCAGTACGTGGTGAACAACGACTCCATGGGCGTGCTCGCCAACGCCGAGAACCCCGTGCTCGCACACCTCTACATCGACTTCCTGCTCGACAACGCAGTGGCCGAGAAGAACTTCAGCTGGGTCGGCTATCTGCCGGCGCTCACCAAGCTCGACGCCGACTACGTGATCGGTGCGGGGTACGTGCCCGAGAATCTGCGCAGCTGCGTGCCCACCAACGACGACATCGCCAAGGGCCTGAAGTACGAGGCGCTCGGCCCCGAGGGCGACGCCCAGTACGAGGCCGCCTGGTCGAAGTTCACCGCGGGCGGATGAGCAGCCCGAGCGTCGTCCAGATCGACCCGACGGGCGGTCGGCCGCCGCGCACCACCACCTGGGCAGGGTTCGCGCTGCCGGGCGTCGGCTGGCTGATCGCGTTCTTCGTCGTCCCCGTCTACGCCGTGATGGCGGTGGCGTTCGGCTCCGTCGATCCCATCCTGCGCACCCCACAACCCGCCTGGAACCCACTCGCGTGGGACTTCTCGGCCATGAGCTCGCTGCTCGACCGGGTGTTTGGCGGCGACCTCGGCAAGGTCTTCATCCGCACCTTCTCGTTCGTGTTCCTCGCCCTCGCCGGCTGCATCGCGATCGGCTACCCGGTCGCCTACTTCGTCGCCCGCAAGGCGTCGCGCTCACGCAGCATGCTGCTCGCCCTGCTGGTGCTGCCGTTCTGGATCAGCTACCTGATGCGGATGCTGGCGTGGACCAACCTGCTCCAGCAGGACGGCTACGTGAACCAGGTGCTGCAGTGGTTCCAAGTGATGGACGAGCCGCGCAACTGGCTCGACGGCGACTGGCCGACGGTCGTGATCGGACTCGTCTACGGCTACGTCCCGTTCTTCATCCTCCCGCTCTACTCGGCGCTCGAGCGCATCGACGGGCGGCTCATCGAGGCCGGGCGCGACCTCGGCGCATCGAGCTTCCAGACCTTCGTGCGCATCACGTTGCCGCTGTCGGTGCCCGGTCTGATGGCGGCGAGCGTCATCACGATCCTACCGATGTTCGGCGACTACTACACGAACTCCTATCTCACCAGCGGCTCGCCGCGCACGGAGATGGTGGGCAACCAGATCGAGTTCTTCCTGCGAGGTTCGAGCCAGCCCCAGACCGGCGCCTCGCTCGTGCTGGTGCTGATGGTGTTCCTGTTCGTGCTGATGGTGTACTACCTGCGCACCACGATGAAGGCACAGCGGGAGTCGGAGCGATGAGGCTGTTCCGCTCTCGCCACGGCCGGGCCAAGTGGCTCGCGACCATCACCTGGCTCTACGTCCTGTGGTCGCTGCTGCCCGTGCTCATCGCGGTTCGCATCTCGCTCAACTCGGGCAAGAGTCGCTCCACGTTCCAGTCCCCGTCGTTCCGCTGGTACTGGGGCGACACCACCTCGTCGGTGTGGCACGACGACACCTTGCACACGGCGATGTGGAACACGCTCAAGCTCGCAGTGCTGTGCATGCTGATCGCCACGCCGGTTGGCGTCGCCATGGCGATCGGGCTGCAGCGCTGGCGGGGCAAGCTCTCCACCGGCGCGAACACCCTGATGCTCGTCCCGATCGTCACACCCGAGATCGTGTTCGGTGTGGCGCTGTTCATCGTGTTCACCCAGGTGTACACCGGCCTGCCCGGTGGCATCACCACCCAACTCCTCGGGCACGTCACGTTCACCCTCAGCTTCGTGGTCGTGATCATCCGCGGCCGTCTCACCGCGATCGGCAGCCAGTACGAGGAGGCCGCCCGCGACCTCGGCGCCTCGAAGTTCCAGGCACTGCGCCTCGTGCTGCTGCCGATGCTCGGCCCCGCGATCTTCGCCAGCTTGATGGTGGTGTTCGCCACCTCGGTCGACGACTTCGTGATCTCGTCGTTCCTGTCGACCGGTGCCTCCACCGAGACGGTGCCGATCAAGATCTACTCGGGTGCCCGGGCAGGCTCCACGCCGGCACTCAACGCACTCGCCACCGTCATGCTCGTCGTCACCCTGCTGGCCGTCGCCCTCGCCGGCCTCGTGATGCGGCGCATGCGCAGCCAGGGCGATCACGACGCCAGCCTGGCAGGCTTGACGGTATGAACGAACGAGGCTTCTCGACCCACGAGTCGACGGTGCCGATGGAAGGCGACGACGCCGAGTTCACCGGCGTCGCGTGGTGGACACTGGTGAGCGCCGACCGCACGCCGAGCGCACACCTCACGGCGGGCGTGTGCGAGATCGCTGCCGACACCGACGGGCTCGAGCTCCACCGCCACGCGCCCGCCGAGGTGTACCACTTCCTGTCCGGCTCGGCCGAGGTGACGATCGGCGACGAGCTCCACCCAGCCGCGCCCGGCACGACGATGTACATCCCCGGCAGCACCTGGCACGCCATCCGCCCGATCGGCGACCAGGCCGTGCGGCTCTTCTACTGCTTCCCGACCGACGCGTTCGGCCCGATCGTCTACGAGTACCCGCGGGATCTGCCGACATCGTGAGCAGCCCGATCCATACCTGGTCCGTCGCCGAGCTGGTCGACGGTTTCCGGACGCGTCGGACCTCGCCGATCGAGGCCCTCGACGCCCTCATCGCCCGCCGACGGTCGATCGGAGCCGGGGTGAACGCGTTCACCGACGTGTACGACGACGAGGCCCGCGCCGACGCCGAGCGAGCAGCGCAACGGTACGACGACGGCACCAACCGGCCGCTCGAAGGGGTGCCCCTCGCGATCAAGGACGAGTCGGGTGTCGCGGGGAAACGCACCACCAACGGGTCGCTGCTGTGGCTCGATTGGATCGCCGAGCGGGACGACCCGATCGTCGAGCGGTTGCGAGCGAACGGCGCGATCATCTACGCCCGCACCACCACGCCGGAGTTCTCGGCCACGTTCTGGACCCATTCAGCGGTGTGGGGAATCACCCGCAATCCCTGGAACCCGGCGTACGACGTCGGCGGCTCGAGCGGTGGATCCGCTGCGGCCGTCGCCGCCGGCCTGGTTCCGCTCGCCACCGGCTCCGACATCGGCGGATCGATCCGCCAACCCGCATCGTGTTGTGGTGTCGTCGGCTGGTACCCCCCGCACGGCCGGATCCCGGTCGCGCCGCCGTACCACCTCGACACCTGGTCCCATGTCGGCCCGATCGCCCGCACCGTCCGCGACATCGCGATGGTGAGCGACCTGCTGATCGGCCGCCACCCCGACGACGTCACCTCGCTACCCGCTGACCCGATCGGCGAGATCGTGCCCGACGTCCGGGGCATGCGTATCGCGCTCAGCGTCGACCTCGGCGACTTCCCGGTCACCGACGAGGTCAAGCGGGTCGTCCGCAGTTCGGCAGCAGCGCTCGCCGATGCCGGCGCGGAGGTCGTCGAGCTGACCCCGGCCGACCTCACGGTGCCTCGGGGGCTGCTCGCCACGACCGCCCTGGCCCACTACCGGCACGGGTTCGCGGCCGACCTGGCAGCATCGACCGCCGACGAACGACAGCTCCTGCAGCCGGCGTCGAGGTACTGGATCGACTGGGTGATGTCGTCGGGCGGCTCCCACCTCGACGACCTGATGGGATCGAGCGAGCTGCAGCGGCGCGTCGGCGCGGTGCTCGCACGTTTCGATGCGTTGCTCTGCCCGACGATGGCGGTCCCTGCGTTCCGCGCAGGAGTCGATCACACGCAAGAGCCCTTCCGCATCGACGGTGTCGTCCACGACACCTTCACCGACGTCGCGCTGACGGAGGTGTTCAATGCGATCGGCCGCTGCCCGGTGCTCGCTGTGCCGGCTGGGCGGTCCGCGGACGGTGTGCCGATCGGCCTCCAGGTCGTCGCTGCTCCCTTCGACGACCGCACGGCGTTCCGAGTCGCGGCGACACTCGAGCGCGTGCGGCCTTGGCCATTGGTCGCGCCGCTCGACGGCGGCCAACGGTCGGGCACACGATGAGCGGCGATCGTGGATCTGGCGTCGACGTCGTCGTGATCGGCGCCGGGTTCGCCGGCCTCACCGCCGCGACCCAGCTGATCGCCGCAGGCCGATCGGTGATGGTGCTCGAAGCACGCGATCGTGTCGGTGGCCGCACCGAGAGCACGGTCGACGGCACCGGAAGGCTGGTCGACAGCGGCGGCCAGTTCATCAACGACGACATGCCCCACGTATTGGCACTCGCCGCATCCCGCGGCCGCACGCTCGTCGCCGGCGACCACGAGCTCGCGTCGCTCGCGTTCCGCGGCGGGGGTGAACACACCGACGACCCGCTGGCGTTCGCACAGCTGCTCGCCGCGGCCGACGGCCCGGCCGAACGACTCGAAGGCATCGACCCGTCGTCGTTGGGCGACCGGACGCTCGGCGACTGGCTGCGCTCCCGGCTCGACGGCGATGCGCTCGCCGCCGCACACGGCGGATTCGCCGGTGCCTTCTGCCTCTCCCCCGACCTCCTCCTCGCCGCACACGTGGCCGAGATGGGCGAGCGCACACCGATGACGCGTGACGAACTGCAGTACGTGATCGCCGAGACCATGCACGGCCTGGCCGTCGAGCTCGGCGACGAGCTCGGCGACCGCCTCCACCTCTCCGCACGGGTACGCAACGTGCGCCGTTCCATCGCCGGATCGACGGTCGTCGCCGACGGCATCACGATCGAGGCGGCACACGTGGTGGTGGCCGTCCCGCCCGCGGCGATCGGGTCGATCGCGTTCGACCCGCCGCTGCCCGACGCCCTGCGGTCGGCCGCCGCAGCCTTCCGCCCGGGCTCGGTGATCAAGTTCCTCGTGTCGTACCCCACGGCGTTCTGGCACGACCCCGGCGGCTCCCTCGGCAGCGTCCGCGAGTGGCTCGACCCGGCCGGCCTGTACACGCGCGATGCCACAGCACTCGCCGATCACCCGTCGATCGTGGCGTTCCTCGGCGGTCCGTCGGCCGACGAGTGGGGCGGCTGGACCCCGCAACGACGGCGTGCCTCACTGCTGGAACATCTCGTGGAGGGCTACGGCCCGGCGGCTGCGCGACCCGTGTCGTTCCTCGAACGGGTCTGGGCCCCCGACGACCTCGGCGCCGGCGGCTACTGCAACCTGCTCGTCGACCCGGCACACCTCGATGCCGTCGACGTCCTCCGCCGCGGACCCAGCGGCGACGCTCGGATCACCTTCGCCTGCACCGAACTCGCGCCGTCGTTCCCTGGCTACGTGGAAGGTGCGATCACCGCCGGGCTCGCAGCGGCTGAGCGGGTGCTCGCGCCGGCAGCGTCGACCACGCCAGCACCGCCGCCGCCGCCAGCACCAGCACCACGGTGAACGCCGTGGCCGGACCGTCATGGAACGGTTCGAGCCGGGCGGCATCGAGATCGGCCCCGACCATGACCACCGCGGCCACCCGGACGACGTTGCCCGCCACGAGCAGCAGGGTCGCCGCCAGCGCAGCACGCCACCGGCGTTGCCACGAACCGGGCGCGAACACCGCGACGGACACCACCCCGAGCACCGGCGCGAGCGACGAACACCAGGCACCCACCGTGAGCACGAACGTGCCGGCATCGCCCCGCACGAGCAGTTGATGCCCGGATCGGGTCACCTCCGCCGACCCGAGCAGGCCGGCGAGCCCGCCGACCACCCACGCCTCGACCGCCGTCCAGCCGTCGACGAGCAGCAGGAACGCTGCGACCGCCGTCGCGATCGCGACCACACCGGCAGCGGCGCACGACAGGGCGCGACCGAGCGGGCGGCGGCGGCGGACGAGAGCGGACACCATGTGGACGACCGTCCGGTACACCCCCGCTCGGCGCCCGGGTGCGGGCCGCGACCTACCTGACGAATCGGCGCCACGCCGGACGGTCGGAGGTGTCGGTCGTCTGCGGATGCTGCATCGTGGAAACGCTCGTCGCGTGGGCCTCGGGCCGGGCGAAAGCCGGGCACCACTCACATCAACGAGGGGCGCGGAAACGATGCGGCTCCCGGAGACGATCGGCACAGGGATCCCACCATGCACCACGACTCGCGCCACCACCCCCACAGTCGCCCGCACGATCGCGCCGAGCCGCTCGACGCAGATCGTCCTGGCTGGTCACGCCGCACGGTGATCGGCGCCGGTGGTGCCGCATTGATCGGTCTCGCGTGGGCCGGTGCCGCCGACGCGGCCGACACCGTGCCGACCTTCTCGCTGGATCCCACGGTGGGCGGCACATGCCTCTCGCCGGGCTGCTCGGTGTGCAACGCCTGCCTGGCACATGCGGCCAACAAGCTCTTCGCCAGCGAGGCCGCCGCGCTCGCCGGCCGAGCCCATCCGGGTTGTCGCTGTGCCGTGGTGCCGGGCATGGCCGTCGCCCAGACCGTGTTCGACCAGCTCTTCGCCGCCGGTGCCGTGGCCGACCGTCGCACGCCTGCGATCGGCGCACTCCTCGCGTCCGCCCCGGCCACGGTGGAGGCCCCGGGTATCAGCGGCCTCGTCCCCACCGCCGTCACCGTCGGCGGCCTGATGACCATCGCCTGGATCGCCGTGTCTCGGCGGGCTGTCGGTCCAAACCCCTGACCGACCCCCTGACCGGACCTGGTCGGGCGGGAAGGTTCACACGGGCGACACCGGCGACGCTGCGGTCGGGCACCGATCCGTGCCATATTGAGCACCCGTCCGACGAGGATCCATCGATCCCCCGGATGCGCCCGAGGAGCTCGATCAGCATGACCGTCACCGAACCCCACACCGCTCGCCCTGCCCCGCGGTTCGTCCGCGCCGACGGCCCCGACAAGGTCACCGGCAGCGGCCGGTACACCGCTGACCTCAGCCTCACCGGCGTGCTCGCGGCCAAGTTCCGCTACGCCGACGTGAGCCACGCCCGCATCACCCGCCTCGACGTGTCGGCCGCCCTGGCGATGCCCGGTGTGATGAGCGTGCTCACCGCAGCCGACGTCCCCGACGTGCGGTTCGGGCCCTTCGTGCAGGACCGCACCCTGTTCGCCACCGACGTCGTCCGCTACGAGGGCGAGATCATCGCCGCCGTTGCCGCCACCACCGCCGAGATCGCCCAGCGGGCCGTCGACGCCATCGTCGTCGAGTTCGAGCCGCTGCCCGTCGTCACCGACCTCGAGGCATCGCTCGCCCCCGGCGCGCCCCTCGTCCACGACGGTTGGGCCGGCTACGGCGCCGCCGAGGTCGTGGTCCGCGACCGCAACGACGCCTCGTTCTCGTCGATCACCAAGGGAGACGCCGCCGCAGCGATGGCCACCGCCGACGTGGTCGTGTCGAGCCGGTACGTGGCCGACGGGTGCCATGCCGCCCCGATCGAACCACGCGCCGTGCTCGCCCAGTGGGAGGGCGACAAGGTCACGATCTGGACGTCGACCCAGGTGCCCTTCGACGCCCGTGCGGGTGTGTGCGAGACGCTGGAGCTGCCGGCGAACCGGGTCCGCATCATCGTGCCGCACCTCGGCGGCGGGTTCGGCGGGAAGTGCGGCTTCCACTACGAGGCCCACATCGCCGCCCTCGCCCGAGCGGCCAAGCGTCCGGTCCGCCTGGTGTTCAGCCGCCGTGAGGAGTTCCTCGCTCCCGACCGACGCCGCGAGGGCATGATCATCGACATCACCACGGGCATGCGCAGCGACGGCACGATCGTCGCCCGCACCGGGTGGATCGCGATCGACAACGGCGCCTACACCGCCGACGCCGGATTCTTCTCCCAACTCGCGGCGATGCACCTAGCCGGCCCCTACCGAGTGCCGAACGTGTCGATCGAGGCCCACCTCGTCTACACCAACCACCAACCCTCCGGCTCGGTGCGCGCCCCGACGGCGCCCCAGGCCTGCTGGGCGCTCGAGTCGCACACCGACGAACTCGCCAAGGCGGTCGGGCTCGACCCGGTCGCCTTCCGCAAGCTCAACGCCGTCGACACCGGCGCCGAGGGCCCGAGCGGCCAGACCTACGACGAGATCGGCCTGCAGCAGTGCATCGACGCGGCCACGGCCAACGCCGGGTACGGCCAGGAGCTGCCCGACGACGAGGCCATCGGCGTCGCGATCGGCTGGTGGCCGAGCTTCTCGGTCCCGTCCGGCGCCTACGTGAAGATCGACGGTGACGGCTCGGGCCAGATCATCACCGGCGCCCAGGAGTGCGGCACCGGTGCGGTGATGACGCTGCGCCAGCTCGCCGCCGACGAACTCGGCATGGCGCCCGAGGACTTCCAGCTCGTCTACCAGGACACCTCCGTCGCGCCGTACGACATGGGCGCCACGGGCAGCCAGACCCTGTTCAACAACGGACGTGCGGTCGTGAACGCCGCCGGCCAGGTCGCCGAGCAGCTGCGCAAGCTGGCCGCCGACCACCTCGAGGCCTCGCCGGACGACATCGTGCTCGCCGACGGTCACGCCTCCGTCGCCGGCACCCCGGCCGCGACGGTGTCGATCGCCGAGCTCGCCGGCATCGCCGCCGGTGGCGAGCTGCTGATCGGCCATGGCTCGGGGCAACCACCCGGACCGCCGCCGCTCGTCGGTTCCACCTGCGTCGGCGACCTCGGCATGGCAGCGTTCGTCGCCCCGCAGTTCTCGTGCCACGCGGTGCGGGTCAAGCTCGACCGCGACACCGGCGTGGCCCGCGTGCTCGCCGTCAGCACCGCCCACGACTCGGGCACGATCATCAACGAGCTCGGCGCGCTCGGCCAGGTGGAGGGCGGCGTCCTCATGGGCATCGGCCAGGCCCTCACCGAGGGCACCACCTACGACGACCAGGGCAAGCAGCGCAACGCGGCGATGCTCGAGTACAAGCTGCAGACCTGCGCCGACGCACCGCCGATCAACACCCACTTCGTGCAGATCGCCACGCCCGACGCCGGCCCGCGCGGCGCCAAGGGCCTCGCCGAGGCACCGAACGTGGCGACGGCCGCTGCCATCTCCAACGCCCTCGCGGCGATCATCGGCCGACCCGTCCGTCGCCTGCCGATGACGGCCGAGCGGGTGTGGGAGACCCTGAACGAGGAGGCGGCCCGATGAGCCTGCTGATCGCCACCACCCTCGACGACGCGCTCGCGGCCCTGGCCGCCGGCGCCCGCCCCATCGCCGGTGGCACCGACCTCGTCGTCGGCGCCCGGCACGGCAAGGCCCCGCTGCCCGCTTCCCTCGTCGCGATCGATCGGATCGAGTCGCTGCGCACCATCGATCGCTCCGCCGACGGCGGCCTCGTCATCGGCGCCGGTGTGTCGCACCACACGATCGAGACCGACGCGACGATCGGCGCCGAGTGGTCGGCGCTCGCCGATGCCAGTGCCCTGGTTGGCTCGCCCGCCACGCGCCACGTCGGCACGCTCGGCGGCAACGTCATGAACGGCTCGCCGGCGATGGACACCGGCGCTCCGCTCGTCGTGTTCGGCGCCGAGGCCGAGCTGGCCTCGGCGGCCGGGTCGCGTCGGGTCGACATGGCCACGCTGTGGGTCGGTCCCGGTCGCACGTCGGCCGCAGCCGACGAACTGTGCGTCGCCATCCACCTGCCTGCGAGAGCGCTCCGCTCGGGCAGCGCCTACCTGCGCCTCGAGTACCGCCGAGCCATGGAGATCGCCGTCGTCGGCGCCGCCGCAGCGGTGACGCTCACGGCCGACGGCGCCGTCGGCTCGGTGCGGGTCGCGCTCACGGCCATCGCCGCCACGATCGTCGAGGTCACCGGGCTCACCGGCGGCTCGGTCGCCGACGTCGCAGCCGCAGCGCAGGCAGCGGCCGCCGACCAGGCCACTCCGATCAGCGATCTCCGCGCGAGCGACCGCTACCGGCGCCACTGCATCGGCGTCATGGCCCGTCGCGCCGTCGAGGCCGCCGCCCGCCGCGCCGCCGGCGAGACCATCGCCATCCCCGTCAATCGTGCCGTCGGTATCGGCATGGCAGCAGGAGCCACCTCATGAGCGAGTCGATCGACCGCGACCTCACCCTGTCCGTCAACGGCATCGCCTACCCGGTGTCGGTCGACACGAGCCGCAACCTGCTCAGCGTCATCCGCACCGAGATCGGCCTCACCGGCACCAAGGAGGGCTGCGACGACTGCGAGTGCGGCGCCTGCATGGTGCTGCTCGACGGCCAGCCGGTGAACTCGTGCTCGTACCTCGCCGCGCAGGCGGCCGGCCGCGAGATCACCACCATCGAAGGCGTCATGGACGGCCAGGAGCTGCATCCGCTCCAGCGCAACCTGCTCGAAGAGGGCGGCGTGCAGTGCGGCTTCTGCACCCCCGGGATGATCATGTCGGCCACGGCGCTGCTGGCCCGCACACCGTCGCCTTCCGACGAGGAGATCCGCATCGGGCTCAGCGGCAACCTGTGCCGATGCACCGGCTACGCCAAGATCATCGCCGCCGTCCGCCGCACCGCCGACGAGGCCTGACCTGACCCGCGATGAGAGATGAGTGCCTGTACCGACCTCATCTCTCATGGCGATGTCGATCCGAAGCGCATCGATGAGAAATGGGGGCGGCAGAAGCACTCATCTCTCATCACGGTGGTGGGGCCGCTTGTAAGCTGACCGGGCGTTCAGACTGGACGGAGCAAAGGGGCTTGGGCATGAACTGGGACGTCTTCATCACCTGCGCGGTCACCGGATCGGGTGCCACGGTGGGCAAGAGCCCGCACGTGCCCGTGACGCCCGAGCAGATCGCCACGTCGGCCATCGACGCGGCCAAGGCCGGCGCCGCCGTCGTGCACATCCACGTCCGCGACCCCGAGACCGGCATCGGTTCACGCGACACCGGCCTGTACGCCGAGGTGGCCGAGCGCATCCGCGACAGCGGCACCGATGTCGTCCTCAACTTCACCGCCGGCATGGGCGGCGACCTGGTGCTCGGTGGGGCCGAGCAGCTGCTGCCACCCGCCGTCGACGGCACCGACATGGCCGGCGCCACCGAGCGGCTCGACCACGTGCGCACCCTCATGCCCGAGATCTGCACGCTCGACTGCGGCACCATGAACTTCGCCTCGGGCGGCGACTACATCATGGTCAACACGCCCAGCGTGCTCGACTCGATGGCCAAGCAGGTGCAGGAACTGGGTGTGCGGCCCGAGCTCGAAGTGTTCGACTTCGGCCACCTCGTCTACGTCCACGAGATGATCCAGAAGGGTCTCCTCGACGACCCGATCATGATCCAGCTGTGCATGGGCATCGCCTACGGCGCGCCCGACGACCCCGGCACCTTCATGGCGATGGTCAACCAGCTGCCGCGCGACTGCGTGTTCTCGGCGTTCTCCATCAGCAAGATGCAGCTGCCGTTCGTGGCGATGGCCGCGCTCGCCGGCGGCAACGTCCGCGTGGGCCTCGAGGACAACCTCTACCTCGGCCCGGGCCACAAGGCCACCAACGCCGAGCTCGTGGCCCGCGCCAAGCAGATCCTCGAGTCGATGAACGTGCGTGTGAAGGGTCCGCAGGAAGTGCGCGACCAGCTCAAGCTCGTGAAGCACGGCTGAGCCGATGAGCCCGATCCCCGGCCTCTCGAAGGTCGGCCTGCTCGGCGGCGGCGTCATCGGCGCCGGCTGGGCGGCCCGCTTCCTGCTCAACGGCGTCGACGTGCAGATGTTCGACCCTGACCCCGAGGCGCCCCGCAAGGTCGGCGAGGTCATGGCCAACGCCCGGCGCGCCCTCGACAAGCTCGTGATGCCGGCGTTGCCGGCCGAGGGCACGCTCACCTTCGTCGCCACACCCGAGGAGGCCGCCACCGGCGTCGACTTCGTGCAGGAGAGCGCCCCCGAGCGGATGGAACTCAAGCAGTCGCTGCTCCGGCGGGCGAGCGCCGTGGCGCCGGCACACGTGGTGTTCGGCTCGAGCACCTCGGGTCTCCTGCCGAGCGAGATGCAGCAGGGCATGACCCACCCCGAGCGATTGGTGGTCGGCCACCCGTTCAACCCGGTGTACCTGATGCCGCTCGTCGAGATCTGCGGCGGCGCGCTCACCAGCCAGGCCACCAAGGACCGCGCCGCCGAGGTCTACGACTCGATCGGCATGTACCCGCTGCAGCTGAGCACCGAGATCGACGGCTTCGTCGCCGACCGGATGATGGAAGCCCTCTGGCGTGAAGCGTTGTGGATGATCAACGACGGGGTCGCCACGGCCCAGGAGATCGACGACGCGATCCGCTTCGGCCCCGGCCTGCGCTGGAGCTTCATGGGCACCCTGCTCATTTATCGCATCGCCGGCGGCGAGGCGGGCATGCGCCACTTCATGGCCCAGTTCGGCCCGTCGCTGAAGTGGCCGTGGAGCAAGCTCACCGATGTGCCCGAGCTCACCGACGAGTTGCTCGACACCCTCGTCGGCCAGAGCGATGCCCAGGCCGGGAGTGCGTCGCTGCGCGAGCTGGAGATGCTTCGCGACGACTGCCTCATCTCGGTGATCCAGGGGCTGCGCACCCGCGACTACGGCGCCGGCCAGGTACTCGACCGCTATGAGAAGGCGCTGTTCGACCGGTCGTCCCAGACCGCCGTCGAGCCCGACCTCACCCAGCCGTTGCGCCTGCACGAGGTGAAGGTGCCGACGGAGTGGGTCGACTACAACGGCCACATGAACGACAGCCGTTACATGCAGCTGTCGAGCGAGGGCGGCGACCGGTTCCTGCGCTACATCGGGATGGACGCCGCGTACCTCGAGAGCGGCCGCAGCTTCTTCACCGTCGAGACGCACATCAACTTCATCGCCCAGGCCAAGGCCGGTGACCACCTCTACGTCACGATCCAGCTCATCTCGCACGACGCGAAGCGGCTGCGGATGTTCACCGCGATGCGCCGCGGCGACGACGACTCGCTGGTCGCCACGGCGGAGCACATGATGCTCCACGTCGACACCGCGCTCGACAAGGCCTCCCCTGCCGATCCGACGATCCTCGCCGTGCTCGACCGCATCGCCGAACACCACTCGCTGCTCGAGTTGCCGACCCAGGCGGGTCGAGCGATCGGCCAGGGCCGCTGACCCGGACGGCGCACACCCGTCCAGTCCGTTCTGGTCGCGACTCTTCTCGCTGAGCCAGAGGATTCGCGACCAGAACGTCAGCGGTTCGTTTCAGCGGGTTCGTTTCAGCGGGCTCGTGTCGAAGCCGGGGCCGAGCAGGCGGCCGGCTTCGGCCAACCACGCCCGCTCCACCCGGTCGCGGGTGACGCCCTTGGCCTTCACCGCGAGCAGCGGCGCCCACCCGTCGATCAGCGCGGCCAGAACGAACATCGTCTCGTCCGCGTCGCCGGGGAGGAACTCACCGGAGTCCTGCCCGAGGCGGATCACGTGGCGCAGCGCCGCCCGCCACCGGCGGTCCATACGATCGCGCTCGGCAGCGGCGGCCTTGTCACGCAGGGCCAGCACGCAGAGCTCCATCCAGAGCCCCCAGTCGTAGTGGTAGAGCATCGCCTCCACCATCGTGCGGAGTTGTTCGCTCCCCGTCGGCTTCGATCCGCTGCGCACGGTGTACCGGTCGTGGAACTCCTGCTCGCGCAGCGCGAGCGCCTGGGCGAGCAGACCGTCCTTGCCCTCGAACCAGTACAGGATCGCAGCCGGGCTGGTGCCGGCTTCCTTGGCGATGTCGACCACCCGCGTGTTGGCGTACCCCCGCTCCGACAGCACCTCGGCAGCGGCGGAGAGGATCTGTGCCTTGCGGACGTGATCGAGTCGGGGACGGGGCATCCACGGGCCTTCCGGGTCGGTCGACCCGCACGGGATCGAATCCTGAATGTAGATTTAGCTTATGTCCATGTACGTCGCCGTGATCGGGAGCGGGCCACGGGCCGCGGGCTGGACGACGCGATTCCTGGCATCCGGTCTCGATGTCGTGGCCGATGATCCCACAGTCGTCGACCACGTCGCCCACTTGTGGCCGACGGCAGAACGACTCGGTCTGTTCCCCGGCTCGTCGCTCGATCGCCTGCGTATCAGCGACGATCCGGCGGTCCTCGCCGGGGCATTCCTGGCACAGGTGGTCGGCGAAGCGAGCGCGCCCGACGGTGCCCCGCTCGTCGCCGACGACGACACGGCCTACGCCCACGAACCCATCCACCTCCTGCCGATCGTCGAGCTGCAACGCACCGACGACTTCGCCCGCCTCGCCGACTTCTACGCGTCGATCGGCATGGCGCCGCGCGGTCCGGAGACCCATCCGCTCGAGCGCTGGCGACTCGGTTCGGCGTTGGTCGAGATCACCAACGGCGACCCTGCGGCGATCCTCGCCGTCATGCGCGCGCTGCGGGCCAGCGGCACCGGTGCGGGCGCCGCGATCGCCGAACACGAGGCGCGACGGTTCGCAGCAGGGGCGGCGGCGCCGTGGCGACCGGGCGACGAGGTCGCCGCGCCACTGCGCCTCTACCGCACCCATGTCGAGCCCGACTGGGTCGACTACAACGGCCACATGACCGAGGCCGCCTACCTCACCGCAGCGGGCTGGGCGTCGGACGCACTGTTCCGCTACATCGGCGACGACGAGGCGTACCGTGCGGCCGGTCACAGCTTCTACACGGTCGAGACGCACATCCACTACGTGCTCGAGGTCGACGTCAACGAGCCGATCGAGTTCACCACCCAGGTGCTCGGCGTCGATGCGAAGCGACTCCACTTCGTGCACGAGATGTTCCACGGCGACACCGGCGCGCTCTTGTGCACCGTCGAGCAGATGCTCGTCCACGTCGACATGGCAGCGGGCCGATCGGTGGCCATCCTGCCCCACGTCGCCGAGGCGCTCCAGGCGATCGCCGCAACCCACGCGTCGATGCCGGTGCCGCCCCGGGTCGGCAGCGTGATGCGGCTGCCACCACCCAAGTCCTGAGCCGCGCCGACCATCGACCACCGGCATCCAGCGACCGTTTCCACACCAGCCAGACCAGCCAGACCAGCCAGAACAGCCAGATCCGACTCACCACTCCCCTGTCCCAGGAGCACTCACATGATGTTCGAACTGTCCGACGAACAGCAGATGATCGTCGACACCGTGCGTTCCTTCACCGAGAAGGAACTCTTCCCCCACGAGGACCTCGTCGAGCGGCTCGGCGACGTGCCGCCCGATCTCGTGCAGGAGATCAAGCGCAAGTCGATCGACGCGGGCCTCTATGCCGCCAACATGCCCGCCGAGCTCGGCGGCGGTGGGCTCGACAGCTTCGGGGTCACCCTCGTCGACCGCGAGTTCGGTGCGGCCTCGTACGCGCTGCACTACATCGTCGCCCGCCCCTCCAACATCCTGCGTGCCTGCCAGGGCGACCAGATCGAGGAGTACCTGCTGCCGACCATCCGCGGTGAGCGGGTGGATTGCATGGCGATGAGCGAGCCCGACGCGGGCAGCGACGTGCGCGGCATGAAGTGCACCGCCGTCCGCGACGGCGACGACTACGTGATCAACGGGGTGAAGCACTTCATCAGCCACGCCGACCTCGCCGACTACGTCATCCTGTTCGCCGCCAGCGGCGAGGAGCAGACGAGCAAGGGTCCGAAGAAGAAGATCACGGGCTTCCTCGTCGACTTCGACACCCCGGGCTGCGAGGTGGTCGACGGCTACAAGTGCGTCAGCAACCGCGGGTACCACAACCTGATCATCAACTTCGACGACTGCCGGGTGCCGGTGAGCAAGATCCTCGGCGAGGAACACCGCGGTTTCGATGCCGCCAACGAGTGGCTCGGCTCCACCCGCCTGCAGGTGGCAGCGGTGTGCGTCGGCCGTGCCCGTCGAGCGCTCGGCATCGCCACCGAATGGGCTGCCACCCGCGAGCAGTTCGGCCAGCAGATCGGCAAGTTCCAGGGTGTGTCGTTCAAGCTCGCCGACATGGCCACCCGGCTCGAGGCGGCCGAGCTGCTGACGCTGCGCGCGGCGTGGAAGGACGCCCAGGGCACCGCCACCGACACCGACATGGCGATGGCCAAGGTGTTCTCCAGCGAGATGTGCCAGTTCGTCACCGACGAGGCCATCCAGATCCTCGGGGGCATGGGCCTGATGGACGAACTGCCGCTCGAGCGCATGTGGCGCGACACCCGCGTCGACCGCATCTGGGACGGCACGAGCGAGATCCAGCGGCACATCATCAGCCGCGCGATGCTCCGCCCCTACGGCGCCTGATCGCCGGCTCCGCTCCGGCGCGATCAGCGTTCGGTCGGGTGGAGCATCCACCGCCAGTCGGCCGGCACCTCCCCGCGGGCGTCGTAACGAGCGGCGAAACCCTCGTTGCCCCGCTGCACGAGATGCTCGTCGCCCGCCGACGAGGTGATGCCCCACCACCAGCCGAAGTCGTCGAGCATCGCCGACTCGAGTTCGAGGTCGAGCGGCCGACCATCGGCATCGCGCCCGTCGTGCAGGACGACCGTGTCGGTCCATGAGCTGGCACCGGAATCGGCCGTCGCCGGGAAGGCCGAGAACCGTCGGAGCTCGAGCCACGAACACCCAGGGACGTCCTCGTCCCGTCCGATGCAGCACACGGTGCCACGTCGCTTCCAGACGTCCACCTCGCACACCGCGAGGATGCTGACGCCGAGATCGTCGACGAGCGTGTCGTGCCAGGCGGCCAACACCCGCAGTTGCTGCGCGGTCGGCCGGTCCTCGCCGACGATCACGATGCGCCGAGGAGCTGCGTCAAGCGGTGCATGTCCTCGCCGCTCAGCAGTCGGGTCGTGAGCCAGATGGTTCGTCCGTCGCGCATGCACACCTTCGTGCAGCCGGGGTTGTTGCCGTGCGGCCCCAACTGTGCGCGCTCGACGTCGCCCAACCGGAACCGGATCTCCTGGTCGCCGTCGGGGTGGTACTTGAGCGCCCTCACCTCCCCGCCGTCGACATGGATGCCGTACCGGCTCGACGGGCCGTTCGGCGAGTCGGCCAGCCGCCGAGCGGCGAGCCAGCCCCGCCACGCCCACCAGGCGAATCCGGCACCCGCGGCCACGAACCCGAGCCCCATCCAGGTCAGCGGACCCGACCGCTTGTCGATCGCCGCCTGCAGGGCGACCCCGCCGAATCCCACGAGGGGCAGCGAGAACAGGAACACCCCGATGGCCGTGCCGAAGTGCCACTTCGACGAGGCGTGGTGATACGGCATGAACATGCCGAGGTGATCGGCACGCCCTGCGCGGATCTCAAGCGCGACTGAACTCGCGCAGCACCTTGCCGGGACGGGCACCGGTGTTGGTGCCCTGCTCGGTGACGACCTCGCCGTTGACGATGGTGGCCGCATAGCCGCGGCCGCCGATCTTCAACCGGCCGGCGCCGCCCGGGAAGTCGTTGGCGTACACCGGGTGGTCGGAGGCGAGGCGGTCGAGGTCGAACACGTTGATGTCGGCGGCACTGCCCACCTGCAACGTGCCGCGGTCGACGAGGCCGAGCACACCGGCCGCAAGCCCGGTGAGCTTGTGCACGGCGCTCGGCAGCGACACGAGGTTGCGGTCTCGCTGCCAGTACGACAGGAAGTGGGTGCTCATGTCGGCGTCGCAGATCTGGCCGGCGTGCGCGCCCGTGTCGGCGAGGCCTGGGTACACGTGGTCCATCGCCAGCAGCTGCTGCAGGGCGTCGACGTTGCGGTTGAAGAACCAGGTGTTGAACAGCTCGTGGCCGTCGCTCGCGATGAGGCGGTCGATGACGAGCTCCACCGGGTGCACACCGGCGTCGGCCGCGAGGCGGGCGATCGACACACCGCCGGACTCGGCGTAGTCGGGCGACGGGCCGGTGCCGAGCGGGTAGATGTGCTCGGGGTCGTACCACATGCCCTTCTCCTTGCCCTCGGCCTCGAGCAGGGCGCGGGTGGCGGGGTCCTTCAGGGCCGCGACGCGGTCGGCGAGCGTGGGCAGCGCGAGCAACGCCTTCCACTGCTTGCCCTTCACCGGCGAGATCTGGGCGAGGCCGCACAGCGAGCCGCTCGGACGTGATGCCGACGCGAGCGTGATCCGACCGACCTCGGCGTTGGTGGCGGCCAGGAACTGGCTCCACATCTCGACGCCCGAGCCCGCGTTCGGGTTGTTGCCGACACCGCCGGAGAACAGCACGTCGCCGCAGGCGCCGGCCATCTCACGCAGCAGCGTGATCTCGTGGCCGGCCTTGGTGGCGAAGTCGTTGACCGCCTGGAACAGGCCGCCACCCGCCGCGTTCATGCCGTCGGCGATCGCCAGGTACTCGTCGAGCGGTGCGAGGGTCCCCGGCACGTAGCGGCCGTCGGGCACGACGTGCAGCAGGATCCGCGACGTGCTGAAGCCGACCGCACCGCCGGCCACCGACTCCTCGGCGATGGCCCGCATCTGGTCCATCTCCTTCGGCGTCGGCGGCTCGTCGCTCAGCGACCGCTCGCCCATCACGTGGTAGCGCACCGCGCAGTGACCCACCATGCCGACGATGTTGAGCGCCGGCTGCATGCGTTGCACCGCGTCGAGGTACTGCGGGTAGGTCTCCCAGTCCCACGGCAGGCCGTCGAGGATCGCATCGCGAGGCACGTCCTCGACGCTCTCCATCATCTCGGCCAGGAACACCCGGTCGTCAGGGCGCACGGGTGCGAACGTGACGCCGCAGTTGCCCATCAGCACGGTGGTGACGCCGTGCCAGGAGCTGGAGGTCATGAGCGGGTCCCACGCCACCTGGGCGTCGAGGTGGGTGTGGAGGTCGATGAAGCCGGGCGTGACGAGCAGGCCCGAGGCGTCGATCTCGCGGCGGGCCGTCTCGCCCGACAGGTCGCCGATGGCGGTGATGCGGTCGCCGTCGACGGCCACGTCGGCGCGGACGCTCTCGGTGCCGGTGCCGTCGATGACGGTGCCGTTGCGGATGATCAGATCGTGAGCCACGAATCCCCCTTGCAAGCTGCGATCGAACGACAGTACCGACCGAGGCTCGACGAGGGCCGACTCAGCGCACGGGCCCGACGATGGTCACAGGGAGGGGCGCCACGTCGGATCGTGATGTCGACGCGGCGCACCGACCCGACGATCGTCGCGTCGCGATGGTCACAGGGAGGGGCGCCACGTCGGATCGTGATAGCCGACGCCGGTCGCCTCCACCGCGGCCGCCACGCGGAACGCGGTGAGGTCGTCGTAGGTACGGCCGACGACCTGCACGCCCGTGGGCACGCCGTTGTCGGACCGGCCGGAGGGCACGGCCACCACGGGACACCGGCTGAACAGGTTGAACGGCAGGGTCATGCACATCATGATGTGGTGCTTCACGTCCACGCCGTTCACCATGAACGGGCCGTCGACATACGGGTTGCCCGCCACGAGGCCGTCGGCCGCGATGGTGGGGCAGATGACCGCGTCGTACTGCTCGAACAGCTGCCCCAGCGGCTCGTACAGGTGGCCTTCGAGCTCGAGTCCCTCGTAGTACGAGATCTCGCTCGTCATGCTCAGGGCGAACGCACGCGTGTAGTCGTTCAGCACGGCGCCATGTTCAGCCTCGACCGCGGCGATGCCGGCGCCCATGATCGCGGCGAAGTGGGCCTGGGCGGCGGTCCAGATCTGGTCGCGGGTCCACGGCAGGGTCACCTCGTCGACGGTCGCACCCGCAGCGGCGAGCGAGGCACCGACACGACGGGTGTTGGCCTCCACTTCCGGGGCGAGCGGCCAGTCGCCGAGGCCGAGGCACAGGGCGATCCTCAGTCCGGCGACGCTCTCCTGCGCCGCAGGGATCTGCGGTGGGTTGCGCAGCGACACGACGTCGCAGGGGTGCGACCCGGCGATCACGTTCTCCAGCAGCGCCGTGTCGGCCACGCTGCGGGCGAGCGGGCCGTCGTGGCAGAACTGATCGAGGTTGTACGGCGGCAGCGCCGGCACCCGGCCGAACGGCGGCTTGTAGCCGACGACCCCGCTGAACGACGCCGGGATGCGGATCGACCCGCCGATGTCGCTGCCCGTGCCGAGCGGGGCGTAGCCGGCGGCCAGGGCAGCACCGGTGCCGCCCGAGGAGCCGCCGGGGGCGAAGTCGGTGTTCCACGGGTTGCGGGTGATGCCCCACATCGAGGTGTGGCAGAAGGCGGCACAGCAGAACTCGGGGGTCGTGACCCGGACGTGGATGATGCCGCCCGCGGCCTGGATGCGCTCGATGATCGGATGGTCGAACGCGGCGACCTCGTCGGCGAGCGTGAACGACCCCTGCGTCCACGACCGGCCCGTCATCGGGTGCTCCTCCTTGGCCGCCACCGGCAGGCCCTCGAGGGCCCGCGGCCCGCCGTGCTTGCCCAGGTAGCGCTCCGCCGAGTGTGCCGCTTCGGCCCGCGCCTCCGCGTAGCGTCGATCGCACACCGCGTTGATCGTCGGCTCCAACGCCTCGATGCGGTCGATCAACGCGTCGAGCAACTCGACCGGTGAGAGCTCGCGGGCGGTGAACCGGCGCAGCAGCTCGGTGGCGGACAGGTAGGCGAGGTCGTCGTGCAGCACGTCCACGATTCTGCACCATGCCGGCCTGCGGAGGAGCACGCCGAGGACCGGAGTGAGCACGATCCGAACGGTTCCCTGATCGATGGTTCAGCTAACGTCGGCGCCGTGGCCGACCTGCACCGACTGCTCGCTCCGCGCTCGATCGCCGTCGTCGGTGGTGCGCCGGCGGAGCGCGTCGTCGCCCAGTGCCTCAAGCTCGGCTTCCCGGGCCCGATCTGGCCGGTGCACCCGAAGCGCTCACACCTCGCCGGCGTGCCCTGCATCCCGTCGCTCGACGACGTCCCCGAGGTGCCGGATGCGGTCTTCCTCGGCGTCAACCGCCACGCGACCGTCGCGGCTGTCCGCACGTTGGCAGCACTGGGCGTCGGCGGTGCGGTCTGCTACGGCTCCGGGTTCGCCGAGGCCGGCGAGGGCGACCTCCAGGAAGAACTCCTCGAGGCCGCCGGCGAGATGCCGCTGTTCGGCCCGAACTGCTACGGCTTCGTCAACACCTTCGACCGGGTCGCCCTGTGGCCCGACGAGCACGGCATGCGCCGTCACGAGCGGGCGGCGGCGATCGTCTCGCAGAGCGGCAACGTGGCGGTCAACCTCACGTTCCAGCAGCGAGGGCTGCGACTCGGCCAGATGATCACGGTCGGCAACCAGGCGAGCCTCGGCACCGAGGACGCGATCGAAGCACTCCTCGACGACGAACGCGTCACCTCGATCGGCCTGTTCCTCGAGGCCGTCCGCGATCCGCAGCACTTCGCCACCGTCGCCACCAGGGCCGCCGACCAGGGCGTGCCCTTGGTGGCGCTGCAGACCGGCCGTTCCGCCGCCGGCGCGGCGATCGCCACGTCGCACACCGGCTCGATGGCCGGACGGGCCGCCGCCTACGACGCGATGTTCGAGCGCTACGGCGTCGCCACGGTGCGCACCCCGGCAGAGCTGCTCGAGACCCTGAAACTGCTCGACGAGGGCGGTCGCCTCACCGGCAACCGAATCGTGTCGCTCAGCTGCTCCGGTGGCGAGGCATCCCTCGTCGCCGACCGTTCCGAAGCGACCTCGCTCGCGTTCGAACCGTTCGACGACGAGCACCGCACACGTATCGAGGGAACGCTCACCGAGCTCGTGTCGGTGAGCAACCCGTTCGACTACCACACGTTCATGTGGGGCGATCGGACGGCGATGGCCGACTGTTTCACGGCGGTGATGGACGGCCCACAGGACGCCACGATGCTGGTGCTCGACGCGCCACCGGGGGCCGACAACGACCCGAGCTCGTGGTACACCGCGGCCGATGCACTCGCCGACGCCGCAGAGTCCACCGGGCGCAGGGCCGTCGTCGTCGCCACCATGGCCGAGTGCATCAACGAGCGGTTCCGCGATCACCTGGCGACGCGAGGACTCACCGCACTGCTCGGCCTCGGCGAGGCACTCACCGCGCTCGACGCTGCGACGGTCGTGCCGCCCGACCGGGTCGAGCCCCACGCCGCAGTGCACGTCGCCGGCGACACCCAGGTGATCGACGAGGCAACGGCGAAGGCTCGCCTGCGCACGCTCGGCGTGGCCGTCCCCGACGGAGAGGTCGTGCCGCGCAGCGACGTGCTCGAGGCCGCCGAGCGGGTCGGCTATCCGATCACGCTGAAGGGACTCGGCCTCGCACACAAGAGCGAGGCGGGCGCGGTGAAGGTGGGCCTGCATGACGCGGCTGCACTCGCCGCGGCGCTCGATGCGATGCCGACCACCGGCGCCGGTTGTCTGGTGGAGCGCACCGTCACCGACGTGATCGCCGAGGTGCTCGTCACCGTGCGCCGTGACGCGCCGGTCGGTTGGGTGGTGTCGCTCGGATTCGGCGGCGTGATGACGGAGCTGTGGACGGACGTCACGCACCTGCTCGCGCCGGTCTCGCACGACGACGTCGTGGCCGCGCTCGACCGGCTGCGCAGCGCACCGCTGCTCCACGGATTCCGCGGCCGTCCCGCCGCCGACGTCCATGCGCTCGCCGACCTCGTCGTCACGCTCGTCGACTCGGTGGTCGGCACCAAGGCGGTCGAGGTGGAGCTCAACCCCGTGCTCGTCGGCCGCGAGGGAGCAGTCGCCGTCGACGCACTCTGGATCGAGGAGATCTGATGACCACCACCGGATCCACCGGCTTCCGCGTCGAGATCGCCGACGGCATCGCCCTCGTCACGGTCGATCGCCCGAAGGCGAACGCCATCGACGCGGCCACGAGCTTCGCGATGGGCGAGGCGTTCGTGGGGTTCGAGAACGACCCGGCCGTGCGGGTCGCGATCGTGACCGGCGCCGGCGAACGGTTCTTCTCCGCCGGCTGGGACCTGAGCGCCGACGAGGACTTCGACAGCGACTACGGCGCCGGCGGGTTCGGCGGTTTCGTCGATCTCCCGAACCGCACCGTGCCCGTGATCGCCGCGGTGAACGGCATGGCCGTGGGCGGCGGGTTCGAGATCGCGATGGCGGCCGACATGATGGTGGCGGCCGATCACGCCCAGTTCTGGCTGCCCGAGGCGGCGCTCGGCATCCTGCCGGACGCCGGCAGCGTGCGCCTGCCGAAGCTGCTCCCGCCGCAGCTCGCCCGCGAAGTGCTGTACGCCGGGCGCCGCCTGAGCGCAGCCGACGCCGAGCGGTTCGGCATCGTCAACCGGGTGGTGCCGGGAGCGGAACTGCTGACCGCAGCGCGGGAGCTCGCCGGACGAGTCGTCGCCAACGCCCCGCTCAGCGTCGCCGCGATCATGGACATCGAGCGCCGCGCCGCTCAGCTCGACCCGATCGAGGCGATGGCGCAGATCCGCACATACGACAGCTACCGCCGAGCGATCGACAGCGACGACGCGCAGGAGGGCACCGTCGCCTTCGGCGAGAAGCGCCCACCCGTCTGGCAGGGCCGCTGACCACTTCATCGTGAGCGATGTGCGCCACCACGGCGCATCGCGCTCACGAAGGGTCAGTTGTACTGGCCTTCGCCGAAGATGTCGCTGCGGCGGTCGAGGATCGGGGCGACGTCGCGGGCGAGGCGGGCGACATTGTCGACGTAGCGCTCGCCGTCGGCATCGGAGTGGCTGACGCACAACGTCCACGACTCGCTCTTGCCCCACGGCGGCAGGAACACCCCGCCGTTGTGCTGGTACAGAAAGTGGCAGTGGCTGATCGCCAGGTCGATCTCGAGGAACTCCCGGTAGTTCGTGCACGGGGTGCCGTGGAACACCACCGAACCCTTGAAGCCGTACACCGCGCCGTACGCGGGCTGGCCCTGGTCGCGCAGCGCGGCGAGGGATCCCTCCAGCATCTGGTGGCCCAACTGCTCGGCACGCACGTACGACTCGGGGGTGAGCACCTCGGTGAGCACCGCCCGCGCCGCGGCCATCGTGAGCGGGTTGCCGTTGAAGGTGCCCACCTGGTCGTAGCGGCCGTCGGTGATCGCAGCCATCACCTCGGCGGTGCCACCGATCGCGCCGCACGGCACGCCGCCGCCGAGCGCCTTGGCGAGGCACACCATGTCGGGCTGCACGCCGTACAGCGCGGTCACGCCGCCGGGATGCACGACCATGCCGGTCTTCACCTCGTCGAAGGCCACGAGGCCGCCGTGGGCGTGGACGAGATCGAGCACTCCCTGCAGGTAGCCGGGCTGCGGCGGGATGATGCCTGCGTTCATCATCATCGGCTCGAGGATCATCCCGGCGATCTGCCCCGGGTGCGCCTCGAGAGTTCGCTGCAGCGCGGCGAGGTCGTTGAACGGCACGATCCGCACGAGGTCGGCCATCTCCTGGGGCACGCCCGAGCCCGGCACGCGGAACGGCTCGTCGACCGGGCCGAGTTGGGCAGCGCTGCGGAACGCCGAGATCATCAGCGCGTCGTGGTGCCCGTGGTACGTGCCCTCGATCTTGACGACGAGTTGGCGACCGGTGATCGCCCGCATCAGGTGGACGGCGTCCATCGTGGCCTCGGTGCCCGAGTTCGTGTAGCGCCACATCGGCAGACCGAACCGCGACGCCAGCGCCTGGCCGACGACGATCGTGTCCTCGGTGGGCTGGGCGAAGTGGGTGCCGAGCGCGACCCGACGCTGCACGGCCTCGACGACGGCCGGGTGGGCGTGCCCCACCACGTTCACGCCGTAGCCGCCGTGCATGTCGACGTACTCGGTGCCGTCGGCGTCCCACACGTGACCGCCGAGGCCACGGTCGACCCACACCGGCACCGGCCGCGAACTCGCCCAGCTGGAGGCGACCCCGCCCGGCATGACGTCGCTCGCCTGCCGCCACAGCTCGGCCGAGCGCGTCGTGCGGGCGAGGAACGCCGCCTCCTCGCGCTCCACCAGGCCGTCGAGGGTGGTGATCGGAGCTTCGGTGCTGGTCATGAGGTTCCCCCGGGTCGCCGGACGTGCCGGACGTGCATCGCAGAATGTGAGATACTGAGCACTTGTCCAACAAAGGTACCACAGCCGGCTGATCGCCCCGCCGGAACGTGCCGAGCCAGGAGGACCCATGGCTTCCGTCCAGCACCCCACCCTCACGTCCGCCGAGTACTGCTCGCCCGAGGTGTACGAGCGCGAGCGCCGGGAGATCTTCCACGGCGGCTGGTTCATGGCGTTGCGCGCCGACACCCTGGCCAAGGGCAACCGCCGCGTGATCGACGTGGCCGGCGAGAGCATCCTCGTGGCCCGCGACCTCGACGACCGCATCCACGCCTACGCCAACGTGTGCCGTCACCGCGGCGCCCGCCTGTGCGAGAGCGACAGCGACTCCACGCAGGGATCGCTGATGTGCCCCTACCACGCGTGGACCTACGCGCTCGACGGTCGGCTGATCGCCACCCCGCATCTCGACGCCACCGATGTCGACAAGGACGCGATGTCGCTGTGGTCGGTCGCGGTACACGTGTGGGAGGGCTTCGTCTTCGTGAGCCTCGCCAAGGACCCCGTGCCGTTCGCCGACTGGATGCAGCTGCACGGACAGGAGTTGCTGGCCCTCGAGCGCTACGGCCTCGGCGGACTCCAGGTCGCGGTCACCACCCGGGCCGAGGTGCGGGCGAACTGGAAGATCATCATCGAGAACTATCAGGAGTGCCTGCACTGCACCCGCGTGCACCCGGAACTGGTGGAGATCGTGCCCGTGTACCGCACGGGCTGGGTGTACGACCCCGAGCGCCCCGACGGCGGCGTGACGTTGAAGGACCGCGGCAACAGCTTCAGCGTCACCGGACGGTCATCGCTGCCGGTGCTCCCGGGCCTCGACGATGTCGACGCCACCACCTATCGCGGAGCGACGATGTTCCCGAACGCGTTCGTCGACGTGACGGGCACCAGCGCGATCGTCACCACGATGTATCCGCAGGGCCCCGACCACACGACCGTCGTCGCCGAGTACATGTTCGCCCCGTCGACGATCGCGGCCGAGGGCTTCGACCCGTCGGAGATCGTCGACTTCAGCGAACTGGTGGCGATGCAGGACTTCGGCGTGTGCGAGCGGGTGCAGCGCGGCGTGTCGTCGTCGTTGTTCACCACCGGCGTGCTGACCCCCAAGGACGACCTGGTGATCGGCTTCGTCGAGCACTACCGCCGCACGATGGGCACCGCCGAGGGCTGAACGAATCGGCGTTGCTCCGCACCATCCCATTCGATACCCTCGGGGGTATGTGTCGACGAGTGACGTGCAAGACGTGCGGCAAGCCGTCGTGGGCAGGATGTGGCGCCCACGTGGAACAGGTCCTGGGCGATGTCCCGAAGCGCGACCGCTGCCAGGGCCACACCAAGGCAGAGGTGTCTGCGGCCGCAGCCGCGGCACCGAAGAAGCGCTGGTTCAGCCGGGGCTGATCTCCGGCCGGGGCTGACAGGGCCCGTCAGCCGGGCAGCACGCGCAGCGAGTCGACAGGCAACACCACGTCGACCGCTTCGCCCTCGCGGGCGAGCAGCTCGCCGCCGTCGTTCGGCACCACGGCCTGGAGGGTCTGATCACCGAGGGCGAGGTGCACATGCGTGACCGGCCCGGCGAACACCAGCGTCTGCACGCGAGCTGAGAGCACACCGGTTCCTGCCGCGACGAGGCGAACACGTTCAGGCCGCACCAACACGGTGCAGGCTCCCGCGACGTCGCGTGTGTCGGCCGCCACCTCCTTGCCATCGATCATCACCCGACCGGAGCTGCTCACGGTGGCCGGCAAGAGGTTCGCGATGCCGAGGAAGTCCGCGACGTATGCGGTAGCGGGGTGGTCGTACACCTCACGGGGCGTCCCAACCTGATCGATTTCGCCGCTCCGCATCACGGCCAGACGGTCGCTCATCGTGAGCGCCTCCTCCTGGTCGTGGGTGACGTAGACGAACGTGATGCCGACCTCCTGGTGGAGCTGGCGCAACTCCAACTGCAGCGTGCGGCGCAGCTTGGCGTCGAGTGCACCGAGCGGTTCGTCGAGCAACAACACACGAGGACGGAGCACGAGCGAACGCGCCAGCGCCACGCGCTGCTGCTGGCCACCCGAGAGTTGGTGCGGCTTGCGGGCCGCGTACTCACCGAGCCGGACGAGTTCGAGTGCCTCACCGACGCGGCGGGCACGCTCGGCCTTGTCGACCTTCTGGAAGCGCAGACCGAACGCCACGTTCTCGGCCACGGTCTGGTGCGGGAAGAGCGCATAGCTCTGGAACACCGTGTTCACGGGTCGACGCTCCGGCGGCACGTCGCGCATGTCGGCGCCATCGATCCGCACGATGCCCACCTCGATCGGCTCGAAGCCACCGATCAACCGCAAGGTGGTGGTCTTGCCGCACCCCGACGGGCCGAGCAGCGAGAAGAACTCCCCCGCCTCGATGGTGAGGTCGATCGACTTCAGCACCTGCTGGTCGCCGTACCACTTCGACAATCCGGTCAGCTGGATCCGCCCACCGCCGCGCGTCTCGCCGATGGCGAGGCCAGCCGCCCGTGCAGCCGTGGAACCGGTGCTCGAGTTCACCATCGCGACCCCCGTGCGTCATGGTCACCCTCCGCAGAGGGTCTGGACTGAACGGTCGTTCAGTGAACCGTGAATGTAGCCCAACGGCCGATCAGGCGGTACCGAGGAAGAGGATCTCGCCCGTGGGCGCTGCCGATCCCTCCGCCGGCTCGATCGTGACACCCCATGCTTCGGGCGCCTGGTCGATGTCGACCACGGCGCGCAGTGTGCCGTCGTCGGCCGGCTGCAGCACCCGCATCG
>CAUJET010000139.1 GCA_963169665.1 Actinomycetota bacterium | reverse complement strand
GGCGGCTGAGGGCGACCGCCACGACGCCGCAGCGTCGCCGGTGACGGATGACTGCTGCGCCGCACCGCTCGTGACTGCCGGTCTGGCGGGGCCGTCGTCGGGCGCTGGAGTGGTGACATACCGGGTGGAGGAGCTCGACTGCGCGACCGAGGAGAACGATCTCCGGGCGGCGTTGACGCCGTTGGCCGGGGTGCGATCGTTGGAGTTCGATCTGGTCGGTCGGCGGGTGCGTGTCCGTCATGACCTGTCGTCACCGGCGCCGATCGAGGCCGCGATCCGGGAATTGGGGATGCGGCCGAGTGTGGTCGCGGCGGCCGAGGGTGCCCCGCTCGATCGTGGGTTGTCGCGCCGGTCGATCGTGATGATGGTGCTCGCGGGAGTGCTCGCGGTCGGGTCCGAGTTGGCGGTGATCGCCGGTGCCGATGAGCAGTCGGTGCTCGTCGCGGTGATGGCGTTGGCGGCGATCGTACTCGGTGGTCGGGACACGCTCCGCAAGGGCGTGCAGGCGTTGCGGTCGATGCGGATGACGATGAGTCTGTTGATGAGCGTTGCGGTGATCGGCGCGATCGCGATCGGTCAATGGCCCGAGGCGGCGGTCGTCATCTGGTTGTTCGCTGTCGCTGAATTGATCGAGGCGCTCAGCTTGGAACGGGCCCGCAATGCGATCCGCTCGCTCGTCGGTCTCGCGCCGGAGACGGCCGCGGTCCGCCGCGATGGTGACTGGGTGCAGGTCCCCACGGGAGACGTGCCGTTGGACGCGGTGATCCTGGTGAAGCCGGGAGAGCGGATCGCGCTCGATGGGCGGGTGGCTGCCGGGGCGAGTTCGGTGAACCAGGCGCCCATCACGGGCGAATCGATCCCGGTCGGCAAGGTCGTCGGTGATCAGGTGTTCGCTGGCACGATCAACGAGCGCGGCACCCTCGAGGTCACCGTCACCTCGGCCAAGGGCGAAGGCACGCTCGACCGGATCGCCCGCTCGATCCAGGAAGCGCAGGCCGACAAGGCGCCGGCGCAACGCTTCGTCGACCGTTTCGCGGCCGTGTACACGCCCCTGGTGTTCGTGCTGGCGATCCTCGTCGCCGCGGTCCCGGTGGTCGCCGGTCACGGCAGCTTCCGCGACTGGTTCTACCAGGCATTGGTGCTGCTGGTGCTGGCGTGCCCGTGCGCGCTGGTGATCTCGACGCCGGTCACCGTGGTCTCCGGGCTCGGTGGCGCGGCCCGCCGAGGGATTCTGATCAAGGGCGGTGTGCATCTCGAGAACGCCCGCAAGGTGCGAACCGTCGCGCTCGACAAGACGGGCACCCTCACCCACGGCAAGCCCGCACTGACCGATCTGATCAACATCGGGGAGCACTCCGATGACGAGGTGATGCGGATCGCGGCGTCGATCGAAGCGATGTCCGAACATCCGGTCGCACATGCGGTCGTGAGCGCACACGGGGGAACGCTCGCCACCGTCGAAGGGTTCGAGGCGCTGACCGGTCGAGGCGTGCGCGCGACCATCGACGGTGTCACGTACACCATCGGCAACCACCGCCTCGTGGAGGAGATGGGTGTCTGCGGTCCCGAGCTCGAGCAGACCCTGGAGCGTTTGGAGAACGAGGCGAAGACGGCGATCGTGGTGATGAACGCCGCTCCGTTCGCCGTGCTCGCGGTTGCCGACACCCTGCGTCCGCAGAGCCGCCAGGCCGTCGACGACCTCCGGGCGTTGGGCGTGACCACGATCATGCTCACCGGCGACAACCAGCGCACCGCGACAGCGGTCGCGCGCCAGGCCGGCATCGACGACGCTCGCGGCGATCTGCTCCCGGACGACAAGCTGCGGATCATCACCGAACTCGTCGTGACCGCCGGCGCCGTCGGCATGGTCGGTGACGGCGTCAACGATGCCCCTGCGCTGGCCAAAGCCGATCTCGGTATCGCCATGGGGGCCGCGGGGACCGACACCGCGATCGAGACCGCCGACATCGCGTTGATGGACGACGACCCGCGCAAGATCGCCGAGACGATCCGGATCTCGACGCACACCTCGCACGTGCTGTGGCAGAACATCAGCATCGCCCTCGGCGTCAAAGCCGTCTTCCTCGCGCTCACCATGACCGGCACGGCGTCGCTGTGGGTCGCGGTCCTCGCCGACATGGGCGCCAGCCTCGTCGTGATCGCCAACGGACTCCGACTGCTCCGCCGTCCGTCGCACGGCGCACCCGCACCCAGCAGCGCTGCGACACCCGTGGATCGCTCCACTACGGTCCACGAGCGATGACACCAATCGGACGACGAGGCTTCATCGAACTGCTGGGCGCCGGCCTCGCCGGCGCAGCAGGAGTCGTGGCCGGCTGCTCCGATAGCGATGGTGTTACCTCGACGCCGTCTGGCACTGCCGGGTCCGGTGGCACGCTGGCCGGCGTCTCGTTCGCGGTCCGTCGAGACCCTGGTTGAGGCTGTTGTTCAGCGTGGGTCGGGTACCTGCGAACGAACGGCGCCACGGTCGAGGTGACCGATGATCCGGCTCGCCCCGAGTTTCGGCTGTCGGTCGGGATACCTGACAGTGCCGCCTCGTGCCACACCGCGATCGTCGACGGCTACGCGATCGAAGGACACGTGCCGGCCGAAGCGATCCGGCGTCTGCTGGCCGATCGACCCGGCGCCGCCGGTCTGGCGTTGCCCGGCATGCCATCCGACAGCCCCGGCATGGGCGGCGACCAGGCGAGCTGGTCGAACCAACCCGTGATGCTCGTCGACCGGGACGGGTCGTTAGGCGTCTTCACGTACTGACAGCTGCACGTACTGACAGCTGCACGAACTGACAACCACATCGGGCGACCAGTCGCGCTCCGTCATGGATGCGCCCTCACCGAACATCGAGCGTGTCGATCCGCCGTGCTGTGCACCTCGACCCGACATCTGTACCCATGTACAGTCGTGGCATGCATGTGCCTCGCACCGTCACCTCGATGTTCGCACTCGGCTCGCTGCTCGCCTTCTCGTCAGCCTGCGCGTCGTCGGATTCGTCGGATTCGCCTGCGGCAGCAGCGACGGAATCATCAGATGCCGCGAGCGAGGTGACCTACGAGATCGAGCGTGCGGATCACGTCACCGAGCCGGTGGTGTACGAACAGAGTCCTCCCGTGGGTGGCCCGCACCATCCGGCATGGCAGAACTGCGGCGTCTACGACGTCGATGTACCGAACGAAACGGCGGTGCACTCGCTCGAGCACGGCGCCGTGTGGATCTCGTACGACGTCGACGCTGTCGAGGACCCCGGCACCCTGGAACGTCTCGCGGTCGCTGCCTCGCATGTGCTCGTGGCGCCGTTCGACGGGCTCGACGCGCCTGTCGTCGCATCGGCATGGGGCGTCCAGCAGCGCTTCAACGACCCGGGCGACCCGGCACTGGCGGCGTTCATCCAGCGGCATCAACTGTCACCGTCGTCGCCCGAACCGGGCGCACCGTGTGCAGGTGGCGTCGGAGACCCACGGTGAGGCGCGCTGCACAGACCTCACTGGCGATCACCGTGGTGGCTGCGGTCGGCCTGTCGGTGTGGTCCGCGCTCGCCGACGGCGACACCGCTGCCGGGACACCGTCGGAACGCTCGGTCGAGGTCGGCTTCGTCCGTGACATGGCCGTGCACCACGACCAAGGAGTCGCGATGGCCGAGATCATCCATCGGCGCAGCGACGAAGACCCGTTCGCGATGTTCGCGAACGACATCGCCCTCGGACAGCAGAGCCAGCTCGGCAGGTTCTACGGCTGGCTCGAGCAGTGGGACGTGTCGCCGACCGGTTCCGATCCGATGGCGTGGATGTCCCACGGCGGTGGAGCATCGGAAGGGATGGACGGGCCGATGCAGATGCCGGGCCTCGCCAGTCGGGATCAGGTGTCGGACCTGGCCGACTTACCCGTCGAGGAGGCCGAAACCCAGTTCCTGCAGCTGATGATCGCTCATCACCGGGGCGCGGTGAGCATGGCCGAGGCAGTGCTCGACATGCAGGTTCGACCCGAGGTGCGACGCATTGCCGATGCGATCGTGTCCACCCAGCTGGCCGAGATCGATGCGATGAATGGGATGCTTCAAGCCCGCGGACAGGAGCCGATGTGAACGACGACCGACCACCCACCTCTGAATCGGGTGATGTCGACGACGTCGCCGCCGAGCATGGCGTTGGCGGGCATGGCGTTGGCGGGCACGGCGTTGGCGAGCACGGCGACCTCATCGGAGACGCGACGACCGGTCACGAGGCTGCCGAATCGTCGGCTGGTTCTGTGCTGATGAAGGAAACTGCCACGCACCTCACGCCGCCTGCGAGCGCCCGAACGCAGTCACGGATCACCGTCGCGGCGCTCGTGGTGTTCGCTGCCGCTGCGATCCTCCTCGTCGTGTCCATCGTCCAGCACGGCTGAACGACACGTCCGCCAACCGTCAGTACACCCTGCAGCCGCTTGGGATCTGCAAGAGGGGCAGACTGTCGATCGGCGTTCCATTGCGTTGGAGCTCGAAGTGGAGGTGGAAGTTGCCGGCGCCGGGGTTGCCGGTGTCGCCGACCGAACCGATCTGCTGGCCGGCAACGACGACCGATCCGACGCTCAGGCCGGGACCGAACGCCGAGAGGTGGGCGTAGAAGAACACCGTGCCATCAGCGGCGGTGAGACGCCAGGCGTTGCCCGAGAGCTCGGAGTCGCTCCGTCCGTCCACGTACTGAGTGGTGAGCACGCCATCGGCAGCGGCGTACACCGCCTGCCCGAGGGATGCCAGCATGTCGACACCTTCGTGTCTCCGTCCGCCCGAACGTGGGTCACCGAAGCTGTCCAGGATGTCGCAGCGCGGCGTCGGGGCCAAGGGAAAGACGAGTCCGCCAGGTTGGTCGTCCACGCCACCCAGGCGAACGGCACGCTGCGATGCGATGGCGGCGCGATCCAACAACTCGGCTGGCGCTCGCGCCGAGGCGACCGGGTGAGGGTGCACGACGATCACCACGGCCAGCGCCGCGGAAGCGAGCAGTCGTCGCCCGCTTCGCGTATTCCTTTGCCGGCGGGTCATGCGACGACGGCGGCGCCGAGGTCGACGAGGCCGGCACGGAGCGGGTCGCTGGCCCCGTCGAGTTCGATCGCCCAGCGTCCGAGGACCAGTGCGCTGCCGGCGGGCAGTTCATTGGCGGCCTGGTCGCGATGCGCCCGGGTGGCGTACTCGCGGACACGGATCGTGAGGTCCGGCTGGTTCTCGGCGCAGCCATCGGACTGGGCCTTGACCTCGAAGCCCCACACGAATCCCTGGACCGACTCCTCGCCGAGACGGGCGACCGCACAGATCCCGGCGCGCTCGGCGGTCAGGAGGTCGAAGATCTGCTGGAACGGGCGCGGTTCGAACGGTGCATCGATGGTCGGGTCCTCTGCGCCGCCGCTGAGGTCGATCGACTCGGGTTCGAACGGGAAGGGGCAGTCTGCGGCGAGCATCTCGTCGGCGAGCGCCGGATTCCACATCGCCATCGCAGAGTGGAACGCGAGTTGATCGCAGCCGGCAGCAGCAGGGAGCTGTTCGTGCGCGGCGTCGGGCAGGAAGGTGACCGATACGGGCGATGCAGAACCGGCAGCGAGCGTCGTCGCCGCGGCGCCGAGGGCGCCGCTCTCCTCGTCGTTGCGGCCTCCGAAGATGATTGCAACGAGGATCAGCGCGGCTGCGACAGCACTGGCCGTGACGATCAGCATGGTTGTTCGGTTGCGGGGCCTCGGGGTGCTCATCGTGCGGGCTCGCCGGAGGGAGGGGTGCCGACATGTTTCGGGTGGAACGGGTTCATTCCGGGCCTTGTCGGTGTGCGAGGTGCTCGCGACCGAGGTCGAGGAGGAGTCGGACGTGACTGTCGTCGAGGCTGTAGAACATCATCCGCCCCGATCGACGAGCGGTCACGACGTTGGCCGCGCGCAGCCATCGCAGCGAGTGCGACACCGTGGATTCGACGACGTCGATGGTGGCCGAGATGTCGCACACACAGAGTTCGCCGGCCTCCAGCAACGCGTACAGGATTCGTGCCCGGGTCGGATCGCCGAGGAGGCGGAACCAGTCGGCGAGCCGGTCGATCTCCAACGCCGTGGGCAGCTTGCCCCGGGCGGCTTCCACGCGGTCTGCGTCGACAAGGGTCACCTCGCACGCATCCGCAACCGGGCGATCGATGGCTGCGCTCATGAGCGTTCCCGACGAAGCGTGCGAACCCGACAGCTGTACATGGATACAGATGTTCCTCTACGATCGGGTCGTGCGTCAACCCTCCCACATCGGATCGGCCCCCGACCTCTCGACATCGACACGTCGATCGTTCCTCACGATCGTGGCCGGTTCGGCGTTGCTCGCAGCCTGTGGCGGCAGCGACGGTGAGGGCGGCGGGGCCGCCGCGACGACAGCAGCGCCCGACGGGCTGGCGACGATGCGGTTCATGGCGGAGCCGAGCGTGCAGACCGGAGCAGATCGCCGGATCGTGTTCGGGCTCGCCGATCTCGATGGAAGTCTGCGTGTCGGTGGACCTGCTGAGATCGCGGCGGTTCTTCTCGACAAGAACGATGCCGAGATTGCTTCGGTGACAGCGAGGCGTCATGACAGCGGGTTGCCGCGTGCGTACTACGTCGCTCGGGTCGACCTGCCGGCCGATGGGCCGTACCTGTTGCGGCTCACCGTCGACGGCGACACGGCCGATCTGAACTTCTCCGCCACCCCTGCCGAGGCGATCCCGTTCCCCAGTGTCGGATCGGCGATGCCGGGTTTCGACACCCCGACGTTGTTCGAGCCTCGCGGGGTCGATCCGGTGTGTACCCGCCAGCCGGAGTGCTCGTTCCATGCTGCGTCGTTGAACGAGGCGCTGCGCTCCGGTGAGCGGATCGCATATCTCGTCGGGACGCCGGCGTTCTGCCAGACCGCGATCTGCGGCCCGATCCTCGACCTGATGCTGCAGGTCGCTCCCGACTATCCGGACATCCGGTTCCTCCACACCGAGGTGTACACCGACATGACCGCAACCACGGTCGCTGCTGGTGTGGAGGCGTTGAAGCTCAGCTTCGAGCCGGTGATCTTCCTGATCGACAGCAACGGGTCGGTGGTGGAACGACTCGACGTCATCGTCGACGATGTCGAGCTGCGCACCCACCTCGACGCGCTCTCGGCATGAACGATCGGGCAGGCCGCCGGTCGGCCCCGAGGGATCGTCGGTGGCATCGCCTGGTGCTCGTCATCGCGGCGGTCGCGATGGTGTGCGGGTGGCCGTCGTCGGTGTACGCACACATCGACCCGGAGCCGGCCGAAGCGCCGGCTGGCAGTGAACAGGTGGTGGGATTCACCGTCGAACACGGCTGCGACGGCTCACCGACCGTGCAGCTCGACATGCGACTGCCGGCCGGCGTGACCACGCCTCTGCCGGAGGCGACCGACGGGTGGACGTCGTCGGTCGACGGCGACGTGGTCACCTTCGTCGGCGGGCCGTTACCCGACGACACACCGCAGACGTTCCGGATCCGGATGACCTTGCCCGTCGAACCCGGTGCCACGCTGTACTTCCCGTTCGTCCAACGCTGTGAGGTCGGCGAGATCCGGTGGATCGACATCCCTTCCGACGGGAGCGGAGCCGAACTCGACGAACCCGCTCCGGCGATGGTGCTGACCGAGCCCGTGGCGACGCCCTCCACGTCATCGCCGGCGTCGACCACGTCCGCGTCGCCGAACTCGACGATCGCGTCGACCACGTCCGTGTCGACGACGGTGCCGTCGACCGTCGCTCCGACCGCGGACGACGAAGTCACTCCGACCACGGAGGCTCCGGCCGACGAGACGACGCCTCCCGTCGTGTCGGCTCCCGAGACGAACGGTGATGCGTCGGGCGGTGGCTCGGGTGGGGTGTGGATCCTGATCGGCTCGATCGTGGGCGTCGCGGTCATCGGTGCGCTGGCCCTACGCCAGTCGAGACGGGCACGCGGGCAGGGCCGTCGGTGAGGTCGGCGGTTCGGCGGTTGACGCTGGTCGTCGTCGCCGCTTTCTGCGGTCTCGCGATCGCCGGTCAGGCGTTCGCCCACGCCAGTCTGATGTCGTCGGATCCCGCGGATGGGGCGGTGCTCGAGGTCGCGCCCACGGAGATCGTGCTGCGCTTCACCGAGCCGGTGGATCCGGTCGACGACTCGATCCGCCTCCTCGATGGCGCCGGCGCCCGAATCCAGCTCGGCGAGGTCGACCAGGCGCTCGGCTCCGACACCATGCGGATCGACGTGCCCGAACTCGCGGACGGTACGTACGCCGTCGGTTGGAGCGCCGTGTCGGCCGACTCCCACCCGATCGGTGGCGCGTACGTGTTCAGCGTCGGCGAGGCCTCGAACAACCCCGGCGCGCTGCTGTTGGCCCAGGCGCGTGGATCGTCGGACTCGTCCGATGGTGGACCGGCGATGCTGCTCGGTCGTTGGGCGTCTGCGACCGGTCTCGCGGTGTTGCTCGGTGTGTTCATGGCGATGGGCTGGTTGGCGCCCGATCAGGTCGGCAGCCGCCGGGTCGGCCGACTCCTCGCATCCGGTGCTGTCCTCGCAGGGATCGGCACGCTCGTCATGATCGCGGCCCAGTCGTCGGTGCTCACCGGCTCCTGGGCATCGGCAGGGTGGACGGACGTGCTGGACACACGATCGGGGCGATGGTGGTTCGCACGACTCGTCCCGGTCGCGCTCGCGCCGGCGGCGATCCGCCTGAGGTCGGGGCTGACGTCGGTTCGGCGTGGTCGTGTCGCGGTCGGGGCCGCCTCGATGGCGACGTTCGCCGTGTTCGCCGCCGGAGGCCACGCCGTCACCGGCCGGTGGGTCACCGTCGGGTTCGTGGTGACGGTTGCACACCTCTCGGCGATGGCGCTGTGGCTCGGCGCGCTGGTCGTCCTCGCGCTCGTCGTCGCCCCTCAGCGACTGATGCACGTGGCACGATCGTTCGCGCCTGCCGCGCTCGCGACCGTCGCCGTGCTCGCGGCGACGGGCACGGTGAGCGCTGTCCGCCAACTCTCGTCGGTCAACGATCTGACCGACACGTCCTACGGGCGATGGTTGATCGTCAAGCTCGTGGTCGTCGTCGTGGTGATCACCATCGCGGCCGTGTCGCGTCAGACGATCGGTATGGTCGCCGTGACGACCGCATCGACATCCGACGCGCAGGTCGGCTCGCTGCACGATCAGGCATCGATCTCGTCGTCGGAGCCGGCATCCCCACCGAGGCATCGTCTCCGGCGCACCGTCGTTGCCGAGATCGCCGGGATCGTGGTCGTCCTCGTGGCTACGGCAGGCATGGCCGCGAGTACTCCTCCGATCGCGGTTGGCCCTCCCATCCCCGTCACCGCATCGGCGTCGGCGATCCAGGGCGAACGGGTCGCCCAGCTCGAACTCGCCCCGGCTCGAACAGGTGGCACGACGATGCACGTCGTCATCTTCAGCCCGGGCGGCACCCTCGACAAGGCCGATGAGATCACGGTTTCGGCATCCCTGCCCGATCAGGGTCTGGGACCGATCGTGATCGACGTGTCCCCGGCAGGCCCGAACCACGTGACGACCGACCAGGCCGTGTTCCCTGTCGCCGGGACCTGGACGGTCGTCGTGACCGCCCGATACGGCGAGTTCGACCAGGTGGTGTTCACGATGACGATCGACGTCGTCTGAGCGGCCGAATGGGGCGTGACATGTGGTGCCCGAGGTGTCCGTTCACCGCTCCGCAGCGAGACTGCTCGACGTGGCTGATCGCTCCGAGGTGGACCGGCAGGTCGTCATGTCCCGTCCGAGGGTGAGCGGGCGTCGCCGGGCGATGACTCGCTGGGTGCGGTGCGTCGCGGCCGTTCTTGCGATCGTCGCACTCACGCCGTCGACGGCATCGGCCCACGGCGGTGGCCCTGATGCCACGAACTACGAGACCGTCGTCACCGAAGCCGCCCACCCGGGCCTTGAGTGGCAGGTGCTCGGCGGCGACGCCGGACTCGAGCTGACGAACCGCACGGGCGAGGCCGTGGTGGTGCTCGGTTACGAAGGCGAGCCCTACTTGCGCTTCGACGCCGACGGCTCGGTGTGGGAGAACACCCGGTCCCCGGCGACATGGTTGAACGCCTCCCGGTTCGGCGCCGAGGTGCCCGACACCGCCGACGCGAACGCCGAACCCGAATGGCGCGAAGTGAGCGACTCCGGCATCTTCTCCTGGCACGACCATCGAGCACATTGGATGTCGACAGCGATGCCGGTCGTGGTCACCGACCCCAGTCGGTCGACGCTCGTCCAGCGGTGGACGATTCCCCTCGTCGTAGGTGATGGCGCAGCGTCGGCCCGCGTCGACGCCGCAGGCGAGCTGTGGTGGCGACCCTCGGTCGCATGGTGGCCGCCCATCGCCGGATCGCTTGCCGCCTTCGGCGCGCTGTTCGCGGCTGTCGTGGCCCGCCGTCACGGGCGCCCCTGGAGTGACGTGTTGGCGCGACCGGTCGCAGTGATGGTGTGGGTGGTGATGGCGGCCAACGTCGTACGGGTCGCCGACGATGTCGCCGCGTCGGATGCGACGATCGCCCAGCACGCCTTCCTGGTGATCGTCAGTGGACTCGCGATCGCCGCCGTGTCCGGCCTCGGCGTTGCTGTGTGGCGCCGACGACGGTTTTGGTTCGGAGCTGCGCTCGCCGCCGGGGTGTTGTCGTTGTGGCTGTTCGGCGGTGAAGCCACCGATCAGCTGTGGAAACCCCTGCTCGTCACGGAGCTACCGGAATGGGTGCGCCGCTGGACGATCGCCGCGAGCTTCACCGTCATCGTGCCCACGCTGATGGCCGCGGTGCTCGGCGGACGCGAACTCGCACGGAACCTCGACATCGATCCGGCGGACGCGTCCGGGAGGGGAGTTGGCGAGGCTGGCCCGACGCGGGTCTCACCGGAACTGGGCTGACAGCCGAAAGCGTGCGGACGATGGATGACCGGTCAGGCGAGCAGCGTCTCGAGATCGCCCTGGACGTCGTCCTTGGTGACACCGAACGGCCAGGTGATCATCACCTTGCCGGTGTCGTCGACCGCATACATCGCGCCTGAATGTGACACGTCGACCGTGCCGTCGGCCTGGGTCTCGACGCTGTAGCTGACACCGAACAGATCTGCCGCGTTGCGGAGCAGTTCGGGATCGGTGGTGCGCAGTGCATGCGCACGGTCGAGGAAGCTGCCGAGATAGCCGGACATGATCTCGTCGGTGTCGCGATCCGGATCGACGGTGACCATCGCCAGGTCGATCCGATCCCCGTCATCGCCGAGGTCGCGCACCGTGGACTTCACGATCGACAGCGATGTGGGACACACATCGGGACACGACGTGTACCCGAAGTAGACGATCAGCACCTGGCCCGGATCGGCCCGGAATGCGAACGTCTCATCCGGATGACTCACGTCGGGAACCGACACGGAATCGACCTGCTGCACCGCAGACGGCCGGTAGCCGACGAGGTCGCGGGCCTCGCCGCCGTCACCGCAGGAAACGGCGACGACGGCGGCCACGAGAACGAGAGCGAGGATCCGGTGCGATCGCATTCGGACACTCTACGAAGCCACCGTGATCGGGGGCGACGGTCCTTGGTCCCGACCTGACCGGAAACGACCCAGACCGGCAACGAGGTTCAGCGGACGCGTCGTGAGAGCGGATTCGCGAGCTGGCCGCCGATCATCACCCTCCGATCGAGCACTCGAAGGCCGACCGGATCGGCACCACGATCGCATCGACCACTGCACGAGCAGGCGTGATCGTCGCCGGATCCGGAAGCTCGATCTGCGCGCCACCGGACCAGTCGTAGTCGAGCACGTAGCCGAACGACTCCTCCTCGTCCGCTGTGCTCTCCGGCACGATCGACGGTCGCGCCGCGATGCTGGCCACGCGGCCTGCGTCGTCGAACACGAAGTCCACGGTGAACTCCAGTTCTTCGCCACCGTCATCCACATCGCCGTCGTCGACCGACGTAAGACGTTCAATCACGGCTCGAACGGTGCCGTCGTCGCGAAGCTCGATGCTCGCCGCCGACTCACGTGCGCCGGACGCCGTCACACCCGGCGATTCGGGGAGTTCGAATCCGCTGACGTAGGCGGCGACCGATGGCCCGACGGCCTGCAGCAACATCTCGCGGTCCTCGGACGGATCCTGGGCCGTCACTTCGATCCAGCCGACCAGTTGTCCGTCGGTGGCGGCGGCAGCGTCGATCCACGCCACCCCCGACGAGACGATGGCGACCACTGCTTCGCCCGCACGGCTGATCGAAGCGGCCCCAGCGCTGCGATCGACGGCAACGGTCACCGGCACTTCGTCGGTGAAGCACCGTTGCAGACCGGGCGCGTCGGGCCGGTCGACGAGCGTGAACCGTTCCGGGTAGGTGACCGAGCCAGCTCGGCGAAGCATCGCTCTCGCGTCGCTGTCCTGGCCCGCTGCGCAGCCGACGAGGACGGCGGCAGCAGCCATGATCGAGACCCAGGACCCGACACGTCGGCATCGGTCGAGGTGCCCGCTCACCCAGGCACACCGCCGAGGTCCAACACGGCCGTGCGCGCCATGGACAGATCGGCCGCCCCCGAGCGATCGAGGTCCTCAAAGGAGATCACCCAACGACCCAGTGCCAATGGCATCAGATCGGCATCACGCTCCGCCATGCGGCGCGCCGCAACATCACGGTGCGCGCTCGTTGCGTACTCGCGCACCACCACCTCGATCTCCGCAGCGTCGCTCACACACGACACCTGACGAAGGTGAAAGATGAATCCGTACACGAAGCCACCCCCTGGTGGCTCGACGATGCGTACCTCGGTACACACCTCGAAACCGGCACGTTGCAGCGCTCCGATCAGGTCTTGGTATCTCAGCGGCGCAAAGTCGGCCGACAGATCCATTGCCGGGTCCGCTGTCGGGGCAGACACCGGTGATGCGGCATCGGTCAGGATCGGGAAGGCGCACCCGAAGTCCAGTAGGTCATCCGCGAGCGCAGAATTCCACATCGCCATCTGCGCGTGGTAGGCGAGCTGATCGCACCCTGCCTCCAACGGCAGCTCGCCGTGATCGACCAGGGTGAACACCGCGCGATCGGGGTCGATCGTCGCTGACGTGGCGAGCGGCGGGTCCTTCGGGCCGTCGGCCCTGGTCATCGTCGCCACGACAAGGGTGAAGGCAACCAGTCCCGTCAAGGCGAGGGCCGACAGCCCGAGCACCTCAAGCCTCGATCGAACGGCACGGTGCGTCACCCTCCAATTGTGGCAGCGGATCGACTGCGCTGATCGGTGCCCACCCGGATTTCTCGAAGGAGGTGGAACGGTCCGATCGCTGAGGCGGGGGGCACCTCTCGACCGTGCACCTCGGGAGCTGGTGCCGCGTCGCCGTGACGTCAGGTCTGCGGGGCGAGCTCGCGTCGGAGCGACTCGCCCCACTGCGCGCCGTCGCCGAACCACTCGCGCAGCTGCAGCGCTGCGTCGGGGTGCAGCCGCTCGAGCGCGGCGGTGTCGGCCCGCTCGAACGCGTGCACGGCGGCGAGGATCTCGCCGATCTCGCCGCTGCCGTCGAGCAGCGCGCGACGCACGTCGGTCTGCAGCGGCAGATCGGCGAGCAGCTCGGCCATCGGGCACTGGAACACTGCGTCGATCACCGACAGCAGGCCGGCGGTGAAGCAGGCGTTGGCGAGCTGCTGATCGCCGCCCGCCATGCCGGCAGCCATCTTCGCCCGCGTCGCCGCCAGCACGATCAGCTCCTCGCTCACCGCCTGGGCCGACGAGGCCATCGAGAGCAGCACCGCGAGGTGGCGCACCTGGGACAGGCCGAGCATCACGATGGCGTGGCGGATCGACTGCACGTGCACCGTGAGCCCGTAGGAGCTGGAGTTCACCAGCCGGAGCAGGCCGTAGGCGAGGGTCGGGTCGGCGGCGATGAGCTGCTCCACCCGATCGAGGTCCACCTCCGGGCGGTTCACCTCGCCCATCAGCTGCACGGCAGCGGTGAGGTTGGCCGGCCGCTCGGTGCGGCCCATCACCTCGGGCTTGGCGAAGAAGTAGCCCTGGAACAGGTCGAAGCCGAGCGATGCGGCATGTTCGAACTCGCTGTGCTCCTCCACCTTCTGGGCGAGCCGCAGCGCCTTCGGGAACAGAGCCTTCACATCGGCCACGAGCGACGGCAGGCCGTCGAGACCGACCGCTTGCAGGTCGACCTTCACCACGCTGATGAACGGCGCGACGTCGGCGAAGCCAGGTCGGGCGGTCGTCGACACGTCGTCGAGCGCGAAGCGCAGGCCGCGTGCGTGCGCCCCGCGGATGGCGTCGAGGACGGTGCCGTCGAAGACCATGTCCTGCACGAGCTCGATCACGGCTCGGTCGGCCGGGAGGATCTCGAGGATGCCGCTGTGCAGGATGCCCGACGCGGCGTTGATGAAGCCGTACCGATCGCCCACCACACGGTCGAACCCCCACTCGAGCATCGCCACTTCCAGCACGCGGCGGGTGGCGTCGTCCGGGTCGCGGAAGAACGCGAGGTTCTCCGTGCCGTTGCGGTACAGCAGCTCGTACGCGTACGTCCTGCGCTTCCGGTCGAAGATGGGCTGACGACCGAGGAAGACGCTCGTGGACATCGGCTGGTGCTCCTGTGGGGACGGTGATGCGGCGGGCGGACGGTCGGTACCGGGTGTCGCCGCGGACGGCTCGGACCGGTACGGAGGTCCGCTCTCTGTATCGGCCGGTCAGGCGCCGATCAGTAGCGGAACTGTCCGACGAGCGACTGGAGATCGCTGGCCATGCGGGCGAGCTCGCTGGCGGCCCGGCTGGAGTCGTTCGCGCCGTTGGCGGTGGAGTCGGCGGCTTGGGCGACGGTGTGCATGTTGGCCGTGATCTCCTGGCTGCCACGGCTCGCTTGGTCGACCGACCGGGCGATCTCGCTGGTGGTGGCGGCCTGCTCCTCGACGGCGGAGGCGATCGTGTCCTGGAACTGAGCGATCTGGTCGATGATCGACAGGATCCCCGTGATCGACTCGACCGAGGAGTTGGTGTCGTTCTGGATCGCCTCGATCTTGGCGCTGATGTCCTCGGTGGCCTTGGCGGTCTCCTTGGCGAGTTCCTTGACCTCGTTGGCG